>JAFAOU010000059.1 GCA_019247495.1 Acidobacteriota bacterium
CCGACGGCCGCATTCACGCGACGACTGATTTCAAAATCCACATGCCGGATTTTGGGATCGCCGTGCCACACAACGTGCTGGTGACGGTGAATGACGAGGTGCCGGTGCGGCTCGACGTTTGGGCGGGAGCGAAATAAGGCTTTTCACCACAAAGACACAAAGGACACAAAGGGGATCTCTTTGTGCCCTTTGTGTCTTCGTGGTGAAAAGGTTTTATTTGTGAATCCAGTCCGTATGCACGAACGGCGTATCCGCCCCTTTGTCGTTCCGCTGGTACGTGTGTGATCCGAAGTAATCGCGTTGGGCCTGCGTCAGATTCAGCGGCAGCTCGGCGGCGCGGTACGCGTCGAAGTAGCTGAGGCTCGCCGACATCGCCGGGATCGCGATTCCGTTCGCCTGCGCGAAGGCCACCGTGCGGCGCCAGGACGGCTGCGACTTCTGCACATCCGCCGAGAACTCATCGTCGAGAAGCAGATTTGTGAGATCGGCCTTGCGCTCGTAGGCGCGCATGATCGAGTCGAGGAAGCGCGCGCGGATGATGCAGCCGGCCTTCCAGATGCGCGCCATCTCGCGCATGTCGATCGACCATTTCCATTCGCGCGAGCCGGCCTGAATCAGCGCCATGCCCTGCGCGTACGAGCAGATCTTCGAAACGTACAACGCGTCGTGAACGTCGGCGATGAATTGCTTGCGGTCGGCGATATTCGGTTTCTCGCCCGGTCCGTGCAGCACCTTCGACGCTGCGACGCGTTCGGCTTTCATCGACGACAGCACGCGCGCGTCGATGGCCGCGGCGATCGTCGGAATGGGAACAGCCAGATCGAGCGCGGTCTGCGCCGTCCACTTGCCGGTGCCCTTTTGTCCGGCCTTGTCCAGCACTTTGTCGACGAGCGGCGCGCCGGTCTCGGGATCCTTCACACGGAAAATGTGCGCCGTGATTTCGATCAGGAACGACTCCAGCGGGCCGCGATTCCACTCATCGAAAATCGTGGCCAGCTCCTCGGCATCCGCGCCGAGCCCTTTGCGCAACATTTCATACGCCTCGGCGATCAGCTCCATGTCGCCGTACTCGATGCCGTTGTGAACCATCTTCACGAAGTGGCCGGCGCCGTCGGGACCGACGTGTGTGACGCACGGACCGGAGTCGCTCTTCGCCGCGATCGCTTCGAAGACCGGCTTGATGCACTCCCACGATTCCTTCGAACCGCCCGGCATCAGCGACGGGCCGAAGCGCGCGCCTTCTTCGCCGCCGGAAACGCCGGAACCGACGAAGTGCAGCTTCTTCGATTCGAGCTTCGCCGTTCGAGCCTGCGTGTCTTTGAACCAGGAGTTGCCGCCGTCGATGACGACATCGCCTTCGTCGAGGAGCGGCATGAGCTTGTCGATGGTCATGTCCACCGGAGCGCCAGCCATGATCATCATCATGATTCGGCGCGGGCGCTCGACGGCCTGCACCAGCTCTTCGAGCGACTTCGTTCCGGTGAATTTCTTTCCCGCGTTCGTGGCGATGAACTTCTCCATCGTTTCCGTTTCGCGATTCCAGACCGCCACCGAAAAGCCGTGCTCCTCGATGTTGAGCGCGAGGTTCGCCCCCATCACCGCGAGGCCGATCATGCCGAATTGCGCGGTCATTTCGTCACCTTCGCCACTGCTTCGTTTACGGTTTTCGCCAGCGCGTCCAGTCCCGCGTCGACGTCATCGCCGAGGTCGATGCTGACCGCGCGGCGTTTGCGGGAGGCGAGCGATTGGAAATCGCCGATCGCCTGCGCGCGCACGAGTACGCCAAACGTGAACTTCTCGTTCGGGATCGGCACGTCCGCATGAGCGCCGCCGGTGAGTTGCATGAAGACGCCGGTGGCCGGTCCCCCTTTGTGCAACTGACCGGTCGAATGGAGGAAGCGCGGTCCGTATCCCGTGGTGGTCGCGACGTGCAGCTCGCGCCCCAGCGTTTCGCGGATCGCGGCGATGCGTTGATCGCGTTCGGGCGATTCGACGAAGTACTCGGTGAGGGCGATGTAGTCGCCCGCTTTCACGCTGCCGAGGAGCGCGCCGATCGCTGCGGAATCATCCGGTTTGATCTGTGACTGATCGACATGCATCGTGCCGCTGCTCTTGAACTCCTCCAACAGCTTCTTCGTATTGTCCTTCGACTCCTGCACGTTCGGCTGATCGAAGGCGTCGATGCCGAGGAGTGCGCCGGCGACGGCGGTGGCGAACTCCCAGGTGAAGAAAATCTCGCCGATGTCGAGCGGCTCTTCGAGCACGAGATCGACGACGGGATGGCCGGCATTGGTTAGCGCTTTCAACTTCGACGTCATGTCCGCGCTGCGCATGCGCACGCAGACGAACAGGCGATCGTTGCCGTAGTCGCGCGGATCGAGCATCGGTTCGCCGGCCACGGGGAGAACGCCTTTGCCTTCCTTGCCGGTCGACTCCGCGATGAGCTGCTCGATCCAGAGACCGAGCGTATCGAGCGGCGGCGGCGTGATCAGCGTCAGCTTGTCGCGGCCTTGCATCGCCAGCGATCCGATCACCGTGCCGAGCATCGCCGCCGGATTTTTCTTCACGCCCGGCGACTGCGCGATGTGGCTGGCGTGCACGGCGCGGTCGAGCAGCGTCGCGACGTCGACGCCGGAAATCGCAGCCGGCACCATCCCGAAGTACGACAGCGCCGAATAGCGGCCGCCGATGTCGGGCTGGTTGATGAAGATGCGCCGGAAGTTGTCCGCCTTCGCATCTTTGCCTAGCTGCGTGTCGGGATCAGTGACCGCGACGAAGTTTTCGCCGGCGTTGTCGCCCTTCACCGACTTCACGCGATCGTAGAAATAGCGATGAAACATCGCCGGCTCGGTGGTCGTGCCGGACTTCGACGCGACGACGAACAACGTCCGCGCCAGATCGAGCCGCGACTCCAGGCCATGCACTGCCGCCGGCACCGTCGAGTCGAGCACGTTCAGCCTTGGGTATCCGTCTCTCGCGCCAAACAACCGCCGCGTGACCTCGGAACAGAGACTCGAACCGCCCATGCCGAGGACCACGACGTCGTCGAAATCGCCTTTCACCGAATCGGCGAACGCCATCAACTCCGGCGCCGCCTTCTTCATCTCCTCGGCCACCGTCAGCCAGCCGAGCGCGTTCGCGATGATCTTCTTGTGCGCGTCGTCGTTCTTCCAGAGCGTGGCGTCTTTTTTCCAGATCCGCTCGACGAACTTTTCTTTCTCGACGCGCTGTGCGGCCTGATCGACCGTTGATTGCGCACTGCCGAGGTGGAGGGAAAGGCGCTTGCCGAGTCCGCGGATCGCTTCATCGCGGCGTGCTTCGATCGTCGTCATCAGCGACGCAAACGATTCGTCGAACGACTTCACGCCGTCCTCGGTGAGTTTGGTGGTGATCGCGTCGAGACTGAAACCCTTCTCCTCAAATTTACGCATCACCTCGCGCGCTGCGTCGAGATCCTGCTCCAGCGACATGGTCACGCGGCCGTGATCCTTGAACGCTTTGTACGTCGCGGGCGGAACGGTGTTGACGGTGTCCGGCCCGATCAGCGACTCGATGTAGAGCACGTCGCTGTACGCCGGATTCTTCGTCCCGGTCGATGCCCACAGCGGCCGCTGCACGTTCGCGCCGTGCTGCTTCAGTTTCTCCCAACGATCGCCACTGAACGTCTGTTTGAAGAGTTGGTAGGCAAGCTTGGCGTTCGAGATGGCGACCTTGCCGAAGAGCGAGCGAATCTCGGGATCGTCCTTCTCCTTCAACTTCGCTTCCATCTGTTTCTCGGCCAGCGCGTCGATGCGGCTGACGAAGAAGCTGGCCACGGATGCGATTTCGTTGATCGGCTGCCCCTGCGCGACGCGCCGCTCGAGGCCGCGCAGATACGCCTCCATCACCTGCGCGTAAACGTCGTTCGAAAAGATCAGCGTGATGTTGATGTTGATGCCGTTCGCGATCGACTCTTCGATCGCCGGGATGCCTTCCGGCGTCGCCGGAATCTTGATCATCACGTTCGGGCGGTTCAGCGTGGCGAAAAGCCGTTTCGCTTCGGCGGCAGTGCCGGCGGTGTCGCTCGCAAAAAGCGGCGAGACTTCGAGACTGCAGAATCCATCGCCTCCGTTGTATTTGTCGTAGACGGGACGAAAGACGTCGGCAGCGTCGCCGATGTCTTCGATGGTGATGGCGTCGTAAATCTCTTCGCGCGATTTGTTCTGCGCGGCCAGATCGCGCACCTGCGCTTCGTAATCGTCGCTGCCGCCGATCGCTTTCTCGAAAATGGTCGGATTCGAAGTGAGTCCGCGCAGGTCATCCTCGTCGATCATCCGTTTCAGATCGCCGCTGGAAACGAGCCGCCGCTCCATCTGATCGAACCAGATGCTCTGCCCCGTTTTCGCCAGTTCAACAAGTGGATTGCTCATCAGGAACCTCCGAAGGAAGGGGAGCATATCGCTACTGATCGTCAACACCGGCGCGGCGAACTGCTTTGCTCGCAATCCGGCCGATGAGCACGCTGACGATGATGGCGATGACGCCGCCGGCGATGTAGACGATCTTCGTGATGTCGCTGGTTTCGCCGGTTGCGGCTTTCGTCGCCGCGCTGCTTGCGAACACGAATGCGGCCGTCGCCGGGATGATGCCGAGGAACGTGGCAAGGACGTAGCGCCAGAGCGGGACCGCGGTCAGTCCGAACGCGTAATTGACGTAGGTGAAAGGAAAGACGACCGCGAGGCGGACGAGGAAGACGATCTTCATCCCTTCCCTGGCGATGGCGCGGTCGAGCGCTCCGAACTTTTTATTGCCCCGCGTCTTCTCCTCAATCCTCTTGCGCATGACGGTCCGCGCGAGCAGGAACGCGAGCGTGGCGCCGATCGTCGCGCCGATGACGACGACGATCGTGCCGCCGATGAATCCGAAGATCGCGCCGGCGCCGAGGGTGAGGATCGACGCGGGGATGAACGCGGCCACGCAGAGCGCGTAGACGACGATGTAGACGACGTAGCCGAGCGCGCCGAGGCCGCGGACGTAGGTCTGGAAGTGTTTGAGCCAATCGTTCACCGGCAGAAAGCGGTACGCGATGACGATCGCTGCGATGATCAGCAGGGCGACGAAAATCTTTTTCACCACAGAGGCACAGAGTACACAGAGAAAGACCTCTGTGCTCTCTGTGCCTCTGTGGTGAAATGCTTTTTATGCCGACGCTTTTCTTCACCGGCTATCCCGGATTCCTCGGCACCGAGCTTCTGCCGAGGTTGCTGAGTCGAGCAAAAGACGCGAAGGCCGTCTGTCTCGTCCAACCAAAGTTCGCGAACCTCGCCCGCGAACGCGCGAAAGGGTTCGATCGCGTTCGCATCATCGAAGGGGACATCACATCGCCGATCGATTTCCCAACCGACGACATCACCGAGATCTGGCACCTCGCCGCGATCTACGACCTGAGCATGAAACGCGAGCTCGGCATGCGCGTGAATGTCGGCGGCACGCGCTACATGCTCGACTTCGCGCAGCGCTGCCGCGGACTGCAGCACTTTCACTACATCAGCACCTGCTACGTCAGTGGCAATCTCCCCGGCGTTTTTCGCGAGGACGATCTCGAACGCGGCCAGTCGTTCAACAACTTCTACGAAGAGACGAAGTACCTCGCGGAGATCGAAGTGCGGAAGAGCGGCGTGCCGTGGACGATCTACCGTCCCGCCGTCATCGTCGGCGACAGCATGACCGGCGCGACGCAAAAGTTCGACGGCCCCTACTTCGTCATGCAGTGGCTGGAACGCCAGCCGCGCATCGCCGTCCTGCCGGTCGTCGGACGTCCATCGCGCTACACCTTCAACGTCGTCCCGCGCGACTTCATGGTCAACGCGATCGAGTACGTCTCCGGGCTTCCGCACATCATCCAGAAGTGCTACCAGCTCGCCGATCCCGCGCCGCTAACCGTCGACGAAACGATCAATGTGATCGCGCGAGCCACCGGACGTAGCGTAATCCGCGTTCCGCTGACGAAGGCGCTCGCGAAGTTCTCCATCGAACACGTTCCCGGTGTCTTCCGCTTGCTGCGGATTCCGTCACCCGCCGTCGATTACTTCGTCCATCCGACCACCTACGACACAACAAACGCCGACATCGCGCTCAGCGGCTCGGGCGTCTTTGTGCCGCGGCTAGCCGATTACGCCGCGAACCTCGTGTCGTTTGCGCGCGAGCATCCGGAGATTGGGTCGGCGGCGATGGCGTAGAAAGGCTTGTCACGCGGAGACGCGGGGACGCGGAGGAAAAGCAGCGACTCTCTCCGCGGCTCCGCGCCTCCGCGTGAAAAGGTCAGGAAAACAAATCCGTCTGCCGCCGCGAAGCGCCGCTCGCGTAGCCGAGGTGGTCGTAGGCGAGCTTGCTGGCGACGCGGCCGCGCGGGGTGCGCTGGAGGAAGCCGATCTGGATGAGGTAGGGTTCGTAGAGGTCTTCGATTGTGCCGCGATCCTCGGCGATCGATGAGGCGAGCGCGCCGACGCCGACGGGGCCGCCGCTGAAGCGCTCGATGATCGTGGTGAGAAGCTTGCGGTCGATTTCGTCGAGGCCGAATTCGTCGACTTCGAGCATCTCCAGCGCTTCGCGCGCGATGGTCACGTCGATCTTTCCTTCGCGTTTGACTTCGGCGAAGTCGCGCACGCGACGCAATAGACGGTTGGCGATTCGCGGTGTGCCGCGCGAACGGCGGGCGATTTCATGCGAGCCGTCGGCGGTGACTTCGATACCGAGAATGTCGGATGACCGGCGGACGATGATCTCGAGCGATTCGACATCGTAAAAATCGAGGCGATGCACGATGCCGAAACGCGCGCGCAGGGGAGCGCTGAGCAGGCCGGCGCGGGTCGTGGCGCCGATGAGCGTGAAGTGCGGCAGCTCTACCTTCAGCGTCCGCGCGGCGGGACCCTGACCGATGACGACGTCGATGTAGAAATCCTCCATCGCCGAGTAGAGGACTTCTTCGACCGGCGCGGGAAGGCGGTGGATCTCGTCGATGAAGAGCGTGTCGCCCTTTTCGAGATTGGTGATGATCGCTACGAGATCGCCAGGCTTCTCGAGTGCAGGCCCCGAGGTCGAGCGCATCGCGGCGTCCATCTCGTTGGCGATGATGTTGGCGAGGGTCGTCTTGCCGAGGCCGGGAGGGCCGAAGAGAAGGACGTGATCGAGCGTCTCGCGCCGCTTGCGCGCCGCGGCGATGGAGATGTCGAGATTCGCTTTGACCTTCTGCTGCCCGATGTACTCGCGCAGCCGGCGCGGACGCAGCGAGAGCTCGACCGTGGCATCGTCTTCGAGCGGGATCGCGGAGAGGATTCGCTCGTCGGCCATGACGGGAGTTTATCCGCAGATTACACAGATGGACCCAGATGCGATCAGTAGTACATCCCCAACTGCAGCTTCGCGGCCTCGGACATCATGCTGCGGTCCCAGACCGGGTCGAAGACGACTTCGACCTCGGCCTCTTTGACGCCGGGGAGCGATTCGACTTTCGATTTCACGTCCGAGGCGAGCACCGGCCCCATGCCGCAGCCGGGGGCGGTGAGGGTCATCTTGATCTTGACGTTCTTCGCGCCGTCGGAGTCTTCGAGCTCGCAGAGGTAGACCAGGCCGAGGTCGACGATGTTGACGGGGATCTCGGGGTCGTAGCAGGTCTTGAGCTGGTCCCACACCATCTCTTCGAGTTTTTCGGGCGCGATCTCTTCGCCGGGGGCGGCTTCGACGACGTTCTCGACCGGCTTGCCGATCGCTTCGACTTCGCGGCCGGAAATGCGGACCATGAGTCCGCGTTCGGTGATGAGCGTGTAGGAGCCGCCGAGCGATTGCGTGATGGTGGCGTGGGCGCCCTCGGGGACGAGAACTTTCTCGCCGCTCGGAATCATGACGGCTTCGGCGTTGCGGGTCAGGGTTACTTCTTCGCGCATGTTCATAGTTTTTAGTCGATTAGTAGATTAGTGGATCAGTAGATTAGGAAAGCAGGCAGAGCGATCGACATCTAATCTACTAATCGACTGATCCACTAATCCACTACTCCGTGCTTACCGTTTCCTTATCGCCTTCGAGCGCGCTATTGAGCGTGTGCCATGCAAGCGTTGCGCACTTCACGCGCGCCGGGAACTCCGACACTCCGGAGAACGCGGCCAGGCGTCCGAGTTCTGCCGTGCTGAGGCTGCCGGGATCGCCGGTGACGAGCTTGTGGAAGACGTCGAAGAGCTGGTGCGCCTCGGCGGTCGACTTGCCTTTCAACGTCGAGCTCATCACGGAGGCGGAGGCTTTCGAGATCGCGCAGCCGTTGCCTGTGAAGCCGATGTCTTTGATCGTCTCGCCGTCGACTTCGACGTAGATCTTGTAGTGATCGCCGCAGAGCGGGTTGT
>JAFAOU010000132.1 GCA_019247495.1 Acidobacteriota bacterium
GCAGCGCCCGCAAATCGCCGCTTGCGCAGCCATAAGCCGAAGGCATCCACACCCACAGCAGCGGGTGATCTTCTGGCCGAGCTCCCGAAGAAACTGCAAGGTGCAGAAGCGAAGGGGAGGTGGGGAGGATGGGGTGAGGAGAAGAGAATTCACAGGCGCTCCTTCGTTGCAACAACTTCGAACACAAAGAAGCGCACGGCTTGATCGGATCGAATGACAAGCATGTCCGTCGCGTTCATCACCGACGACGGAACTACGGCCTCAGGGCGCGTTCCTTGATACGTCGCCCACACGTACGGCGGGTTTGACTCCGTCTGAATGGCGAGGATTGTGCCGGGACGCGGCATGGAGCGGCAGCGGACCAGAGTAGCCATCACGCGATCCTCTCTGTCGGTGCTGGCACAGGCGCAACCTGTCGATACGTCACGTCAATGGCGTGCAGCACGTATTCAGTTCGGCCTGTGCGCTCTGCGCAAATGACCTCCGGCTTTGCGCCGGATTCGATGGCGGGCGCCAGCATGATCTGCCGAATTGCGGCGGCAAGAAGCTCTGCCTCGTAATCACCCTCGGCCTGCAACGTCAGGACGTGCGTGTAGCGTCGGATGTCCCGGTCGGCCCCATGGCGTTTGCCGCGTAGTTTGTTCTTGGCTGTGTAGATCATTTCGTTTCCTTGATCGGTCCCTGTCGTTTGTGGGGTGTCGAGTGATGGCAGGAGTTGCAGGGTTTGAGGGTGTCGGTCATGCGCCCTCCGTTGCGGCCTGGCCCAACAGGTCTGCCAGATAACCGGCTACCCACGAATCGCTCAGGACAGGCCAGCCGTCGCGCTCCGGGAAGGCGCTGCCGTCGTCGGTGAACCACGACCACAGTCGCGCCGCGAAATCTTTTGCCTCTTCTTGCGTCCACTCTTCCGGCCACTCCCAGTCGTTACAGGAAGCGTTGCTGAGCTTATCGGCGTAGTCGCTGAGCATGTCGGCGGCGAGATCGAGTTCTTTGGGCGTCATCGTCCAACTCCTTCGCTGCCCGGCAGCGTGTCCTCGAACCGCTCATGCTGCGGCCCATGAACGAGCGGCTGCGGAAAGCGGCCACGCATCGCTGCGATTCGTAATCCGATGTTGTTGCCAGCGCCGAGTTGATTGTTCAGCCAGCCGGCACAGGCGAGGCACGCAAGACGCGATGCTGGTGGGGCACGGAGCGCTTCGACTCCGCCAGCGCCATCGATCGCGGACACATGCAGTGTGCGGGGTGACATACCGGAAACTGAATCTCCAAGTTGGGCCGGCGACCGGTGACATACGTCGGATTGGCTAGGCGAGTCATATCGAGACCTCGCCATTACTTCCGTAAGGATTGTTTTGAGCCTTGGGCTCAAAACCGTAGCGCGGAAATGCTCCGTAGAGAGAACTCCGTGCTACGCTTCTCGCTTCGAACCCGGCTCCATGAGAGAGAAACGACCGGTGCTTGCGCCCTTTCACGGCGGCAACACGGGTTCGAACCCCGTTGGGGACGCCACTCGGCTCAGACTCCGAACGATCACGCCAAGGGCGCCGCTCCCCTACCCCCACGATTCATGCGATTGGAAGGTGCGGTCGAGGGGAACTCGTCATCGACTGCAAGAAAGCTCGAGAATCTGGCGCAGCCCGAGAGCGGCGCCAGAAACAGCGGCGCGATAGGAAGTTTTCAACGCAGGAAAGGGCTTCGACCCCTACCGCCGCGCGCACATCGTCCTGAAACTTCGATTGAACATTTATCAACGGGCAAAGCAGGCGTTGCAACAATCGATGAAGGCTCAAGAATGCATGCAAACTCGACTTTGCACTGGGCGCCACCCTCAGGACACCCTGCGTCACTGGTGTGGTAGGGGCAGTCAGCGCCGAGGAAGTCCCGGAAACGCACGACCCGTACTCACCGCTGGCGATCGTATAGCACGAAGGATAGTTATGTACGTTGCCAGCTGGATCCGTGTCACCCTTCGCGACACATTTCTCGCACGCGAAAAGCGTTGGGGCGGAAAAAACTACGATGGAGACGACTAAAACAAGTAGAGCACGCTTCATAGATCCTCACTCTAGTCAGTTGGTTGAGTTTCTTGACCCACTCAATGGGCCGGGCTGTTATCCAAATGAATCGTCTCCGCCGTTCCAGCGGAGAGAGTGAATTCGGTAATCGGCGGCAACGAATTTCCCATCCCCGCCGCAATACTGAGCAACTGCGATAGGGAGCCGGCACGAATGATCTTCCAGCGGCCGGCCGTAAGAGCAGCGATGCTCACCGCGGAGCGAAAAATGCCGGTTGGCGCTACGGCGTTCAGATTGATCGCACGACCATCCGTCGCTACGAGCCAAAAGAGGTATGGGTTCTTATCGTTCCAATCGGAGATCGTGAGCGCCGCCGTTGCCGTTGGGACACGAAGATCCAACGTCTGACCGGGAAAGGCCTTGAAGGCATCGACGGTTCCCATGGGAGTGACGACGCTGCAGAGCGCGACTGGAGGGGCCGGGGGGATCAGGTCCACTGAGAATGCCCCGTCAGAATTCGATTCCGCGCCGGCCCGATCCGGGTTACCTGTTGGTCCAACGAACAGACAATCCACATGCGCGCCCGAAAGTGGTGACCCACCGAGGTCGTGGATCGTGCCCTCGATCCTGGCTGCGTCGGCGAGATCAAGGACGATGGCGATGTCAGCACCTTCGTCCACCGTGACCGCCCTCTGCGCCCCTCGCCGAGTCTCGGTGTCGCGGACCGAGAACGTCCAACTTCCCGGAATCAGGTCGTCGAACGTAACGTCACCGTTGAGATCTGTCGTACCTCCTCGATTGGAGAGTTCCTCGACATTACCGGAATCCTCGCGCCGCGATACCCAGACAACGGTTCGTGGCAAAGGTTGATCGCCATGCCGCACGCGAGCAGTCACGCTGCCGCCCTTGGGAATGGCGATCTCGATACGGCGGGAAGGATCATTGAATCCGACCTCACCGATGGGAATGATGTTCCCCTGCGAACTTAGCCGCGCAACGCCGACCCGGTACGTTCCCTTCTCCTGCAGGACGGCGTGAAAGATCCCGTCCGCGTCGGAGATAAAGTTCATCCTGTTCGTTCCATCCTCGATGGTGATCTTGGCCCGCAAACCTTTCCCGTCCGACGTGACAATCCCTTCAAAGACGTTGGGCGTGATCGTCCTCTCCAGACGACGCGTTTCTCCGGCTTTCACGTCGAGATCTCCGATCTCCACTGGCGAATAGTTACCTGCGGCATTCACCACACCCTCCAAGCGCCAGCTTCCGGCGTGAAGGCGCTCAAATCGCACCGGGGTGTCGTTCTTGGGAGTATCGTCTTGCCGCCGCTCCGACTCGCGAGACCGATCGCTGGGCCGCATCGCCAACATCACGATGCGTGACGAGGGAAACCGCTCGAGAAATGCCTTGTCGATCTTGACGTCTGCGATCACTGTAGCCGGTTCGGTAATGGGGAGCGGATCGATCACACCACGCTCCAGAGGGTCCACACGAAGTACAACGGCATCGGAAAGGTCGCCGTCTCCCGTTTCTCCGACAACGCGCAACCGGCGGCGGACGGGCAGCCCGGACAGGCGCGCCCAGCCGCGGTCGTCGGTGAGCGCTTCCTTCACAACGATTGTTTTTTGGCCGGGGAGTGAGTCGCTCGTGGCCCGTACGGTTGCCCCGGCAACCAGCGCCCCGCCCGGATCGCGCACGACATGCACGTCCGCCGATCCGGCGCCATGGAGAAGGAAGTCGCCTAAGGACTGCTCCCCCGGTTGAAGCACTCTCTCGGTCACAACCGGCTCGAAGGGCGCGAACTCAAGAACCGTACTTTGACATCCGGCCGCGGCGGTGAACCGGGCGAGATTGTCTTGGCCGATTTCGATCGGTACCGTGACGCGGTCCCCCTCGCTGCAGTCGCGCAGCACGGCCACCCCAGAATGGGGGGACGGCAGATCCTGCTCCGCAAAGCGAAGGTGCAGGCGCGCGCCGGCACGCGGATGAACCGCCGCCGGCCACGGCTCCGCGCTCGCGTCCTGGCGTGACTCGGCCAGATCGGGCACGGTGGAGAAAAAACGATCTTTCGTGAAGCCATAAAACGGACCGCGGACACCATCCGTTTTCACGTAGACGACACTCCCGCCCATCACCTCTTCCACGAAGTGCTCCACGAGCTTCTGATGGCCGGCGGCGTCCCGGCCATACGTCTGCAGCCCTTCACCCAAGTCCTTGCGTGAGACGCTCTTGAGGAACAGAGCACCGGAGCTCGTGGCAGGACGCCTGGCAGATGGGAGCGCGATGCAAATTGCGCGCTGGTCGGCCGCCACCAGCGTCACAGTCGTTAGTTTCAGAGCTGTCTGCATGAAATAGTGCGGATCGGGATACTTCGAGTAGACCCCGTACACACCCGGCGGCAAAGAGTTCCAGGCGAGCACGGTGCTCTTCGTCCACCGCGCCCAGACCCGTGGCTCCTCGTCGGCCAGACTACCGGCCGCCGCGGAATCCTCCCGTGAGAGCGTCACAATGAGGTTTGGATCGACACGATCGGTCGTCACCTTCAGCGTGGCCCCTTTTGGTAGAGAAACGTCGAACGTGGAGGGGCCGTTTTCAGGGCGGATCCGCCATTCTGCCGCGCGGCCGGGCGCTTCGAAGAGGAGCGGAACGGCGCCGTCAGGCAACTTCCGAGTCCACGTGCCATTTTGATCCGTTGTAACCGACAAATCCGAAGCAAGATAACGAACAGCCAGTTCGCTTAAAGTGCCCAGGGGCGGCGGAACTGCGGCGTTCAAGCCCTCCACGCGCGCACCCCCTAGGGGACGGCCCTCCTCATCTCTTACAGTGCCGGTCATTGGTTTCAGGGGAGGGAGTTCAATGACCAGATTGACACCGGAAGTCTTTGTAACAGAGACCGGCCCGCGCGAAGAAACGCCAAATCCTTTGACGCCAGCAATCAGCCAATACTTTCCGGCCGGGACGTGAAGGATGGAAACGCCTTTTTCTGCAATCTCCTCCACCAACGGGCGGCTCGACGGCTGCCACGCGGGGACGATTGCGACATATGCCTGGGCAACGGGGCTGGCGCCGGCTGTATGCACGCGAACTGTGACCGCGATATCGCCGGCGGTGGCGGTTAGCGGAACGGAAATGAAGGTGGACAGAAGGAGTGCGAGGGTCGTCATTCCCTTAACCATTGCGGTCGACTCGCTTCTCCCCTGTATTTCGTTCCGGCAGTGCTGTCAATCAGGCTGTGATGGACTTCCGTTAGGATAACGGTCGGCTGCAAGGATGTCGAAGAATTTTCTCCTGCCGTTGCGGCACAGATACTCCTCCTCACTCGGGGAAAACGTTGAGTGCGATACCGCAACGGTTGCACGGCCGTGACATCATCGGCCACCGCATGACCGCCAGAATGATCCTCCTCACCTTCCTCCTGGCGACGACTGCGTTCGCGGCGCCGCCGAAGAAGATCGGACGGGCGATGGTCACGTTTTATTGGCTGATCGACGAATCTGCGCCGCGGTATCGGGGGAAGGCGAAAGCGGAACTGGTGGATGTGCGGGGACGGATTATCGCCACGACCAGCGTTCGATTCCGCCGCGACTTGATCCGCGAAGGCAGCGGGCATCTTCGCGACGGGCGAACTGTGGCTTACGATCGCAGGGTGCACGGAACGAATCGATTTCGTATCGTGCAGTCAACGTACGGCGTCGGACAACTCGGCTGCGCGCTCGTTCCGTATCGCACGGTCGCCGTCGATCCTCACTTCGTAAAACTCGGAACGACGATCAGCATCCCGCAATTGAAGGGAGCTCGCCTTCCGGACGGCACGATCCACGATGGCATCTTCGTGGCGAACGATCGCGGTCACTTCCGAGGAGCGCACGTTGACCTCTTCGTCGGCGTCGGACCGAAAGGCGCGCGGCCGTTCATTCGAAAAGGGTACGGTTCGCGGTCCCACGTCAAGGTGTATCAGGTCGGCGAGGCGGCGCCCGACGACTGCAACCGATAGTCCGCGCCGGAGAGCTGTTCGGCGGTCTTCCAGAACGACAGCAGGAAGAGCGCACCGAGAATCAGGTCGATGACGGCAGCTCCGACGAGAGGGAGCGCCGCGCGGCCTTGCGCGTAGAGGATGACGATTGGCGCTCCGAACGCGAGTTTTTCCAGAGCGGCCACCGGCATCATCGGTCTGTAGCGCGCAGGGTCTCGCGACATGACCAGAAAAAGCACGTGCCACACGACGACGGCGCCGACGAAGCCGTAGAAATACTCCGGATGCGTGACCGGCGGCGGAGACGTCCGGCCGACGCGCGATTCCATGAAGTACTGCGGCGTGACGACCAGTAGGCCGTAAATGCCTGCAATGAGAAAGACGTTCCGGGCAAATTTCATTGTGGCCTCCGCTGTGTAGTGAGAGCCGGCGGAGAACCGTTTCATTCGCTACGAATTCGTTCCGCGCGTAATTGTGATGGGCGTGAAGATCTCGGCTTGCAGCATCCATCCTTCGGCGGTGCATTGCCACTTCGCTGCGTAACGGCCGGCGATTTCTATCGGTCCGTCCTTCGCCGTGAGCATCCCTGTCCACCGTCCGTGCTCCTCGGCCATGCCCCAATCTTCGTTCACGTGAATCTCGTCCGGCGTTCCTTCGTGCACGACGCTGGGATCGTGCGCGAACGTCTCCGCCCAGCTGCGGACGCTGTCTTTCCTTCCATTCCGCTGCAGGCTGCGCGCAGTCACGACGTGATACGAAGGAAGGAAGAAGGCTCCGATCGCCTCCGGCTCGCGGCGTGCGATGGCCTCGTTGATCGATGCACGTGCGGCGCGAATGGCCGCGCTGGCTTCGTCACTCATGCGGCGATCATACGATCCCAATGCGGTGCTGCATGTTGTCGCCGACAAATGATTGATCGAGATCGCGAACCGAGGCGCAGCCGAGGAGCTTCATCGTCCGGATGATGTCGGAGCGCAGGATGTCGATCGATCGCGCTACGCCCGCCGTACCGGCGGCGCCGAGGCCGTAGGCGTGGGCCCGTCCGATCAGGACAGCGCGCGCGCCGAGGCAGAGCGCTTTCACGATATCGCTACCTCTTCGTATACCGCCGTCGAGAAGGACCTCGGCCTGATCATTGACCGCTCCGAGAACTTCCGGGAGCACGCGCAACGTCGGCGCGACACCATCGAGCTGTCGTCCGCCATGATTCGAGACGACGACTGCGGCGGCGCCGTGATCGATGGATTGACGCGCGTCATCGGCAGTGTGGACACCTTTCACAATGATCGGACCCTGCCACGCGTCGCGAATCCATCGAAAATCTGCCCACGACACCGTCGACTGCTCCAGCGCCGCCGCGACGTCGGCATAGGGCATCGGACCGTCCTTGAGGATGACGTTCGCGAACTTCATCAAGCCGCCATCGGCGAGGAACGCGGCGAGCCAGCGCGGACGCGCCAGGAATTGCGCGACGAATGGCAGCATCGTGAATGGCGCGCCCGACACGAGCTCGCGAGTTCCATTGCGCACGTCGCGCTCGCGCATTCCGGCGACCGGCGTGTCGACGGTGACGACCAGCGCGGAACAGCCGGCGCTCTTCGCGCGCTCGATGCCGGCCAGCGCTACGTCGCGTCCGCCGACGAGATAGAGCTGGTACCACACCGGTCCGCGCGTGGCGGCCTTCACATCGTGGACGCCACAGCCGGAGAGCGTCGACAGCGTGTAGATCGTGCCCGCGTCGCCCGCCGCACGCGCCGCGGCTTCTTCGCCGCGCGGCCAGAAAAGCCGCGAGCTGCCGACCGGCGCGAGAATCAAGGGGAGCTCGATGGTCTCTCCGAGGACCGTCGTTCGCAGATCGACATTCGCGGTGGCGACTGCCGAGCGCGGACGGAACATGACGTCATCGAACACGCGCGCGTTCTCGCGCATCGTCCACTCCGCCCCCGCACCGCCATCGATGTAGTCGAAGACCACGCGCGGAAGACGTCTCTTCGCGATGGCGCGGAGATCCGCAATGTTGACGACGGATGGAGGATCGACGCGCGACATGGATCGCATTCTAGCGGGGCGTCGTAGCGCGTCCCAGCAGCAACGCGGCCGCCGACGCCGAGAACACCGAGTAGTCGAGCGGCCACTTCACGCCCTGCGAGATGGCCATCGCCAATCCGAACATTGCCAACAGAATTGCTGGGCCAAAGCGCCGCCTTCGACCAGCACCGCCGGTAGATCGATTCTAAGGGGAACGTTTCACGCGGAGGTCGCGGAGGGGCGGAGCACGCGGAGAAAAGAAGCGGTTCTCTCCGCGTCCCCGCGTCTCCGCGTGACTAGATACTCTGCCCGCTCGCTGGCGGGTAGTCGTCGGCGCGGACTAGGATCTCGCGTGGCTTTGAACCCTGCGAGGGGCCAACGACGCCGTTTGCTTCCATGATCTCGACCAGGCGTGCGGCGCGCGAGTAGCCGAGTTTGAGGCGGCGCTGGAGGTAGGAGGCGCTGGCCTGGCCGGTCGAGAGGACCACGCGGACCGCGTCGTCGTATTTCGGATCATCGAGGTACTCGATGCCGTCGGCACCGCTCTTCTCGACGTCGATCTTCGTGATCTCCTCGAGGAACTGCGGCTCGCCCTGGTTCGCTTTGACGAAGTCGACGATCTTCACAATCTCTTTTTCCGACACGTACGCGCCGTGGATGCGGCGGATGCGCGCGGTGCCGGGCGGGAGGAACAGCATGTCGCCGTTGCCGAGGAGTTTTTCCGCGCCCTGCGCGTCGAGGATGGTGCGCGAATCGATCTTCGAGGCCACCTGGTAGCTGATGCGCGACGGAAAATTCGCCTTGATGACGCCGGTGATGACGTCGACCGACGGCCGCTGCGTGGCGATGATCAGATGGATGCCGACCGCGCGTGCCTTCTGCGCAAGGCGCGTCACGGAATCCTCGACATCCTTCGAGGCCACCATCATCAGATCCGCAAACTCGTCGATGATGATGACGATATAGACCAGCGGCTCCGGTACCTTCACCGGCTCCCCTTCCGGCAGCTTCATGGCGCGGCGATAGCCGTCGACGTCCTTGAGCAGCGCGTTGTACTGATCGATGTTGCGGACGCCGCACTCGGCGAGAGAGCGGTAGCGGTTCTCCATCTCGTTCACTGCCCAGATCAGCGCGACGGAGGCCAGCTTCGGATCGGTCACGATCGGATGGAGCAGGTGTGGGATGTCTTCGTACATCTTCAGCTCGACCATCTTCGGGTCGATCATCAGCATGCGCAGTTGTTTCGGCAGCGCTTTGTAGAGCAGCGACACGATCATCGAGTTGAGGCCGACCGATTTGCCCGCGCCGGTGGCGCCCGCGACGAGCAGATGCGGCATGCGCGCGAGGTCGGTGACGATGGCGTCGCCATGAATATCTTTGCCGAGGGCCAGTGTGAGGAGCGACGACTGCTGCGTGAACGCGTCGGTGTCGATGATGTCGCGCAGCGTGATCAGCTCGCGTCGCTTGTTCGGCACTTCGATGCCGACCGTCGACGAGCCGCTGATGCGCTCGATGCGGATCGATTCGGCCTTCAGCGCGAGCGCGAGATCGTCTCCGAGGTTGACGACCTTCGCGTACTTCACGCCTGCGGACGGCTTGAACTCGAACGTCGTCACGACCGGACCAGGGTGATACGCCGTCACCTCGCCATCGACGGAGAATTCGCGGCAGCGCTCTTCGATGAGATGGCCGATATCGAGGAAGTGTTTGTGGACGTCGTCATTGATCGTGTCCTGCTTCGGACCGGCCGTGAGCAGGTCGACCGGCGGCAGGTAGTCGTGCGTGAGCCGCGTCTCCCGCCTGGCCGGCGTCTCTTTCTGCTTGCGCTGCACCGGCCGCGGCATCTGCGGCTTCGGGCGCGGCGGACGGATTGCCGGAGGATCGTCGAGGTAGAGCGGATCTTCGAACTCGCCATCATCCTCGACGGCGACAGGACGCGAGAACTCGGCGGCTTCGACGGTGTCGGCCTTCGCAGCCGCCCACAACGCAAATGGATCCGGCGTTTCCTGCCTCGACAACTCCTCGGCAGCCTTCCGCAGATCCGCTTTCGTGACCTTTCGAATCTGGAATCGTCCCGCACCGCGCACTTCGCGCACGATCGGGCCGGCAGTCGGCAGCGGCGCGTCCTCCGTGTTCGGCACGAGCCGCAGCGACGGCGCGTCGAGATGCTTGCGGACGATGGCCGTCTTCATCTTTTCCTTGCGCCGCCGTTCGGTGAAGCGCGCCCACTGCAGCGAGAAGGCGCGCCCGAGGCCGAGGAGTTTGCGGTGAAGCGCGACAAAGATCGCGGCGAGGCTGATGCGCGTCGCCAGCAGCAGGCCGACAAGCATCGTCGTGACGAGCACGATCGCCGCGCCGATGCCGTTGAGATTCGACGACGCTGCGCGATTGAGCTCCTGCCCGAGATAACCGCCCGATGGGATGAGTGCACCGCGAAGCCAGACCTTGCCGAAGGCGAGATCGCACAACGGGGGCGCGGCGATGATCAGGATGACGAAGCCGATAGCCTTCGTCTGCAGGTATTCGATCTCTTTCGCGCAGATGCGGTTCCAGCCGGCGACGAGCAACGCGCCCGGAAACAGCAGCGATGCGAATCCGAAAAAGCCGACGAACAGCCAGGCAATCGTGGCGCCGTAATAGCCGATCCAGTTGGCGACGACGCTGTTCGTGGAGGTGTAGAACGCGGAGGAATCGTCGGGATGGTAGGTGAGGAGCGCGAGCGAAAGGGAAATGCCGGCCGCCAGGATGACGATCCCGATCAGCTCCCCTCCCCGTCTGCTCCTGGCAAATTGCAGCAGTTCCATCACACACCCATCACGTTATCTGCAATTGCAGAGAGTAGCAGAAAACTGCGCGACCGTTAGCTCTCGCGATACTCGGGATGCAGGATGTCGTCGTACTCGCGATGCCGCTTCAACCACGCGGCGACGTACTCGCACTGCGGAATCACGCGCAGATTCGCCACGCGCGCATAGGCCATGGCGTCGGCCACGAGCCTCCCCGCAATCCCTTTTCCTTCCGACTGTTTGGGAACTTCGGTGTGCGTGAACGTGATCTCGTCGCCGTCGATGATGTACTCGACGAAGGCGACACCGCCATCCGCATCACTCTCGAACCGCTCGTCTTTTTCGTTGTGCCGCACATTCGATTGCGTCATCGCACCGCTCCGGAGGCGAATGTATCGCAGTCGCTGATCCGGCCTGCATCGAATCCGCGCTTGAACCACTCGGAGCGTTGCGCCGAGGAGCCGTGCGTGAAGGAGTCGGGATTGACGCGGCGTCCAGCCATGCGTTGTAACCGGTCATCGCCGACCGCGGCCGCGGCGTTCAAGCCTTCCTCGACGTCGCCTGCCTGGAGCAGGTTGCGCTCCTGCGTCGAGTGCGCCCAGATGCCGGCGAAACAATCGGCCTGCAACTCCAGCCGGACGGAGTACTGCTTGGCGCGCTGCGGATCGTTCTCCATCGCCTGATGCACCTTCTCCTCGATGCCGATGACCTTCTGGACGTGATGCCCAATCTCGTGCGCGAGAACGTACGCCTGAGCGAAATCGCCCGAGGCACCGAAGCGCTGCTTCAACTCATCGTAAAACGCGAGATCGATGTACACCTTCTCGTCCTCGGGGCAATAAAACGGACCCGACGCGGCCTGCGCATAGCCGCATCCCGACTGTGTCGAATCACGGAAAAGGACGAGCGTGGCGTGCCGATAGGTGGCATTCGTCTGCTGCGGCACGATCGACTCCCACGTCTTCTGCGCGTCGTGGAGCACGAACTTCACGAACTCCGATTCCTGATGCTCTTCCGGCGTCTCCTGCACCGGCCGCGAATCCGCCGCCGGAGTGGAGACCTGCGTCCCGTTCTGGCCGGTGCCGAGGAGCGCGAAAAAGTTTTTGTGGAAGAGAAGGCTGAGTACGAGGAGGATGATCGCCCCGCCGCATCCGATCGGCGCGCCGCCGATCCCGAATCCGCCAAATCCGCCGCCGCTCGATCCGCGCCGGTCTTCAACGTCGCTGTTGTCGCCGCCAGGTGTCCATCGCATAACGAGCGGGGCGATAGCAGGATGGAGGCCAAGAGTGGCATCGGCGGGCGACATCGGTATAATCCGCGCCCTCGGAATTCTCCTCCGGGACGCTGCCGTTAGCAGCGAAGTTCCAACATCGTGGGGCTGTAGCTCAGTTGGGAGAGCGCCTGAATCGCACTCAGGAGGTCGTCGGTTCGATCCCGATCAGCTCCACCAAAGTTAACGATCTCCGCCACAACGACTTAGCAACTTCCTCTTCTCCCACCAAAAACGGCATTTCGGCCCAAGTGTCTAATCGCGCGTCTAACTTGCGTCGCGACGACATCGTTTCGCGCCGTTTCGAAGACGCCGACACGCGGGATGGAGTCCTTGCACTCCGACCGGTGCATGGACCTCAAGAACCTCATCTCCCGCATCGAGCTCGCGGCGTCGCTCGGCGTCGAACCGCAGACGATCGCGAAGTGGCAACGGCTCGGCCTCATGCCGCAGCCGAAGGAGTGCCTCTCGGATCGCCTCATCCTCTACGACCGGGAGGAAGTGCGCCGCGCGATGGAGCGGAGGAAAGCGGCGAGACGTCGGCGCGCCGCTCCCGCTCGCCGCGGAGAGTGAAGCGCGTGCGGCATCGCAATCGCCTTATCGGCTTCACCTACGACGACGCGGCAGGCGTCGCGTACTTCTCGATGTACTTGCCCGGCACGGCCGGCCGCGACCGAAAGCGCGCGA
Organism: Acidobacteriota bacterium; assembly: GCA_019247495.1. Lineage (GTDB taxonomy): Bacteria > Acidobacteriota > Thermoanaerobaculia > Gp7-AA8 > Gp7-AA8 > JADGNZ01. The sequence goes on from JAFAOU010000132.1 coordinate 12,757, forward strand.
CCGTGAACGCCGCAACGTATGACGAAGCGGTCCGCCTTTGGTCCGAGTTCCGGAGTCGTGCTGCGGAAGGACTCCGCCGTCCATCGCCCGAAGCGCCGACCTTCCGCGAGTTCATCACCGACTATTTCCCCGCGATCGCGCCGAACCTCACCGAGAAAACTGCGCGCGATTACCGTTACGCAATCGACCGGCACCTCCTGCCGCAGCTCGGCGCTCTTCGCCTGGACGAAATCACTTCCGGTGTCCTGAACCGCCTTGGCGCTCGCCTCAAAGGCGCCGGCTACGCCGGCGCGACCGTGAACAACTACATGAACCTCGCCGCGCTCCTTCTCGGCTACGCCGTGGAGCTCGACGTGATCGCTGACCTGCCGCTCAAGAAGAAGCTCAAGAAACAGAAGGCGAACAAGCCGTGCCTCGAGCTGAACGCTGACGAGCGAGCACGGTTCCTGGCGGCCTTCGACGACGAGGTGGGCTTCCGTCGTTTCATCGCCGAGACGATGCCGAAGGCGCAGCCAGCGCAGGCGAAGGACGGCCGCTTCGGATCGCGGCGCGCGTACGGCGCCGGCATGCGCAACGACAGCCACGCGGCGAACGCGTACTTCGTCCGCTTCCAGGCGTCGAAGGATCTCTTCGTCGTTGCCCTCGAAACAGGCATCCGGTCGGGCGACCTTAGAGGGCTTGCTGGCCGGCACGTCGAGTTCGAGGAGGGATGGATTCGGTTCGTGCAACGGAAGACCGGGAGGGAGGTCGTAATTCCGATCTCCGATGATTGCCGGATTGCGCTGCAGCATGCACTCCAAGGCCGCGAGGTCAGCCCCGACGATCCGATCTTCGTCACTGACTGCGGTCTGCCCTACAGCGAGTCCACGATGCAGCGGCACTTCAAAATCGCGAAGCGCCTCGCCGGCATCGCGCGGCGCTTCCGCATCCATGACCTGCGGCATTCTTTCGGCTGCGATCTCGCGACAGCTGGCCTTCCGCTTAGGTTTATCGGCAAGGTGATGGGGCACGCGAACTCCGCGACTACCGATCGCTATGCGCGCCCTGACCAAGTGGTGCTGGAGCGCGTACGGGAAGCCCTGAATCGGGAGCGTTAGACCACGTAGTGCAAGGGTGGCCATCGATAAGGTGATGGCCACCCCTGCACGCATCTATGCGGCCCTGATAACCACTCTCAGCACTACTCGCCACTGCACGTAGTCACGGCTGGAAAACCGCAATTCTGCGGTGTGCGACTCGGAATTCGGTCCGAACCCGCGGCGGATCATTCCCGGCACGCGGCCCTGTGAAGTCAACCGGTACAACGTGCCGGCTTTTATCATCGCGATCGCCCGTGCCTCGTCGAACGTGATCTCGTCCTTGGCCGGCAGCCACGTCGCGCCCTCGCGTCGGCCGGGCAGTACGATCGCTTCGAGCTCGTCTTTTAGATATCCGATGCGAGGTTCCGGCGAGAACGCGGTGGCACAGAGCAGCGGCTCGAAGAACGGCATACCTTTGAGGGAGCCATCCAAATGCCGCAGAATGCCTCGCCGGCGTCTTCGCCGCAGCCGCTTCGCACCGGGAAGCTCTTCGACGAGTCGGTCGCTTTGCTCCAGCCAATCGCGAAGGCGTGGCAGACCTTCGGTGATGCGGTACGTCTCCTCACGCACGTCTGCTCCCGCGTGCCGGTTTTTTCGGTCAAGGTGTGCGAGCTTTTCCAGTGCGCGCTGCTCCGACGGCGAGAATGTAACCCTCGGAGTGACACCGAGGCCGCTCACGATTCATCTCCCGCAGCGGCAAGGCCGCAACGGAGTTTGATCGAGAGCGTTTTCTCGCCGTGACACTCGAAATCGACACGAACAACTGAGCCACGAGTCTCCGGACCGAACGATTCGATGGCGGACGGGCCGGCCGAAGCGAGCTCTTGCGCAGAAATGTTATTTGTGGCAATATTCTCCTGATCGGCGGCGTCGCCGCCTTTGCGTGAACACATGTCAATCCTCTGTTCGCGCACAGGCGCCCGGCACCGTTCGGGCGGGGTTCCGGCTGGTAAGAGCCGGGACCCGCTAATCTGGCCACCTCATCGAGGTGGCCACCTTCTTTTCCACCCGCCTAGGCTCGGGCAAAGAAGGTGATGCGCCGGGAGAGCCTGTACTCGTCAAGACCGAAAACTCGGGCCGCGCGAGTGACTCATACCTACTGACTTATGATTTCTTCTGACGATCAGAAAGTGTCAGTAAGATGCCGCCCCCGACGCGCTTTGAAGACCTACCGCTCGAACAGAAAGCCGACGCTCTCCGAGCTGCACGGAGCGCCTTGCTGAAGAAACTTCAACCCGGTGCCCCGCAGTTCGTTGCAGCCGTTCTCTTCGACCAACTGATCCGGGATACCGAAGAAAGTCGTAGAGAAACTCCGCTGACGCGAGACCAGGTGCGGGAAGCTGTCGAGCGGAAGTTTCCGGGCAGCGTCACGCCACAAGGGATCGAAGCGGCGCCCACGAGAGTGGCCGAACACCTTAGGCACTGGTCATTTCGATATCCCGAAGATGAGCCGCGCTGGAACCTTCGCTTCGAGGGCCCGACAGAGTCGGCGAGGAGGGGAAGTAGAGCACGAAGCGCGTACCTTTATCTGACGTGCAACGCATCCCCAGCTGAGGTCGTTGCGGAGTCTGCCGCTCAGCTCCCGTCCGCTGCGGCGTCCTCCGTGGAAATGGCTGCGGAAGTCCAGGCTACAAAACTTCAGAATAATGATGTCGCGAAGCCACTTGCCATCGCCGGCGCGGGGGAGCGGTACTTCGTAACCACAATCGACATAGTCAAAAAGCGTCCACGGCGTTTTATCGAAGCTCTCCGCAACGAGCGGTCTCGATACTTGCCGCCGCTTTCGTACCTAGGCGTGAACATCAGCCTTTCGATACTGCTTGGCTGTTCGGTAGCGTATTTGTTTGCGACGGCGGAGCAGCTGGACGCAATGCGACGTGGCGGGGTGATCGAGGGAGCATGGCTCTTTCTATTCGTGGGAGTGGTCGGGCTCATTAGTATCCTTTTGCCGGCAGCACTCGTCGCTGTCGTGTTACGAATTCGTGCAACCGCATGGGATCTTCTAGTGGCCGGCTGCTACTCAAGCGTGCTTCTACCAGTGGCCTTAACCGCCGCCACAATAAAATACTTCATCGATACGGTCGGAACGGACGCTTTCCGTGTTGTTGCTACACAGTCGTATAACTTGTTAGCCGTCTTTCTTCTGGCACGCAGTGCGCGCCTGAGCGGCCGTCGCCTAGTGGTGTTCACCATTGCTGCTATGATCGCAATAGTCGCACTGAACGGAATCGGTGTGCTTCTGATTCACCGCCAAGTTCCCATAGGACGCATTTTGGCCGAAGGCGACGGCGAAAGCATAGAACGAGTGCACACGTTCCCAGCCGAGCAGATTACTGCACACACCGCTCAACTTCCTGGTAACTCCATGTTTCCGCCGACCCGCGAATGGTTCGATTTCGACGATCGGCCGCAGATGAGGTACTCCATCAATGCAGTGAAGGGATCGGGGTTGGCTCAACATCTTACAGCCAACACGACATATTACTTTCGGTACGTCGCGGTGGACCATGATGTTGAGTGTGATGGAGAGGTGAGGACGTTCACGACGCCGGTCGAATAGCGAATGAATCTCACGCAACAGCACGAGAGGCAATGCCGAAGCCGACGCAACTCGATGAAGAATCTCTCTTTAGTGCGCTCCGCGGTTCGGCGAACTACGGTTCTCGGTGAGGGCTCCGGTGCTCAATTGCTGATCTGGCTCTCGTCGAGGAATGGACCGACGTTCACCGCCGCAAGCACGTTGTTTTCCGCGTCGGAGCCCCACGTAGTTCCGTTCCAGATAACCGCAGGGCCGGAGTAGATCGGAAGTGTCGTGAGCGTGTCGCCGCAGCGGTTGTAGCTCATGAGGTCGCGCTCCTTCCGGGCGCAGTCATATCTCGCTCGTGCATACCACTGCGGGTCCTTCGAACGATCCGGGGCGTCTTCCCAGTTGTGATCCATACCCAGGGTATGGCCGAGCTCGTGAGCGGTTACTCGCATGTCGCCGTCGTCCCAAGAAGCGAAGTAGCCGCCCGCGACGACGTTGTCCACCTTGGGATTAACTTTTCCCGGTGAGTTACGAAGTGCTTCCGCGCGACCGCCCTGCGACATGATGAAGGTGCCGCAGCCGTGGACCGCCGCACGCAACTGCTGCACCTCGGTGGCGTTCTCGGCCCAAGTCATGGGGTCGGCGTCGTCCACGTCACGAACCACTACCTGCCGCAGATACCAGCGTCCTCGGTAGTAGCCGCTGTTTGCGAGCGCCGCGTTCGTGTAGTCAAACGCATGCTGCATGCGATCCCGCGCAAGCTGCTCGGCCTTCGCGAGATCGTTCAAGCCGTCACGGTCATTGATTGCCGCTCGGTAGCTTGTCGCGAGGACTCCCTGCATCGAGAAGCGGTACGCGGGAGGACCAGGACGAACTGCGCGGCGTTTGCCGGTCGGGAAAGCCGCAGGTATGAGGGCAGAGAAAGCTTCCGACGCCGGCAAAGCGGAATACCGGACGGTCTCCGTCATCTGGAATGAGCTGGTCGGAGCGATGATGTAGCTGTCCGCATCCGGCCGTTCCCCCGAAACGAAGTAGGTCTTGCCGTCGATCACGATATGAGCAAAAGTCGGACGGCTGCAGGCGCCTGGCTGGCAATCATCGAAGGTCGTGGCCACGGATAGCAGCCCACCATCCACGCGAAATTCGAAGGTTTCGCCGTCGTCTCGGCGATACGAGGCGATCCGTTCAGCAATCTTCACCGTGCCATTCCATTCGATGCTGAAGTAATCGAGGGCCAGTACGCTGGTATTCATCTTCACGCGCAGGAGCGGCAAAGCAGCCGTGTTTGCGATCGATCCGCCTTTGATCGGCTCCGGAAGCGCGGAGAGGAGCGGCGGCAGGTGGGAAGCCACGGCCGGGCTGGTGAAGAGAAGCAGCACAGGACAGAGCAGGATCATCTTCACGAAAGCCGCTGCTTCGCGAGCTACGCTCACTCCATGTGCGCAGCCGAGTTCACGAAAATGGGTAAAAGCGTCAAGATCGCGTCCCACGTAGGACAGGGACACGGAATGCACGTCATCGGTGGTCAAGCCGGGCATCAACCTGCCTACCTCACGAAAGCCGAAGTCGAGCGGCTTTTCGCTGCGATTCCAGATAAGGACGGACGGAGCCGGCTGCTTTTCGACCTGATCTACCGCTACGGTCTCCGACGAATCGAGGCGGCGCTTATCCGACGCGAGCACCTTTCGGATGGCAGGATCTGGATCACGCGGGTGAAGGGCGGCGTTTCAGGCGAATACCCCATTCATCCCAGGACTCGCCGATTGCTCTGGGCGTACTTCGCCGAGCGTGGCGAGGATGGCCGGGCCTTTCTCTTCGTCACGCGGCAGAGTGGTGCGGGACGACTCTCCCCCTCCACGATCTACCAGCTTTTCCAACGATACGCTGAAGCGGCGGAGCTGCCGGTCGATCGGCGGCATCCGCACGTTCTTCGGCACTCGATCGCCGTCCACCTCATGAATGCTGGTTGGGACGTGGCCGACGTCCAAGACTGGTTGGGACACCGGGACATCGCCTCGACGATGGTCTACGCCGCGATCACTAACAAGCGACGCGAGGCTCGATATGAAGAAGCCCTTCTCTCGAACGAGATCGCTGCAAATAACGCGAGTTGACGTTTCTACCCAAAAACGTCAACTCCTCGGGGCGCCGCGCGAAACCTGAAAGAACTGCGACAGGATGCCTTCCGGCTCGGGCGGGTGAGCGACCGTACGCGAACCAGTTGCCGGCCGCCGTAGTCCTGGTGCGGATGGACCGGGCAACCGGGTAAACTTGGCATGTCGCAGTTAGCCTCACCAAGGCGGCTAACTGAATGACGCGACTCGATCCAGCTGAACTGAATATGACGACAACCTGCGACGTAGTTGCGATTGGCGCACTGAATATCGATTACATTATCGATCGTAGTTCCTCTGTAGACCACGGCGTTATACAAGAATTGCGGGATGCATCTGAACGAGATACAGAGTCGCTGCGCGACGAGGCGTCTCTCTCTAACCTGATAGGACGCGTCGGTATCGAACACTGCCGTGTGATCATGGGTGGTTCGGCATTCAATGCTATTCGCGCAATGGCGAGCTTGCGAACCGATTTGCGCATTGGGTATGTCGGTGTGGCAGGCCAGTCGGAAGACATGCAGATCGTGCGTGAGTTGGCGCGCCGCAATATTGATGCTCGATGCGTTTGGAGTGTTGCGGAGTCGGCTGGTCGCTGTGTATCGATTTCGGCAGGAACCGACCGGCAGCTGTTCACATTTCCCGGTGCCAATCGCAGGTTTGCCGAAATGGTGACCGAGCACTATGACGAGACGTTGCAGTACATGACCGCGGCAAAATGGGTGCATGTAACCTCTCTGCTTGATGAGCAGTCGCCCGCGGTTGTGGGCCGGTTGCTACGCGATTTACGCGCGCGCTCGCCCTTGACCACAATCAGCATCGACCCAGGATACATTTGGGTCGATACAGAGACCCCGGGATTCCAAGCCGTGCTTGCATCGAGCGACGTGCTGTTCCTAAATGATCGCGAGTTGCGTAAGCTCGGTGCCCCGGGATCCGACGATTTGCACTGCGCCCGATATCTTTCGGACCGCCTTGGCTCAGGCCGGCTGCTGGTTGTGCTCAAGCGGTACGATGAGGTGAAGATAGTTCAGACCCAGGCGGGATGGAATGAGCTCTTCACGCGCACCTACCCCACGGCGGCGAAGCCGCCGAGCGTATTGAAGGATGACACCGGAGCTGGCGACGTATTCGCCGGAGGCTTTATAGCCGGACGCCTGCTGCCGATGCTGGCATTGGACGTGTCAAACGCTGTTGAACTTGGGTTGAGACTGGTTAGTGAGAAACTACAAAATATTGGTGATAACGGTTTCGACAGGTTCAGAGACATCCTCGTCAGTCTCTTGCGCGAGCGCACTAAGCCCACGCAGCATCATGCCTCGCCGAGTAGCTCACCAAAGGTTTTTATCGTGCATGGTCACGATAGCGCGATTCTTGCCCAGGTCGAAAATGTATTGCACCGGATAGGTGCAATTCCTGTCTATTATGACCGTGCGCCTCGATCCGGCTCGAAGACAATCGTCGAGTTTTTAGAGGATATTGTGCGCACTGCCGATGCAATTGTCGTCTTGATGACGCCTGATGATGAAGGACGCGAGCGTCGTCGGGCTATGCCCTTGCAGCCGCGAGCGCGCGAGAATGTTCTGATCGAGGCAGGCTACGGTGTGCTCGCGATGCGGGAGCACAGTATCTTGGTCGCGATCGGCGGCGTTAATATACCTTCCGATCTGGCCGGTATTGATCGGATCCAAGGCGACGAATGGTCCACCGATCTCGCGGCCAAGTTAGCGCAGCGGTTAAGCAATATGGGATTGCGAGTCCATCCTGCCAACGCGATATAAAGTCTGGGCTCGGTGGTAATTCGCCGCATCCTCGACCGAATTAGGCATTCCGGGACGGACGCGCTCCATGTTCGCATTTTGAAAGTGCAGGTTGGGCGCGTGAAGGCTAAGGCACAGGCGTTGGAGCACAGAGGATATTCGGCGTGGAATCTAGCATCCGACTGATAACTATCAGTGGACCGCGAGGCGCCGGAAAGGGAACGATCCTCGACGCACTTATGAGCACTATTCCCGGGCTGCGGCGTGTCGTTCCTCATACAACACGAGTGGCGAGAGCGTACGAGGTGAATGGCCGTGAGTATCATTTTGTCTCTCGCGCCGACTTCGACCGTCTCCGTCTCCATGGCGAGTTCGTCTGGTGGAGCCACATCGGACCGACACAACTCGCTGGAACTACGTATGACGAACTTCGACAGTCGAGCCGGGGGTCGGTTCTTGACGTGCTGCCGTCTGGCGCTGTAGCTCTGCGGGACAAGATCGTCGAAGCTGGCGGAAGCGCCTTTCTAATGGCCGTTCACGCTTCGCGCGAAGAGCGAGCACGCCGTATCGCGAAACGGCAACCGGACCTTTCGCGAGACGACATTCAGCGGCTTTTGGACGAGGATCCGGCACCGCCGGATTTACACCACTACCGGAGTTTCGATCTCATCATCCGTAACTCCGCACCGGATGCCGGCCAAGCGTGCTCGCACGCCGTCGCGGCCGGTCGTGCCTTTCTAGGGGAATCCCTTTCTGATCGAAGCCGTCCATGCTAACGTAACTTGGATGGCAGAGTCATACGCTAAAGTCGGTGTGGGTGTCATGGTCGTGAAGAAGGGCGAGGTGCTGATGTCGCTTCGTACGACGTCACACGGCGCGGGTACTTATCAATTTCCCGGCGGTCATCTCGAGTATATGGAGTCGTTCGAGGACTGCGCTAGACGTGAGGTGCGCGAAGAGTGTGGTATCGAGATTGATAACGTCGAGTTCGCGTACGTCGCAAATATGCAAGCGTTTGCCCCGAAACATTTCGTCCACATAGGCGTCCGCGCCGATTGGAAGTCGGGTGAGCCCCAGCAACTGGAACCGGAGAAGTCAGGGCCGTGGATATGGTATCCGCTTGACCGCCTGCCGAACCCGCTGAACGTTTACGCGAAATTACAACTGATCTCAATGACCGATAGCACGCGCTTCTTTGATGCCGTCACTCACGATTAGGTCGCGGTTCGCTGGAAGAACCGTCGAGCATTAATCTCTCAGGCGAAACGTCCCCCAAGAGCGCACCTCGCAGGCCGCTGACGTCCACTCCGTCGAGCTTGGCATTGGCGAAGACGGCACCGCGTGCGTTGGCATCACGGACGAACGCTCCACGAAGATCGCAGTCTTCGAAATTCACCTCCTCGAGATTCGCGCCCACCATCTGCGCACCTCGAAAGTCCGCTCCGCGAGCGATGGCGCGCCTGAGCACAGCACCAGTCAGGTCCGCGCCGAACATGTTGGAGCCGCTAAGGTTCGCTCCACTCAGATCAAGGTCTCGGAGCGAAAGTCCGGAAAGATTACACATGCGAAGATCGGCACCGGTGAGCCAATTGCGCGCGGCCATCTCTTCTAGCGCCCGCCGCCGGATCGCGCTCTCGGTACTATTTAGATCACGTATTAGCGATTCTCGTCGCTCCTGCGATCGTTCACGCAGTCCGAGAAGTCGATCAAACAGTAGATATGTGACAACGGAGCCAACCAACCCGGTGCCCGCATTGAGCCATACACCAGACCAAGACTGGCCCGACAGAACGCTCGACGCAGTGAGTAAAAACCCGATGGTGGCAAGCCCGCCAACGATTACCGTTTGCTCACGTCGACCGCGACTCATGCTCACGTGTCCTCAGTTATACCAACGCGTTACAGGAGTATCCTTCGTCTAGAACTACAGCCGAGCCGCAACGCGCTGACGCCAAAATGGCGTCCAAAATAACCTGATTAGCTCTAGCGTCAGAAAACGACGAGGCGTCCGCCGTCGCAGACCTGTCGCCCGCCACTGCCGCTACAAGTCTCGGTGCGAAATATCGAAAAGAACCAGAAAATATCGATACGCGATTTTCGCGCTCATCGGTAAACACATCCGCGACTTCAATAGGCGTCAGCTTGCCACGCGTCTGTCGAAGGCTGGCCTGTAGCTTATTTACAAGATCGAACCGGAGTTCGCCATCAGTCCCGTATATTTCGCAGTCGAAGCGAGAGCCACTGAATGCGGCGGCCGTCGCTGATAGCTGTACACGCAGTTGCTCGCCAAGAGCCAACTCGGCACCAACGAATGAGGATGCCCGCACTGACGTTGCGTCTCCGCTAGCATTCGGCCGATGCCCGACTACAACATCCAAGGCACCGCTTACAGCGTGAACGGATCTGTCGCTAACCCAAAAGCGCACAAGGTCGACGAGATGTGAGGCCATGGCCAATCGCACGCCGCCGCCAAGATCGGCATCGAAGCTCCACGACCAGGCCGCATTCAAATCCGAAAAGCCAGTGCCTTGTTGATGCACGCGGATGTAGTACACGCGGCCCAATTCGCCATTCTGAATCATGCTCCTGATGGCGCGCAGATATGGGTTAAACCTAAGCTGGTGATCGACAACCGCAAGGCAGGCCGTTTGATTCGCCGCTTTGATGAGCTGGTCGACCTCTGCAACAGTCATCGCAAGAGGTTTCTCGGCTAGTACATGCTTTCCATGTTCCAACGCACACAGCACGTCGGCGTGGTGATATGTATTCGGCGACGCAACGCACACCAAATCAACGGTTGACGATTCGCACAGCTCTCGCGCCGAGGAGTACGCTTGCAGCCCGTGCTTTTCAGCCATCGCGCTTCCTCGCTCTGGTGAGCTGCCGACTAAACCCACAACTTCTGCCGCGGGCACCGCACGGAAGCCCGGCAGCAGCGTCCGTAAACCTACGCCTGTGCCGATAATACCGATGCGCACTTTTTGAACGTCGTCCATAAACACCATCCTAGGGTTCTGAGCCGCGAAATACAAGCCTGAACCCGTTGGTAAAATATGAATTCTCTGGAGGGTTATAATTCTTATAGGTGGGTACCAAATTCGCGATATTCCAGTCGAAACAACCGCCACGAAGCGTTTTCCGCGTCCCCTGCGCGGGTCCGGTTGGATTCTCCACAATGCCCTCCGCGGCGCACAGGGAATAGTATTGACTGTCAAACCAGTCTATGCACCACTCGCGCACGTTTCCTAGCATGTCATAAAGGCCGAACCGGTTCGGCTGAAGCGACCCTACATCGTGCGTCTGATTGCCAGAATTTTCAACATACCAAGCGTATAGAGGAATCTTGTCATAGTCATAAAGGACCGCATCGTCCGCGCCGCCGCTACGAGCTGCATACTCCCACTCCGCCTCTGTCGGTAGATCGCATCCTAACCAGCGGGCGAACATCAGCGCCTCGTACCAAGTAACATATGTCACCGGCTGATCGGCCCTATTCGACCGTACCTCGCGACGATCAACCGCAAAGGGATAAGATTCGTAGTAAAGCTTGTTGGTCACTTGGTAGCGCGACATCCAGAACCCATTCAACCGTACCTGATGTGCCGGCTTCTCGTCGGGCGTGCGGTCATGGTCGTCGGTGCCCATCTTGAAGTCGCCGCCCGAAATCCACACGAAATCGAAATGATAAGCGGGGTCGTCGAGATAACGTCGTCGCCGCTTTGCGACATTGGGCGCGTCGAGGAGGGCGCCGACAAGCGCTCGGCAGTCGCTCGCACCGTACGTGTCCGCCCAAACCTCCAGGAGTTCCGTCGCCCTATATAGAACTTCTGCGTCCCGTTCAACGCGTGCGAGGGCGCTTATAGTATCAACTAGCATCCGCGCTGCGTCTATAGGATTCGGAACAACCGAAAGACTTTCTGCCAGCTGAAAGATGAGCCGAACCCGTTCCTGCCGATCGAGTGGGCTAACGAGTGCGCGTAATATCTCGTCAGGGAAGATCGCAAGCTCCATCATGGACCGCAGCGCCAAACCCTTGTTGCGCTGCCAGAGCCCCTTCAGGACATCTGGCAGGTCACGTTCAGGGCTCAGGCCGACAAAAAGACGAATTGGCTCTTCCCATGACGTTGCCGTCGCCCGTTGCAACAGATTGTCCAGAGGTTCTGAGCGCATGCCACGCGCGACGAAATACTCCCAAATGGAGCGGTGCACGAAGTCGATACCAGATCCGACACGCTGCAATAATCCCGTATACTGGGTAACGCGCTCAAGGATCTCGCCAGGGTGCAACATCTCCAGTGACCCTGGAATTGAACGGATGAGGATCTGGATTTCCTCCTCACGGAAAGCCTCTTTGACGTCGAGCTTGAAAAAGCGCACCGCTATCGTCTCTAGTACGCGTTCCAACACCTGAACTTGCTCATCCGTCAAGCGTGGGCGCCCGGGACCGGCCTCTTGCCAGTCCTGTTGCTTTAGCAGGTATTTGATGCAGGCTTCGAAGAGCTTCGCGCGCTGTGCGGCGCGATTTGCAACTGCTTCCGGCGCAGCGCACATCAATGCCAGAAGAAACGGAGTGCGCGCTAACTCGAACAGTCGCGCATTGCCCTTGATCGTGGTCCAGATCTGGGTCCGCTCGTCAGGGCTGCAGACAGTCCAAATGTATTGCTCGATGTCCGATGCGGTCAACGGCTGAAGGTCAGCGATCGCGAACGCGGAGACATTCTTGCGACTAAAACCCGCGAGGCGAGACGTTATGACTATACCGCAGTCCGGATGGCCGGTCATGAAGCTACCAAGTCGCTTGTGAAACTCCTCTTCGTCCGCGGCCGTGATCTCGTCGAGGCCGTCCAACATGAGTAAGGTGCCGGCTCTGCAATAAGAGTCCGCGGCCGCGATGATTTCGGCTGACCGCCTTCCAATGATTGCGGCAATTTGGCTCTCAATGTGCGCAAGCAACGAATCGTTTGTGGCCATGAGCGCCGCGATGCGAACATATACGGGGAAAAGGGCGGCCCGCCGTGTTGCAGCGACGGCGAGATGCCTCAGTAATGTTGATTTGCCACTGCCGGGCAGTCCGAGGACGACTAAATGCGGCGGCTGGGATGAAAGCAGTTCCTCGGTGGTTAAGGGGGCGCTATCTTCGCCGTCTTCACCGCGGAGTGTCAATGACAGCGGCAGATATAGGGCCTCTAGCGGCTTGTCTGTACCGCGACCCAATACGCGTAACTGACCATACCGCTTGAGGATCTCAGCGTTGTAGGTTTCAACGGCCGACGCCAATGTTGGAGTGATCCGCGGCTCTTGGTTTAGGCCGCTGCGCAAACTAAGCGCCGTGATGAGCTTCTCAGCGGCGCCGTCTAATCGATAGTCGAGTACTTGTCGGTCTTCGACAAGTGGAGAGATCGGGGTATCGTCGATGGCACACGGCACGAGCAGGCGTTTCTTCAAGATCGCGGCGGACAGTTCACGCATCACATGTGGGGATTTCGCGGCATTCATGGACCAGAGCAGTACGACGGCGTCACTTGATTCGAGCTCGCGCTCCAAGACGCGCTCCCACTCCGCACCAGCGGGTATCGAATCCTTGTCGAGAAATACGCGGGCGCCAAACGTACCTAGCAATGCTGCGATCGACTGCGCCTTTTCGTTATCATTGCGCTGATAGCACATGTAGATGCGCATGGCTACGTTGCCTCGACGCCAAACGCGTTTGCACGCAGCCAGTCTATCGCCGGTCGACTTCGCATAAAGAAAGGCAACCCTTGCCTTCCGCAATATTCAGCGACAGCTGCAATGACATCTGTTGGCTCGTAAACCTTCCAAAGTGCGTCGTTCGCATCGAAGTCCATAGTGTGCTGCGAGAATTCGATACCTGGTGGCGTGTCACCTCGAAAGACCCCGCGCTCCAGCACGCCCGCTTGATCTGCGTACCAAACTTCGCCAAGAACTATGTCGGCGCCCCCGACAGCTTTGTCAACAATGTCAAAATACTCTGAGTTCGCGACGATTGGCAGAAACGGCCGCATGGCTAGAATCGAGGCGAGACCTGCTGCGTGGAATGCGTGCAACTGGCGGAGCCGCAACAGCGCGTCTGGGACTGGTGGCGGCTCGAGATGGGGGTGTGTCAGCTGCGCAACGCTAACGCACCCAATCAGTAACTTCCCTTTGCCCTTGAGGTCTGCACAGAGCGTGGCGAGCTGCGCAAGCTGTTTATCGCTCAATACGGCTCGAGTCGTGAAGAGTATGTCGCGATCGAACTGAGACAGTGCGTTGAGCAAGGCGATTCCTTGGTCGGCGCGTGGTGGCGCGAACGAATCGGTATCGCCGCTTACATAGATTATGTCGAACGGTGCCTCTACGGTGCTCAGCCAACTGACTATTTCATCAATGGTCATCGAAGCGTAGGAGAGGAAGTCGGCATTCACATAGCAAAACGGACAGCTGTAGGTGCAGTATTTTGTCGATGCCAACGGACCGAGCGAGACCATCGCGCGACCATCGCGGACATCGAACGGGGAGCCAACGGGCTTTTGCTGTACACCTTTGCGTCCGTGCAGAACTCACCTCACGCGTCGCAGCGCGCGACCCGAGAATCTGTGTAGATTCGGTTTTGAACCCTCGGCAGGCGCTTGGCCCGCCAATGGAGGAGTGACGGAGCGGAGCAATTCCCTACCCCCCCCAGGCGAGGTGGAGCGTCACGCCGGGGAGCCTCGCCGGTGGCAAACGGCCCAAAACGTCGCCAGGGCTGAAGCGATGGACGGGTGACGGCGGCGCGCGTGACTACCTCTTTCACGTCGGACCTCACGTTTTGAGCCGGCCAGATTGCCGGAAAGGCTGAGGTCCAAATAACCGTGTCGCACCGGAAGCCAAACCATGGCTTGTTCGTCGTCAGACCGAGTTCTAATTTCGTCGACTGCTTCCCCACAACAGGACATCGGGACATCGTGGATATTGGCGAAATCGGATGATGACGCTGCCTTGTCGTCGTCCTTACCGCGTTCCGGACGTCCCATCAACTCGTGAAGGATTGCCGCGGCGGTTGCGAGTCTGTCAGGGTAGTTTGCAGCAGAAGGGGACATCGGGGATGTCGGGGACGTTGCTCAGATCATGCTGCTCGCTTCAGAGCTTCCGGAGCGACCCTCTCGCATAGCTTTCCGAGCAGCACGAGGCGCTCTTGCGACTCGTCATCGTCGGCCGCAAGGGTTCGAACGTCCTGCACGACCCCCCGCAAAGCTGGAATAGATGCGACATCTTTCCCTTCGCGGAAGGGTTTTGCCGCATCAATCCTGAGCGTTTTGTTAATGAGAGTGGGGTTCGAACCGACGATTTCAAGAATCATTCGTTTGGTCGTGTTGTCGCCGTCCCGGAACCAGGTAGCGGCGCGAATACTGAACAAAATGTACATCTCGCCGGGTTCGAACCGATCTGCCTCCGTCGCACGTCGCTGACGGTCAAGAAGGGTCAGGCGCTCTTGATCGAGCTCGTTACGCTCAGCTCCGAACTCCGCCTCACTGATCTGCTCTGCGATCCGAAGTTTTGTTAGATTCCGCCGAGCAAGGTCGTTGCGTTGGATAGCGCTTTGGATTGCCATTGCCTCGGAGGCCGCAAGACGCTCCCTCTCTTCGTTTGATCGCGCGACTAGGCTTAGCGCACTTTCCTGCAGTTCAGGGAGGATGGCGAGACGATGGAGGAACGCGCCGATTTGCTCCTCCAAGTCCTTCAGTTCCACAGATCCTTGCCGACAGACGTAGCCGACGCGCCGTCTGGTGCAGTGGTAGTAGGTATACCGCGAGCCGTGGCGATTCGTCTTTTCTTCGGCCGTGATGGAGAGTCCGCATTCCCCACACTTGATGAGGCCGGTGTAGGCGAAGTCTTTTTCTTTCGGCCTAGCCTGGGTGGGGCGCCGAAGCCGGCTCTGCACAGCACGCCACTCGTCCATCGAGACGATGGGGAGGTGTTTGCCCGGATAGAGCTGCCCTTTCCAGGGAATGAGCCCGGCGTAAAACGGGCTGCGGAGAAGACTGTACACGGCCGAAAGAGAGAGGGCTCGGCCGCCCTGTCTCTTCTTCCGTACCGTGCGGAGGCCGCGATTGGTCATTATGGCCCTGATCTGGCGCGGCGAGTAGGCGCCTGTCAGCATGAGTTCCCAGAGCTCACGAATAAGCGCAAAGCGATCGGGATCCGGCAGGATGGTGTGGGTTACAGGATCGTTCAGATAGCCGATTTTTGCGGCGCCCGGCAACCAGCCATTTTGCAGCTTCGTCCGGATGCCGCGCTTAACGTTCTCGCTCAAGGCATCGCTGTAGTACTTCGACTGTCCAAACAGAATCGATAGCATGAACTTGCCAGATGGCGTGTTCTCGAAGGTGAACGTCGCGAATTTCAGATCCCTGAGGCTTCCCGTATCAAGCAGATAGATCACCCGGCCGCCATCAATGGAATTGCGCGCCAGACGGTCGGGAGCCCAGGCGATGAGACCGTCTGCTTCGCCCCTCTCGATCCGGGCGAGCATCTCCCCGAATACAGGTCGGCCGGGAGTCATTGCACTTTGTGCTTCTTGGAAGATCTCAACAATTTCGATATCTGTTTGGGCGCCAAAGGTCGTTTTGAGCTCGCCGCGCTGGGAATCGATCGACTGAACCTGTCGATCTTCTTCTTCGGATGACTTTCGGCAATAGATGAAATACTTCATGGGCGTGGGACCGGCTCTTGCCGCTCGACCTTGGCGGGGACAGAGGGCATCTTCAGACTAGCGCCGCCACCGGATTTGGCAAGTCGCGCCGCCGTTTCGCGTGGCGTGGGCGCGAGAAGTAGCGTGTAGAGTCGTACGAGCTTTACGGCCCACACACGCGCTTCTTCAACAGGCAGGGGCTCGCCGTACGCAGCAAAATATGCCTCACGAAAGCGTGTCACGTCTTCGTCCGAGAGATGCATTCAAACGTTTTATTCAAGTGCGCCGCAAATGCCTAGGTGTCCCTTGTTGCCGCTTGAGGCAAGTTTGTGCTCCTACGATGCCGGCGCCCGACCGCCTAACCTTCGCCGCATGATTCATCCATCCATCTGGCGAGGTGTCGCGGAGCGGTACCACCGCGACCTGCCGCCGAACATTCGCAGGTACCTGAACGATCGGGGAATCCCGGACAAGACGGTCGACAACCATCTTCTCGGCTGGAGCGGCAGTCGCATCACGATTCCCGTCTTCGGACGAAAGGGTGAGGTGCTGCAGATCCGATACGCCAAGGCGCCGGACGACACGAGCGACGCCCCGAAGGTGCTTTCGCAGGTCGCCGCGGAAACGGAGCTCTACGGCTGGGACACGCTCGCGCAGCATCCCAAACGCATCGTCATCTGCGAAGGCGAATTCGACCGGCTCGTACTCGAGGCGCGAGGATTTCCGGCCGTCACCTCGACGGGTGGGGCCAAATCATTCCGCACGGAGTGGGCCTCCGTGTTGGCAGGTGTCCGGCGCATCTACATCTGCTTCGATCGCGACGAGGCAGGCGAAGAGGGCGCGAAGCGTGTCCAAGCGATCCTCCCTCAAGCGAGGATCGTCAAACTGCCGACCGAAGTAGGATCGAAGGGCGACGTAACGGACTTCTTCGTGACACTCGGCCGCACGCGGGTCGATTTCGAAATCCTGCTCGCTGCTGCCGCGGCGGAGGACCGTCCGATTGCCGCGGCGCCGCCAACGACACGAACACCGCGTCCCGCCTCGAAAGCCGACCGCCACCGAGCGGACTGGGTGCGAAAGCACGTCTCCCTCGCTGAAATCGTCGAGAACTACACGGAGCTTCGGGCCTCCGGTGCCGCGCTCGTGGGACGTTGCCCCCTTCATGAGGAGAGAAGTGCCTCCTTTACCGTGTATCCGACGAAGAACAACTTCCACTGCTACGGGTGCGGAGCGAATGGCGATGCCATTACGTTCCTCGAACTCAAAGAGTCGATGAGCTTCAAGGCAGCGCTCGAAGCACTGGAGCGCTACCACCTGACACATGAACTCTTCGGTAGCGCCGCGTAGTGAGAGCGGCTCCGAGAAGCCGCAACAGATCCCCACCGCTAGCGCCAAACTACCGGACGGACAGCTCGCGGAGATGGTGTTCGATCCCGTAGAACGTCGCACCCGCTTCGTGGTGGGGAACGGAGATGCATGGGGTTATGAGGAGGCTGTCTCTCTTTCTCCTGCCGAGCGCCTCGTGCCGTTTTCTCCCGGCAACAACCTCGTGAAACATCAGGTCGTGCTCTTTGCGTCGGAACCCGAGGAGTACGGCAACGAGGCGGCTCTCGTCTCCGGCATCCGGGAGTTCATACGCCGATACGTGGACTTAAACGAGGAGTTTGAAGAGATCGCCACGTACTACGTCCTGTTCACGTGGATCTACGACGCATTCGACGAAGTCCCCTATGTCCGGGTTCGCGGCGGATACGGGAGCGGCAAGACACGGTTCCTACTAACCGTGGGCTCACTTTGCCGCCTCCCGATATTCGCCTCGGCGGCGTCGACCGTGTCACCGCTGTTCCGGCTCCTGGATGCCTTTCGCGGGACGCTGATTCTCGACGAGGGCGATTTCCGATACTCGGATGAGAAGAGCGAGGTCGTAAAGATTCTGAACAACGGCAACGCCCGCGGGTTCCCGGTGCTCCGCACCGAAGTCTCACGGCAAAAGGAGTTCGATCCACGCGCCTACCACGTCTTCGGGCCGAAGCTGGTCGCCACGCGCGGCTTCTTCCAGGACAAGGCGCTTGAAAGCCGGTGCCTCACCGAAGACATGCGCGGCGGACCACTCCGGCCGGGGATGCCGCTGAACCTTGATGACCGCTTCCGAGATGAAGCGCTTCGCCTGCGAAACCAACTGCTGCTCTACCGCCTGCGGCATTTCCATGATGTGCGCGCGCTTGTGGTCGGAACCGGCGATCTCGAGCCCCGCCTCACACAAGTCTTCGGGCCGCTATTGTCGGTGATCGAGGATCCGTCCGCACGGGAACGCATCTCGGCCTCGCTTCAAAAGTTCAACGAGGAACTCAAAGATGAGCGAGCCGAGAGCGTCGAAGCGGAGCTGCTGGCGGTCGTGCGCGATCTCGTCGCGCGCGGGCCGGAACAGTCGCTGACCGTCAAGGAGATCACGACCGAGTTTCTCGCGCGTCACGGCGATGAATACGAGCGGCGCGCGACACCGCGTTGGATCGGCTCCATCCTTCGCCGGCGCCTCGGCCTTCGTCCGAGCCGAAACACTGGAACCTTTTCCCTTTCGCCCGAGGAGATAGCGAAACTGCAGGCGCTCTACGCCCGCTACGGCATACCGGTCGAAGAGAAGAAAATCGCCGCCTAGGGATGGCGGACCTGACCTTTCTCGGTCGCACCAACTGGCGCCACCGCAGCCGACCGTTCGGACTTCGCGAGCTGGACCGGCGCGCTCATATGTATGTCATCGGGAAGACGGGGACGGGCAAGTCCTCGCTGCTCGAATTCATGATCCGGCAGGACGTGGCGAACGGCCAGGGGCTCGCGCTGTTCGACCCACACGGCGATCTCGCAGAGCGGATCGTGGACTGGGTGCCGAAGACGCGCCGCGGGGATCTCATCTATCTCAATGTCCCCGATCCGGCCCAGCCCTTCGGGTTCAATCCGCTGGAGGGCGTGCCGGTGATAAGACGGTCGCTCGCCGCGAACGGGATCGTCGAGGCGTTGAAGAAGATGTTCGCGGAATCCTGGGGCTACCGAATGGAGCACATCCTGCGTGCGGCGCTTCTGCTTCTTCTCGATCAGCCGGCGGCCACGATCGCGGATGTGCTGCGCCTCTTTCACGAGCCCGATTTCCGGCTCGATGCCGCTGGACGCGCTACGAATCCTCACGTGGCGCGCTTCTGGACAACGGAATTTCCGGCTTTCGGGAAGCTCACGAAGGAGGCGATCTCGCCGATCGAGAACAAGCTCGGGAGCTTCCTGATCGATCCATTTCTCGCTCGAATCCTCACAGTGTCAGAGAGCACCTTTCGACCCGAAGAGGTCATGAGGAAAGGGGGAGTACTCGTCGTGAACCTGGCGAAGGGAAAGATCGGCGAATCGCCCGCGGCACTATTCGGAGGGTTGCTGGTGTCAGCGCTTGGCGTGGCGGGGCTTGGAAGGGCCGATGAACCCGCGTCGGAGCGACGCGCGTTCTACCTGTACCTTGACGAATTCCAGACGTTTACGACTCTTGCGCTGGCGAACATGCTCGCAGAGCTTCGCAAGTATGGTGTCGGTCTGATTCTCGCGAATCAGTTCATGGAGCAACTGACCCCGGAAGTACGGGCGTCAATCCTTGGAAACGTCGGGACGCTGATGGTCTTCCGCGTAGGCGCGGGCGACGCGTTGCGGCTCGCGAAAGAGCTCGGTGGAACCGCCGATCCGGACGATCTGATTTTGCTTCCCAACCGGAGCTTCTGGGTACGCCCGCTCGTCGGCGGCGAGGCGGTGATGCCTTTCACCGGAAGTACGGTCGAAGTGATGGGCACCGAGAAAGCGGCGTGAACACAAGTTGACGGCGCGTCTAGCGACCTTGAGAAAAAATTTATCGGGCTGTGCTATGCCGGAGGCATTCTCCCAGCTCGCGATTCTTAGTCGCGCGCAGGTATGAGAACTTGCCGCACACGGCAAGTTTGTGCCCCTACGAGAGTTCTCTCGGGCTGACTAATCTCTATCTCGATGTCTTCGAGCTTCTCCAACCAGGTGAAGGCGTATCGTCGGCGGCTCGGTTTCGCGCAAAGCGATATGGCCGTGCTGCTCGGTGATCGTTCGACCTCGCGCGTGAGTCGGTACGAACGTGGCCGACGCCTGCCACCGCTCCTTATCGGTCTCACGTATCAGGCGATCTTTGGCGTGGCGGGCGCAGAGCTCTTCCCCAAAGAGTACGCAGCGGTTCTTCGCAGCGTGCGAGATCGCGCAAAGACGCTCGCTTCCAAGAGTCATCCGAAAAATGCAGCACGGGCGGCACAACGGAAAAGGGCGATCAACAATCTCCTGGCGAGATGATGCTCAGCGATCGGCGATCGATCATAGCGCTCGACCCCACTGCGCGTGGAATCGCATACGTCTTCTTGGAGCGGGGCGAACTCCTGGACTGGGGGCACCGGCGTTGCGGCAGAAACGAACGTGATGTGATCTCGTTTGTCGAGGGTCTCGTTGCCAGATGCGCTGCCAACGTGCTGATTCTCGAAGACGCGGCGGCTCTCGGATCGAAGCGATGCCTGCGCATCCGAGAACTCCTGCGCGCGCTCGGTGAGACGCTTCGGCAAAGAGGAGTCACCGTAGTCGAGATTCCACGCGTCGATGTCCGTGAACGTTGGGCCGCCAAGGGCCTCACGACGAAAGAAGCCGTGGCCGCGGCCATCGGTAACAGCCTCCCGGAGCTACTGCCGCTAGTGCCACCCGTCCGAAAGACTTGGATGAGCGAACACCCGCACGTGAACGTCTTCGATGCAGCCTCTCTAGCGGTGCACGCCTTCGGAGACGAGTCACACATCGCTCCCTGACGGTCTGCGCATCTACCGCGCAGCGGTCAGCGAGGGACCTCCTTGCTGAGCACCTTCACAAAAAAAGAAAGGAGGAAGTCCCATGCCTGAACCTGTAGCGTTCAAGAGCGGTAAGGATCTCGGCGAAGAGACTGCAACTGTCCTCGTCGAGACGATGACCTGCAGCGAGTGCGGCAAGGTCGAGAGCGACGAGCGGGCGTATGACGAAGGCTGGCAGATCGATCCGGTTGTCTGTCCCGACTGCCTGCACTGGACTCTGACCGCCGCCGGCGAGTGCTGCTGCGGAGACGCTTCGTGAGCGGCGGACGCGCGGCGCCGCGCATGCGCCGCAAGACACGTCGTGTCCGAGCCGAGTACGTGCGCATCCCGTGGAACGCGAAGCGGATCGCCTGCGATAGCTGCGGCGAGAGTGAGCCGGTTCCGGGCGACCTGCTCCTACGTTTTCG
Source organism: Acidobacteriota bacterium (assembly GCA_019247495.1). Taxonomy (GTDB): domain Bacteria; phylum Acidobacteriota; class Thermoanaerobaculia; order Gp7-AA8; family Gp7-AA8; genus JADGNZ01. Next base: position 34,189 of record JAFAOU010000132.1, read on the forward strand.
CCTCAAAACCTGCCTGAACTGCCTGACGGCGCTCGCCCGATAACCGACTGACAAAGGGGTGACCGATGCTGTGCTATTGCCACGGCGCAGCGGAGCTCTATCCACGCGGAGGCCGCGATGGATAAGGAGGAGCTTCGTCTCGCGCTCACCAAGTTCGCGGGCACGGTGAACTATTACCGCCACTGGACCCGTGCATTTCACTACACCGATGGCGTCGCATTCCTGGCGGACAACGCCGGCGCCTACTGGCTCCTCGACCACATCGCCGCCATGCAGAAGCGCGCGCGGCGTGACTCACAGCTCCGCGAATTCCAGGCGTGGAAACTCACCGTGAATGGCACCCGTGGCGTGATCGCCTGTCTGCGTGACAAGGACGACGAGGCGTTCCGCGACGAGCTGCCGTTCACCGACTTCCCGCTCGCCGAGATCACGCTCTACCTCCAGGACGGCGTGCTGTATCTGCCGAGCGAAGGGTAGGAGGCAGACGATGCTCACCTACTCGCGCTACAAGTTCACGCGGTTCTGGGCCGTCTACGACGGCGACGAACTGCTCTGCGTAACGGTCTACCTCAAAGGTGCGATGGCCGTCGTGGAGCGGATCAACGGCGAGAAGCCGGAGCCGCCGAAGCGGAAGCAGGCGAAGAAGCCTCCGCCTGCTCCGCCGAAACCGCCGTCACTCCGTGATCTCACCCTCTCGCACATCCTCGATGCGGCGATTAACGCGCAGGGCGACGAGATGGACCCGCAGGAAATCCTTGCGCACATCGAGGCGCTCGCGCGCGAAGGGCTGCGCGTCTCGACCGTGACCCCGCCGCAAAACTGAGACAAGGCTCCCGTGACATTTCCCCACCTGGTCGTGGTGTGCGACTGCTCTCACCTGAAGCGGGCCCACATCAACACAAGACAAACCCCGAATGGCCCCTGCACGGTCTGCGACTGCCAAGGCTTCAAGCCGGAGCCGCAGTGCGCGACGCCGAAGTGCGGCCACGGCAAGAAGGCGCACCGGAACGGCCGCTGCCACGAATGCGGCTGCGCCGACTTCCGGCCGAAAACCTAGTAAGGGCGGCGACGCCCGGAAAGGAACAAAGTTCATGGCAGAAATCGAAGTTGTCCCTCCCGACCGGCCGATCGCCGGTCTCATCTCCCACTGCGGCACGGAGCTCTTTGGCCGACAGGATCTTGTCCTGCTTACGACTCCGGAGGCCACGGAGACGCACCGGCCGATCCCTCATGCGGCGCTCGTCCAGGCCGTCATCGAAACGCTCGGCTTCCGGAAGCTCGCGGTCGTTCAGGACCAATACGCGGTCTCGCCGGACGGTATGCGCATGTTCGGCGTTCTCGCGCTCGACATCGAGGAGAACGGCGTGCGCGTGTCAATCGGTCTCCGGAATTCGCACGACAAGTCTTTCGCCCTCGGCATCACGATCGGTTATCGCGTTTTCGTCTGCGACAACCTCGCCTTCCATGGCGACTTCCAGACGGTGACGCGCAAGCACTCGAAGAACCTGGTGCTGAACGATGTCCTCGCGGTCGCGATCGACCGCATGCAGCGGAACTTCGCGCCGATGCTCAACCAGGTGAACGCCTGGAAGGGCTACGAGCTGCCGGATGCCTCGGCGAAGCTCATCATCTACCGCGCGTTCATCGAAGAAGGCCTCGAAGTGCCGAAGCACCTGGCCGACGACGTCCACCGCCACTACTTCGACCCGCAGTACGAGGAGTTCCGGCCGCGGACGATGTGGAGCCTGTCGAACGCCTTCACGTCCGCATTCAAGGAGCTCGACCCTATCCCGCGATTCAGGGCGACGGCGCGCCTCGCGCCGTTCCTCGCGGAGTTCAGCCGGGACAACTGAGTCCCGAGAAAGGAGGAGCGACCTCGCGCAAGTCCCAAGGTAGAGGCCGGAGCCACGCGGCTCCCCATCATCAACCCATAACGATAGGAGTGGTGCCGGCGAGAGACGACACGCAAAGAAGGGCCTCGTGTGGGTAAGCAGTACCCCGTCGCGAAAGCGGCGGGTTTTTCTTACGAAGCGCAACGGATACGTGGCAGTTCAGCGCTGATTCGCACACCACGCGGTGCAGCGCGATTGACGCTTATCCGCTGCTCCTCGACCCTGCGCGTGCGGCCGGTCCGCGAGGAGGTTGCGAGCTTTCGAGGGCTCACACACCCGTCGCGACACCTCGTAACCCTCCGGACCGGCCGCTCTCGGTATGAGCACGGGCGAGCGCAAACACTTCGACACAAGGCTGGATCGCTGGATGGCGGCGAACAACGTGAAGCCCGCCCATCTCGCGCGGAAGGCCCGCTACTCGAGACAACACCTTCTCCGCATCAGGAAGGCCGAGATGGAGCCGACGCGCCGGCTCATCAAGGAGCTCGTGCTGGCGTGCCGGAAGCTGACGGCGAAGCCGGTCAAGGCGTCCGACCTTTTCGACCTCGGAGATTAGATGCCTTTCATGACCTTCACCATCCCGAACTATCGCGTCACCTTCGTCTGCACGTGCGGGCACATGAAGCGCGATCACTGGTGCGCGAAAGCGAAGCCGCAGGGGCCGTGCTGGTTCTGCAACTGCTCGGCCTACACGCCGGCGCCGTGGTGCGAGTGTGGTCACGGAAAGAAAGCGCACGGAGTGATGGGGAGTTGCCGGTATCGCCACCGGAAAAAATGCGGCTGCACCGGCTTCAAGGAAGAGGCGGCATAGATGGCGGGGCGGCTCAAACCAAACTCGAAGCTCGGCCGCTTTGTCGTGAAGCGAAGAATCCCGCCGCAAGTGCTCGCCGACATGTCGGGGTGCTCTCACCGCTACCTCTATCTCCTCATCCGCGAGCGCGGAAATCCCTCGCTGAAGTTTGTAAACCGGGTGACAGCCGCGTGCCGCCTTCTCACCAACCAGCCCATCCGGGCATCACAACTTTTCGAGATCGAAGAATGAAAAAGACAATCAAGTTGAAGCGCATCACCACCGCAGAATTTGAGGCGTTCTTCCAGCTCGACTCACCGGGGTACTACATCGCGAAAAAGGCGGTGGAGCACGATGAAGTGACGAAGGCGGTAGATGTCCTTGAAGTCCTGGTACTCACCAACAAGTTCTTTCAGATCGAGCTTAGAAACCGGATCACCGCCGCGATCGCGGAGCGCAGCAAGATGACAGCGCAGGAGTATTTGAAAGCTCTCGGAACAGATCGGTCGAACGACATCGCTCTCAAAACGCTCGGCAAAGAACGCCTCAAAGCCATCTTGCAGGACACCGCCGATTACGTGACGCAGGAATCCAAGGTCGGCATGGGCGTGAACGAAAAGGTTTAGGCGCGGACTCTCCAGACGGTAGACCACGACCATGTGCAAAATGCTCGTTTCCGCGGAAACACAAGCTGTTCCTTCCCCGTCTCTCGCGAAATCGACAAGTTTTCCGCACACTCTGCGGAGAACCAGCGCCTTCACCGGCAGGGTGATGCGGCACGCGAAGGGCGGATTCGTAGCGTTCCTCGAGGAAGTACCGAGCGTGATGGCTCGCGGCACGACACCCGATGACGCGGAATGGAATCTGAGAGTGCCCTTCGGCGAGTACGTGGCCAAGGAGAGGAGCGAAGGCAGGTTATGCGGCGAGATCCGAGTGCTTTGGATGGAGTAAGAACAGAGAAGGTGGGCGGCATCTGGCATGGCTACTTGGAGGGTCATCCAGAGATCGATGAACGCGGGTTGACCGAGGAGATTGCGCGGAGGAAGGTGGAATCTGTGGCAAAGCGGTTAGCTGCAGAAAATGCCGCGGCGCGATTGGAGAAGTGAACCGAATTCGCAGAAGCGCCAGCGCCCTTGGAGGTGTAAGGCTTTGAGAATTCGCTACTTGCTCGTGTTGAGGTGTTAACTCGCCTACACAGTTGAATTCACGGCAGGGTGAGCGTTCTTTCGAAATCGGCCAGGCCAGCACGACCTGAAACGGTCGGCAATAGCTCGGTGACGATCTGCATCGGCAACTTCTCGACGCGCGTCTGAATGGCTTCGCGGCGTCGAACGCCGTTCGTGAACACGACGATGAGGCTCGTGGCGCCGCCTGCCCATGCTCCCAGCACCGAGCAGAGTTCACGGAGCTTGGGTGCGAACACCGAGGCGATGCTTTCCGAACCCCGATCGATCTCTACGGCGAGGAGCAAGGAATCGCTGCCGGGCGCAGCGAACGACGCCAGGACGTCGGGAATCGCCGCAGGGCGTGGCGTGAATCGTCGCTCCAGTGCCCACGCGGGCACGAGGATGTCGGCTTTCCGCTTCGCGCGACCGAGCACGGTCAAGACATCCACGATCCAAAGGTGGTGCTCGATGTGACCGTCCGCGATCGGATTATGTGGCACGAAGATCTCTAATGGATCGACGCCGTGCGCAATGAGCGTCGCGCGACCGCGCATCGTGAGGCGCAACCGATTGATACCGATGCCACGCCAGCGCGAGACGACGACAAGACCGCGCGTAGCTGCACGATGGACGAAGCGCGATACAACGACTTCACTGACTCGCCCGAATACCGCTTCGTGTAGCTGGTACTGCGCAACTTCTGCACCGCGCCCGATGAACTGCAGCGCGGCAATATCCCGTTCGGACAGCGGAGCATCGCGAGGATCACGCCGATGACGTGTTCTGCAGCCGGTCGGCGAGTTGGTTGGAACGCCGATGAGCAACGAAGGGGCGTTTTCAGCGCCATCTCCGTTCATCTGGGTGGGTGATCTGCACGACGGCTCCGCCGGCGTCGGCGGGCGCGATTCCGTTGTCTCGGGCCGGGCCGCGGAACGCGGAGTGGACGGCGGGCCGGCAGCGAACGTTCGCGCGCTGGCGTGTTGTCGGCGGAGCCGTGTGCAGCATGAGCGTTCGGGAGGGCGGCCACGATCGGTTACCTCGCTGGCAGGATTGGCACGTGCGCGTGACGTTCGATCACGTCGCTGATGAGAGGATCAATGCGATCAATGAATGCGTTGAGGTGCACCACATTGACCGCTGCGACAAGCACGTACTTCGCAGGCGGCTCGCATTTTCGGTTGCGTCCATCGAGGAATGCGACGTCGAGCGACGCTCTAAACTCCGCTTTTGCGACCTGCTTCACGCGCCACCACTCCCAAGACCGGATATCGAGCCGAACACCGTTCTTGTGAATCGCAGGGATCTCGCGCGTAACTGTTGCTGTGAGCATGGTGATAGTTGAATGGGTGATTGTTTCGCCGCAGCGTGCCAGATGTGCTGCAAGGTAAGGGATGTAGCGCCCTCCTTCCGCTCAAGATGAATGTCAATGAGATGCGGTGGCTCCATCAGAGCACCGTGATGGTGGCCGTGCAGTGGTCACAGGCAAAGCCCTGGGTGACCTCACCGCAGTGGCCACAGTAGAGACGTGATCCGAATTCCGTCGCGCCGCAGCGGCGGCACGTCGCGAGGATGTCGAGCGGATTGCGCGCGCCGCAGTGCGGGCAGTCGATGAAGCCGCCGCGGACGAGCTGACTTGCCCGGAAGGCTCGGAGTGCGCGTCGAATCCAGAGAAAGACGAACACCGGCGCGGCCGCCACGTAAAGCGCGACGAGGGCGACGTGTCGAAGGAGAGCAGCGTGTTTCATGTGTCTGCCTTCCCGCTGAAGAAGCTCTTCAGATCCGCGAGGCTCGTGATTCGCGGCGGCTTCGTAGCGGCGTCTCGAGCCGGAGGTGCCTCGGCGCGATCGACAACCTCCGACTCCCACTTGGCGATGAGATCGAGCGCGACTGCGGTTCGAATCATCGATTTCGCGGCGATCTCACGATTGAAGATCTCAGTGAGTTCCTCCTCGGACGCGCCGACGCCATGCGCCGCATTAGGCATGTCCGGCGCCCTGAGCGGAAGCGCCGGCTCGCCTTTGACGAGCAGGAGATAGCGCTGCCGTGCGAGGCCGGCCATCTCGCGCATGAAGGCGTCGCGCCGTTCGCCTACAGATCGCGCTGCCGTTCCGTCGAAAACCACATGTGGCCAGAAGATCTCCGCATCTTCGCGCGCCCGAAAGCCCGCGATCCAGGTCGTGTTGAGGAGGACGGCTCGCGCTACGGGTCCGGGCATGGCATTCGAGAAATCCTGCGCGGTAAGGACGATGCCCATGTTCACGCTCCGGAGCGTGCGAAGGCCTGTAAGGAGCGTCTCGACTTGGTCGGAGTTCGGATCGGCGAAGAAGCGCACGGCCTCTTCCAAGACAAATATCTTCGGGCGACGTGGATCGCGCCGCGGCGCGGCGAGGAGAACGTCCGTCGCACGCCACGCCGCTCGTTCGTAGCCGATCCCGAGTGGCAGGGTCGTCGTGCACGCCGTGTTCGCGAGCGTGATCGGGGCCGCGTGCGTGAGCGAGAGCGTCTCCATCGCTGCGGGCGGGATGTAGGACGCTTTGATTTCCGGGAAGCTCAGGCTCCATTGCAGCCGGCGGAGAAAGCCGTCGCGCGTCTGCCGCGGCACCGACAGATCAAGCGACTCGAAGTAGTAGCGGACCTCCGGCTCCTTGACGCGCGAGAGCACCGTGCGGCGGAACGGTTCTTCGTGCATGAACCGCACGGCAAAGCGGTAGTTCAAGGGATATCGGAGCTCGACGAGGAGCCAGTTCCACATGTAGAGCAGTTGCCGCATCGAGTCGGTGTAGGCATGGGCACTCGAACGAACGGTCACGTCCGCGCGCGTGTGGGCGAGGTAGGCGTTCGAGATTTCCGAGCCGGCAGGGTTATCGAATGGTGCGAGCGGGGTTACGCGGTCGCGCGACCAGTCGATGACGCGGACCGAGCGCGCGATCTCCGCCCGGACCTGCGGCGTGGCACGTAGCCACAGCGCGGCGATGGACTTTCGCAGGAGATCGAAGGTTTCGGCTTTGGGGTCGATGAGGTCGATCTCGACTCCGTGATCTCGATTGGCGAAGCCTCCGGTCTTCTGCAGCGAGTTCAAAAGCAGCGAGAGGAGAAAGCGCGTCTTGCCCGCGCCCGTGGCTCCGAGAATGAGTGCGGACATGTACGCAAGGGCGCGACGGACCTGGACGACTTCGCCTCCGGGCAACATGCCGAAGGGCAAAGCGTCTGGCCCGTCGAGCCGCTCGCGCGCGAGCGCATACGCGTCCGCGCGCGATCTTGGCGATACGAAAATCCGCGACCGCTCGTTTGTCAACGCGCGGTCATAGGATTCCTTGCGGCCCAGGCGAAACCCGACATCGGCTCGTCCGAAGCCTGCCGCAGCGGAAGCCGCGAGCGACTTCAGAATCTCTCGGGTTGCCATCACTCAAGGTCCTCATCGAACAGCGAGCGCTGGTTGTCGGAGAATTGGTCTCGGTGACCGTCGACCGGGACTTTTCCTGATCGACGCAGACGCGCGTGATGACTGTCACGGCGAGAGTGCGTGAGCCTGCGTCGGAGCATGAGGAGGGTATAGGCGAGCGGAGAGACGACTGCGAGGACACCGATCATCTCGAAGAGCCCAGCCCCTGGCATGGCGACTCGCGGCTGACCGGGGGTCGGAAGGGTGCGCAGGAGGTCGATGAAGAAAAACGGCGCCAAACCTACCAGAAGAAACGTGAGCGCCACGCGTCGCAACTTCGCGCCAGCTTCATAGCGTGCGAGTGGAAGCGACACGATGAAAACGATGCACGCAACGCTCAGCGACCAGCTAACGAGCAGATTGATCATGGCGGCCTCGCGGACTCGATCAGTCGGTCGTGAAGAGCGCGAGCGTCACCACCAGGGTCGCCAGTGCCGAACGGCTCATGACCGTTGCGAGCTCGCGGCGGATCGAGTCGCGTTCTTCGGAGTTTGCTGCGCGGTACTCCTCGGGCGTCACAACTGCCCGGGCGTTGATGGCGGGCTTGCCGTCCGTCGCGCGCACACGAAGAACATGCATGCGAACGCCGTCCGGTCCGATTTCTCCGATCGCGAAGTCGCGTCCCCGCGTGATCGGCATTAGGGGATGCTCGACGATCGCGCGGGCGAGCTCCGACGGATCGCTCCAGGCGGGACCGCTCTCCTTCACCATGAGGGACATCGTCTTGCGGCCGTCGACGGTGATCTCGAGAGGATCATTCTCGGGCGCGATGTTGGCGACGAGCTTCGTCATGTTCGACTGCATGTGCTCGGCGAACCACGCACGGTACGCCGGCTCCAAGGCGATGTGCTCCGGACGGCCATCGACGCCGACGACCGCCGAGGCGCCGGAGCGGGCGGTGAGCTTGCCGAGGGCGCGGAAGAAGCGCGCTGCCAGCTCGCGCTCGCGGTCATCATCGCTCCGGATCACGGCACGAATGCCCATGAGCTCCTGGCTTGGCATCCGTACCAGCAGGTAGACGAGAACAGGCCGGCCTTCGGCGCTTTCGAGTGCGCTCGCGACCGCATAGGGATTGTCGACGCTTACGATGAGCGGCGAGTGCGAACGGTCCTCGCTCGACAGAACGTCCTCGATTCGGGCCTCGACCGCCGTGGCCGTAACGCCGCGCCTCGCACCTTCACGGACCAATGCGAGCGCGCGTTCGGGCACGGGATCGACGTAGATGGGTGCGAGCGCAAAGCGCGCCGATGCGCGGTTGAAGTTTGCGATCGCGGGCTGCATGAGACGTGCGCCGCGGTTCGCGCCCGCGGTCATGACCTCGACGCGAGAACGGGCTTCAGATGTGGGCATGAGGGCAGATGATGTGAGCATGATCGATCCTTATTGGTTGTCTTCCGGTTGAGGTGAATCGTTGAGACGCACGAGCGTCGTTGAGCCGTTCGCCGGGAACGGCGAATCGCCAAGTTCTACGCGAGCGGTTCGATGCGCGATGTCGTAGGCGGCGCGCATGCGCTCCGCGGTGCGCTGCCAGCGTTGGCGACGGTCCGCGACTCGGTTTACAAACCAGGTCGCGTTTCGTTTCTGAAACCGCGCTGCGGTCAGCCGGCGGGAGAGTTGAAGGCGTCGGCGCACGAGGGGCTGCACGGGTGAAAGGAGACGCAGGACGTGCTCGGCGAGAAGCGCCGGTCCGACTGTGACCGCGGTCATGATGATGCCCATCGCCCAATCAACGGTCCGCGATCCGCCGTCCCCGGCGTTTTCGCCGACGCGCACGAGAGTGAGCGCTCCCATGAGCAGCCCCAGGGAGAGAAGGGCCGCAACGGAGACCAGGCGGTTCCGAGCGCGCGAAAGGAGCCAGGCCGTGAAAAAGATGCACGTCGCGAGCGCCGTGCCGAAGACGATCCGCTCGGGCGACTCGACGCCGATCGCGCGCATGACGTAGATCGCACCGGCCGATTCGACGAAGAGAAGAAGCAGGAGGAATACGAAGAGGAAATGGGCGTTCGGGTGGCGCGCCAGATTCTCTTCGACGCGGCGAATATCGGCTTCGCCTTCTTCAATCCTGGGATCTTGGAGCCGAGAGCCGACGTTCGCGTGGCGAAGGTTGCCCACCGGATCGAACGCCGGCTCGGGGCCGAGCGTCGCGAGAACGTAGGCGTCGGGTTCGTAGATGTTGAGCCGCGCGTCTTCGCGAGCGCGGCGCTCAAGGTCATTTCGATCGAAGTGGTCAAACATGGGGTGCCTCCTTTTCCGGTGGGGCTTGGAAGCTGCCGCTCTGGATCTCAACGTGCGTCGCGCCGGCCGCGCGAAGTGCGGTCTCCCAGATCGCACGGACGTCTGCCGCGCGCCGGAGAGACAGCGGGCAGCGACCACGGTCGACAGAGACGAGATCGACGTGAGAGAAGATGATGGAGACTCCTCGTAGCGACCCCGCTGGAAGCACGCGCTCGCGCGAGAGGACGTTTGCAAAGCGATCCGGCGTGGGTAGTAGGCCGCATTCGAAGCTCCCGAAACCAGACACCTCAAAGGCGTCCGTGACGACTATGAGAAGGCGCGAGTCCTTCGTGGGCGGCGTGGCAAGCGCAACACGACCGATCGTCTCGGCGATTGGTGATCGGCGCGGATGCTTCCGAAGGCTTGGCTGCGCGGCCGTCATCAAGGACCGCAGTTGCTCGGCGATCCAGCGAGATTCGTGCTGCTGCCGAGCGCGACGTCCAGGGGCGTGGGGCTTGATGCTCCGGGCCTCGCCGACCATGCGCGTCGTTTCGATGTTGCTGCCCTGCACCCATAGCCGGACCACGCTGTCAGGTCGCTCTGCGGCCTGTGCAAGTGCGGTTCGTAGCACTTCGCGCAGGGTGGCTTCGGTGCACGTACTGCCAGCGCTCGGATCGCAGAGCACATCTACCGTGAGCGGAGGCGGCAGCGGCTTGTCGGCGGCACCGGACCACGTACCCAACGTTGCTGGGGTATCGGTGCAGGACGACGCCAGGATGAACAGGAACAGGAAAGCGGTCGTTAGTCGGGAAGTCATTCGACACCTCCGACGTCCGGCCGCTCTTTGCTCGTGCGTCTTTTTCGCTGCGGCCTTGCTTGCGGTTGCAGCCGGTCGAGGACGGAGCGCACGATCTCGAGCCCCTCCTCGTCGACCGCCGTGATCTGTTGAATGCAACGGAGCCGGGTTGGTGCGTTGTCATCCGGTTTGTCGATGGGAGATGCAATACTTCTGGCTGTCATTGAAGCTCCTTTCCGCTCATCTCGATTGATGAGCGCGAGCTTCAGCTTCAGCACACGCAACGCCGCTTACGGCGTATCTGCGAAACGGGTACAAACGAATTCGATCGAGGGCTCGCTGTCGCTCCGTGACGGCGTCTCGGACTACGAATAACACACCGGTCTTCTGCTACCGGCACGACCAACGGAAGGGGAGAAGTGGACTTTCTAGGCTGATCCCGAGGAAGGGGGTAGGGAAACGCGCTGGCCGGTCACTCCTTATCGTGGGAGCCGAGCAGACGGCGGGGAGGCTGCGGTTCGCGATGAACTGTCCAGCGCGGAGAATGTTGCGTGCGGGCGACGGGTACCACGTAGGTGATGGTCGATTCCACTGCAGCGTACCTCTGGCATCTTCCCCGAACACCCTCACACAGAGCACGTTTTTCTGAGGACGAGGCGTATGAGTTGGTCACGACGGGAGTGTCTTTCAATCCTAGCGTATGCGTTCGTCGCGAAACCGAGCTTTAGATTACAGAGATCCGCGGCCCGTCATGAGTACAGCATGGGCATAAATCCACTCACGCAGAACGTCGATCATGGCACTAACGTGGCGCCACCGGGGCCGCGGGTCTTTTTCGACGAACCTCCTAGGCTCTCGTTAAGTTCTTACCGAACGCTAATTCTCGCCGAGTCGTCCGAGCAAGCGCTACGGCCCGTCGCAACAAGGCAACCTACTATTGCGAGCGCCTTAATGGCACCTTTGCGTACAGGCTCATACGACCCCGTTACGCTGCGTGGCGTACAACTGATGGAATGCATGGTATTGCAATCTGGGCAAGACGTCGACGCGTGCACATTTGACGCTGCATATCGCCACCCGGCGCTACGGATCGCGGGAACAATCAATCGTGGGATGCAGGTGAAGCTTCAAAGCGCGCACGACTCGACGATCGCTACCTTTGATTCCAGCCCGGTCATCCTGATCACCACAGATCAACACTTGCACACGATCCTTAGCAATTATCGCTTGCAAAGCGTGCTACTAACCGCCGAAACTGCGATATATATCCTCGTTGCGGCGGTTGATGCGGTGCACGAATTGCGCATCATTGTGCCTGCGAGCGGTCGCGATAGTAGTCGCAAGAATTCCTGACGGAGGATGACCCATGCCGATTCTTCAATTAGACCTAACAGCGGTTCGCATCGCATTCAGACTGAACAGGCTGTTCGCTGCGGCCGCGCTAATCGTGATATCGGTTCTCATGCAAAGCTGTGAGCCCGTTATGAATGACGAGCCCACATGTTGTTGTTTGACCAAACTTGGCTACACTCGTATGAACAAAGACCAATGCAATAAGAAGTATGGTTATTGCGTCGATGACAAGTCATGCAGTAGTTCATCGCTCGATATAATTGAGTCGCATTCCAACCGTTGGGCGTCATCACGCACTGGTGGTTTGTCAGAGTCGAGCATCCTCATGGTAGCTGGTCGGCCGCAAGCTGGAGCGAACCGCACAATCGCCGTCGACGGTAGTCGCTACGCGGATGGGGTTCGTGACGTGCGCAATTCCTTGCGTGAAGCTATCAGCGCGAACCGCGCATATCCCATTAGCGGTATCATCAAGTCGCTCCCACTGGATGCCAATCCGGCTTTGCTGAAGGCCCTCGCTGATCGGGGCAGCATAACGTTCATCGATGCCACGGCTAGTAATACGGGACCCGTTCTTCGCATGAGCTTCAAAGATACCAACCTCGGTAGTATTGCCGTCTACTTTCCGCAGACGCTCACTGCTGGCGTGCAAGTTACGCAGGAAGATCTTCGCTTTCTCTTTCCGGACCCACCGACTGTGCTGTTAAGCGGCGTGGCGAGCAAGTACCAAATTCCGTCGAACCAACGGCTCGATGGATTGACCCTTCGAGAACACACCGCAACGTACTTTCTTCACTCCGCTGCAGACCCCGACATTCGACTCACTATCTCGGTATCACTCGATCCACCAACAGTTTAGGAATCACGCGCGCGGGAGCACGGACGCTAGGAAGACAAGACAATTCCGCCGGATATCCGGGCGCGCGTGGGCGACGACGTCCTATATGGGAGGCACTCGGTGACGATTAAGCCTGCGATGTCCTCTGCCGAAGCGGTTTCGGATAGTACTTTTGCCCAAGGCAAAGATCACGTCCGAACGTTAAGCGGAACGCTCATCTTTGATCAGGCTCATTTTGAGCACGTAGTTTCCATCCCGAACTCCGACGCCGCGCGCTTGGAGGAGGTGTTTCTTAGCATTCGTGGCGACCACTCGTTGTTCGCATCGTCACCGTACGTAACGGCCGGCAGCGTCATGTTTCGATCTCCGCATGACGTTCGTGTAAGCCTCCTGAGTGCCACCGATGGAAGTGACTCAACGACCGAAATTACGCCGGCTCTGGTAACCGCGATAAACAAGGCCCTCGCGGCAGAGCCTCGTGCAGGTGCACTTTATCGGCGCGCGGCGGAGTATGCACTCGAGCGCTACCGCAAGAGTGTTGCTCTCGACTCCATGTACGACGATCGGGCTCTGTCGCGCTCAACGGCTGCGATCTCTGCGAACGCCGTCGGCCCGCAGATTCGAGCGCTCGGAGATCGACAAGTCGGCGTCGAGGGTGACGTCGATCCATTCAATTTTCTTTACAGCGACATTCCGCTACCGGCAATACCATTATCCGCCTTGCTAGCCGCGAAAGGGAAGGCCGAGCTCTCACGACTATCGTCACCCCGGCTAGTATTTGAACACGGCCGCGGGGACCGCCAATCTGGTTCACCCGCTGGCATCTTGCACTATACCGTGGAGGCAATCTATCACAACGCGCTCATCGATGAATTTGATGACATGCGCGACCGCGTGACAACCGCGTTAGAGGATATTCAGGCGAAGCTCGACATCACGGGCCAGCTGATGCAGACGATTGCCAATACTCACGACGAGCTATTGATTGTGAAAACGGCACTTGACGACTTCGTGCGACAGTTGAATTCCACCATCGCCGAAGTTACGGAGCTAAAGATCGGAGTCGGTGCTCTCGGCCAAAAGGTCGACGGCCTGAAGTGATTTATGGCCTACGACGATTACTGGACTTGGCGAGATGCAACGTTGTCACGCTGTCAGTCCATCGCCGAGCTGATCGAGCATGCCGCCGACGCAGCGAGGCACAACGAGGAAGCGGCGCATGCGCTTTTGGGTATCGTTAATGCGAATCTGCCACCGCCGGTGCGTGCGGCGCCGCCGACGATTCTGAGAGAGTGCAATGAGCGGATGCGTTTATCGGAGCGACATCTAACATACTTAGGTTATGATTCCGAAATCGCTTGTGCAAGTGACTATTTTGCTAAGCGACTGGCCGCTCTCGATCTAACCGATCGCATCGCTGCGAAGGTCCCACATGGCACAGTCGTTCACACCCGATGGATTCTAGTCAGCGACAATGGATGTGCGGGCGAGGGCGGGCTGGTGCTTGCACTGGATAGACTGGGCATCGCACTCGAAGTGACTGTGGGATCGCGCTCTTACACGACGACGGTTGAATGCGCTTTTCACGTTCAAGGAGACGCGGTGTTGATTCGACTGATGCGGTACTCCGATCCGTGCGCCGCGGAATCGGCGAACTGGCCGGAAGTCGTCGAGGTGCTCAACGCGATTAATGCGGCAATGCGAGATCCGGCGACAGCCAGCTATACCGCTCCGCTGCAACTGCCGGCTTTACCATTCGGGACGTGGTCCGGCTATATGGAGAGCGTCAGTCGTGACCACGTGAGCGTGTTCTCGAAAACGGCACGCGGCCGCCACGGGCTACTACCTCCTCTCGATGGCGTACCGCAACCATTCGATGTCGCGATGACCGCGTCGATCGCGACTATAACCTCGGTCGTACTTGGTGCAATCACGCGGCAGAACAACTCGCCGGAGTTTAACGCCGACTATCACCATACCGTTGCAAATCTAGAGGGCGGACCCACGCTCCGTCCCGACATTGGAGCGATCGAATTTGTCCTTGGTGTCTATCGAAAAGACCAGGGCGGTGAGCATAATTCCGTCAGGAACCCACAGTACGACCTTGATCTGAGCGCGAAGATTACGATTCGCGCGAGGTTCGTGAATGACGCTGGCCCTTTTGGGCGATTCGTGCTCACGCAGGATGGTCCCTTGAGGGATGTGAGTGCACGCTATACCTTGACCGACATCGGTGTGACGGTGGGGATTGACGACAAGCGCGTGCCGTCGTTTATCCGAGACGCTTTGGTGCCGGCCTTCAAGAATATCCGTATAGCCTCGCTACCGGAGATCCCCGTGAGGATACCAAATGCATCCGCGATCGCGTGCGTCGTTATGCAGTCGAATGTCGTGCTGTTGATCAAATTTTGAGAAGGACGGTCTCGCGGGTAGGGCGGCTTCGTACGTCGGAAGACAGACCGAGCATTTACTCGGTCCAGAAACCTACCAAGCAGTCAGTGCTTGGACGACGCTGGCCGGGTGATACCCAATGCTAGTTTGCCGAACGATCGAGCGGTCGCATTCGCTAAGTTCCGGGGCGTGTTACAGGAGCAACTCGCATACCTCGAACGTCTCGACGGATCGGGTGAAGGCGTGTCCGGTTTCAGGGTGTAGATTGGTAGTGTGAGAATCGATGTCACGTTCGAGTTCGACCACGGCGGGACTTCTGCGTTTCCAGAGCCGCCCAGTGCTGTTCTAGGGCTTCCCGGCATCACGATCGTCAATAACAAGCAAGTTCCTGTTGTCTACACCGTCGAAGGAATCGGTGAACTCGAGCCGACAGAAGAAAGCCGGGGCGACTTACACGGCGGCCTATGGGATGCGTTCTACCACGCGATTCTCACGGTCGGGCCAGACCTTCTCGTCGTCGGCCGAGATATTGCCATCGGCGTCATAGCGAACTGGCTCTTTAGTCTCGCAACGAAAGCCAAAGTCCCGAGGATCACGATCAACAGCAAAACTGTCACGGTGAACATCACCGTGATTCACGCTGCCATCGCGGAGACAACCATGACGCTGAAGGATCGTTTCGAGGACTTCTGCCGGCAGTATCCCGGTTCGGTCGCCATCGACTCGCTGGAGAACCCGCCGAAGGGAGTCCAGAAGGGCGATTACCTCTTCGAGGACAAGACGATCGTCTGCGAAGTGAAGTGTCTCGAAGCGGACATGGGGAAGAAGCTCCTCGACATCATGAAGGCGGACGGCATTGATCCCGGCCAGCTCCCGAAGGGCCGTCACATCATCGAGGACCTGTACCTCAAACTCCCGAAGAAAATGAAGGGCAAGAACCGCTACAACCAACTCGTGAAGAAGATCACATCGTCCGTCGAGAATGCGATCGACGACGCAGCAAACCAGATCCGCGACACAAAAAAGCACCTCGGCATCCCTGACGCAGATGGTCTCCTCGTCATCCTCAACGAGGAGGTGAACATCATCGGGCAGCCGCTCGTCAAGGAACGTCTCGGACTCGCTGTCAGGAAGAAAAACGCCGAAGGCGAGCCGTACCACTCGCAGGTGACGCGAGTGCTGCACATCGGCGAGACGAACGCCGTTGGAACTCCCGCTGGTGACATGCGCATCAACATCGCGCTTCCCAACCCGCACGCCACGGCGAAGGGCGACATCGATGGTTTTGTGAAGAAGCTTGCGAGCGCGTGGGGCGACTACAACGGCGAACCGCTGACTGATGATCACGGCATCGACATGAATGACCTGATGGAGAACTCGCGGCTCTACATCGACGTGTTCTAGAAGCCAGCGCGGTTCGCCGCGCTCGTGCTGCGCACGCGACCTTCTTCGGCGTCAGTAAGTGTCTAACGCGCGTCTAGTCCGCCCGTTTTCGCCCGCGTGCAGATAAGTCGAGACCGAGGTAAACTACTCTCGAAAGGAGATATCCGCGTATGTCCCGAGACCGACGCGGAGATCGCACTCAGGAGGTCATCGGTTCGATCCCGTTCAGCTCCACCAAATCGTCAAATCCAAACGCGGCCGAGAGGCCGCGTTTTTCGTTGTGAAAATCGACGCGCGCACTACGCGCCTTCGACGACGATCATGTTCGCCCGCGCGCACGTGTCGCGCACTTTTTTCGCCTCGGCATACTCCGGCGACTTCCGCCACGCCTTCGCTTTTTCGACGGAGTCGAACTCCAGCACGACGAGCCGCCGCGGCTGCCACTCGCCATCGAGGACTTCACTCTTCCCGCCGCGCACGAGATACCGTCCGCCGTGCGCGGCAATGGCAGCCGAAGCGAGACGCTTGTAGTCCTCGTACCGGACAGGATCGAGCACTTCGATATCGACGATGATCAATGCAGGCATCGGGCAATCTCCAATCTGCGTTTTATCTGCGCCATCTGCGGATCGTCATCACGTCGTCCACCTCGCGCGCGAGATCCTCGAGATAGTCGTCGCCGCGCGGATGGTGCGTCAGCGCGACGAGGACGTAGCGACGTCCCGCTCCTTCGATGATCGCGGAGTCGTGCAGGTAGTCCTCGTAACTCCCCCATTTGCGAAGGATTGTCAGTCCGCGGCCGCTCAGCGCCTTCACGAACTTGTGATCGTCGTGCGGGATGTCGGGTGACAGAAAGATCGCGCGCATCTTCTGCGACGCGGCAGGTGACACGAGTTGATCGCGCGACAGCAGCCAGTAGAAACGAAGGAGTTGCCGCACCGTCGCCCCATGCGAGTGATTCGCGACCGGATCGCCAATCCGCTCGCTGTTCGGACCGTAGTGTTTTCCCACCCAGATGCCGCCGCCGTGTGCCGCGTCGTAGAACCCCTGCTCATTGAGTACCTGCTGGATTTCGCGCAGACCCAAGGCCCGTGAGTACTTCGCGGCGATCTCGTTGCTGGACGCTTTGATCATCAGCCCCAACTCGTGTTCCGTTGCGGCGTCCATCTCCGTTGCCGCGCCGGGATGGAGTTGAAAGTACGCCAGCAGGATTCCTACTTTGGCCACACTCGCGGCGTACTCGATGCGATCGGGATGCGTCATCGCCAGGCGCGGATGGTTGAGGTCGAGCAGACCGACCGCCGTCTGCTCCAGCGTCATCCCGTATTTCGCGCGAAGCCGCGCATCGATCGATTCGAGCTGTTTCTGCAGGTGAGGGTCAACAGGAGTGTTGTAGTCGAGCACGAACGTCTCCGGCGTAACGGCAGGATGACGGGAGTTCGACATGCACGCAACGAAGAGCAGCGGAAGAAGAACGATGCGGCGATTCAAGATGCGGAAGGATAACGGCTTCAATCCGCAGACGGTCTCTTTGGTATTCTCGAACCGCTTGTCATTCCTCGCCGCACTGCTCATCACCATCGCTGCCCGCAATCCCACGCCGCCGAAGGTCGGACAACAGCCGCCTGCGTTCGCGCTCCTCGATCAGAATCGAAGACGCGTCAGCCTGGCCGAGGCGGCGGGGACGAAGGTCGTCCTCGTTTTCTACCGCGGCTACTGGTGAGCGTATTGCGCCCGGCAGTTGGCCGGGCTTCGTGATCTGGTCCGCGCGTATCCGGAGGTGAAGTTCTACGCGATCAGTCCCGATTCCACCGAGGAGGGACGAAAGTTCGCGCAACTCCTCGCCACCGATCACCGCGGCGCAGTGACGTTCCCACTTCTCTCCGATCCCGGATCGAGAATCATCGACCGCTACGCCCTCCGCGACGAAGCCTACGCCGGCAAGAAAGAAGACGGCATCCCCCATCCCGCCGTCTTCGTGCTCGATGCAAAAGGCCGCGTGCGCTGGATGAAAGTCGAAACCGACTTTCGCGAGCGCCCGTCGAACGCGGAGATCGCCGCGGCGATCGATGGCATGGAGTAGGCGGTAGCGTCCGTTGCGAACTAGCTAAACGACTACCGCGGCGCGGTGTGCTTGGCAACGGAAGGGATCACAACGAACTCCACGGAATCGAGACGCTCGCTAAGACGCCTTCCCCAGCGGATTTGAGGTCGAATCGAGCTTCTTCGCCGTACAGATGCCGCAGGCGGTCGAGCGTGTTGCGCACTCCGATGCCGCTCTCGCTTCGCTCGCCGAGGGTGCCGGTGTTGAAGACTTCGATGTGGAGATGGCCGTTGTTGCGGAACGCGCGCACGTTCACCACGCCCGGCGATGCGCTCAGTTCGATGCCGTGGCGGATTGCGTTCTCCGCCAGCGGCTGCAGCAGCAGCGTCGGCACCGCTCCCCTCCCCGCCTCGGACGAGGCGTCGATG
Source organism: Acidobacteriota bacterium (assembly GCA_019247495.1). Lineage (GTDB taxonomy): Bacteria > Acidobacteriota > Thermoanaerobaculia > Gp7-AA8 > Gp7-AA8 > JADGNZ01. Next base: position 52,923 of record JAFAOU010000132.1, read on the forward strand.
GTGAACGACATCCGATCCGGAAATCGCGCGCGCTGGATTTCGAGATAGCGGCGCAGCACGGCCAGCTCCACATCGAGTGGAACTCTCTGATCGTTCTCGTGATCGAGCGTGTAGCGAAGCAACTCGCTGAGGCCGGCCAGCATCGTGATCGCCTCATCGTTGCGTTTCACGCGAACAAGTCCACTGATCGCGTTGAGCGTGTTGAAGAGAAAGTGCGGCTGGATCTGCAACTCCAGCGCATGCAGCCGGGCGTCGGCGAGCGACGTTTCGAGCTGCGCCGCTTGCAGCGCGCGCTCGCGATAGCGCTCGTAAAAATCGAACGCCATGGCCGCGCCGAGGACCATGCAGTAGAGGAGAAACTCCAAGGGGACGCGGAAGAACAGGATCGAGGCGATCGGCATCTGCGCCGGCTCCGCGGTCATCCGGTCGTACGGCCTGATCGCGATCAGGAGTCCCAGCCAGTAGAAGGAGTGCAGGACAGCGATCACGCACGCCGCCAGGAAATGAACGAGGATTGGCAGCCGCCGCAACGGCACGATCGGGAAGCGCCGCGCCAGCCAGACGATGCCGACCGTGGCCGCCAGCCATCCCTCGGAGATCGCGACGTAATAGAAGATGAGCCGCGGCACGGAATGCCCGTGCGTGATCATGCTGATCCAGACCTGGATGCCGGTGACCACTCCGAACAAGGTCCAGAAGAGCACGGCGAATCGCCAGGCCATGCGGCGCGGAGTCATGCCCGCCAGTTTGCGGCAGGAATCGGCGAAACGTCGAATGAATGCAGCGAATGGTGATCAGCGTGCAGCGAATGGGCTGGGGCGTAGCGCCGTCGGCTCGACGGCTGGACTGCCAGCGGCTCGCTGGCATTTAAGACCTGCCGCCGAGCCGGCGGCGGTCCAGCCGGCGGGCCGCCGGCGCTACGAACGTCAATGAACCAATTGATACGTGAGCAATCCGATCGCACCCGCAGCGGCGATGATCGCGGGCTCGGGAATCCTCTTCCACATCGTGATGACCACGAGGCTGGCGATCGCGATCGACATCGTCAGCCAATCGCCGATCGCTTGCAGCGCAATGAGGTAGGACGTCCCCACCAGCACGCCCACCACCGTCACGCCGACTCCGCGGATGAAGCCGGCAAGGCGCGGATTCCTGTGATAGCGGAGCAGGATCGGCGTCGCGATGACGGTGAAAAGGATCGGCGGCGAAAAGATGCCGAGGGTCGCGGCAGCGGCGCCGGCAAAGCCGTTGAGAAGGTAGCCGACGAACGTTGCGGTGATCACCACCGGACCCGGCGAAATCATTCCGATGGCGACCGAGTCGAGGAACTGGCGGTTGGTGAGCCAGTGGTATTGGTCGACCACCTGCGTTTTCAGGAACGGGACGATCACCAGGCCGCTGCCGAAAACGAGCAGGCCGGTCTTGAAGAAAAACGCGAATAGTTTCGCGCTCGGGATCATCACGAACGCGTTCGCGGGACGTGGCGGCGTCGGCGCGAAAACAATGGCTCCCAGCAGACCGGCAGCGACGAACATCAACGCGAGCTCCCGCTGCACGATGACGGTGATGGCGCAGGCGGCGATCGCGAAGATCCAGGCGATGCGGTCAGCGCGCAGCGTGCGGCGGCCGAGGTTCCAGCAGGCTTTGATGATGAGCGCGACGATGGCCGGGGCAATGCCGTAGAAGAGCGCGCGAAGGTGCCAGTCGGCGGCGAAACGGACGTAGAGCGATGCCGCGGCCGTCACGATGACGAACGGCGGCAACCCGAAGGCAACGGCCACCGCCAATCCGCCGGCGATGCCGAAGCGGATGTAGCCGCAGTAGATACCGAGCTGGTACGCCAACGGTCCGGGGCAGGCCGCGGCGAGGGCGAGGCCGTTCTCGAATTCGTCCGGCATCAGCCATTCACGCGTTTCGACGAGGTCGCGGCGTAGAGCATTCGTCAATGCCACCGGTCCGCCGAAGCCGAGGGCCCCGAGGCGGAGGAAGTAGAGGACGAACTGAATCAGAGTTGGCCGCATCGATACCTGTCATCCTGAGAGATCGTGAAGAAATGTGGTCCCGTTTCGTGCGGAGCACTTTGGAGTGCGGTGGCAGGGCCACCGCTTTGGGAGGGCGGCGGAACTGCGACGACTCGCAACATGTGATGCTTGCTCGATCGTCCCCCTCCCTCCCAAAGCGGTGGCTCGATCGCCACCGCACTCCAAAGCTTCGCAAAATATGCCCCGAGCCGTGCAAGCCTCTGGCGGCTCGGGACGTTTGAGTATAGCAGTTGCTATATCGTCAAGCACTTGTTAGCATCGAAGTATGGCGCGCTGGCTGATTCTTGTACATCGCATTCCGCCGCGGCCGTTGTACCTGCGCGCCAAGATCCGGCAGCGGCTGGCCAGCGTCGGAGCGGTGGCTGTCAAGAACGCCGTCTACCTGCTGCCGCGGAACAGTGACGCGCTCGAGGACATGCAATGGATCGCGCAGGAGATCACTGCGGGCGGTGGCGACGCGCATCTCTTCGAAGGTGACTTCGTCGACGGCGTCGCGAACGATGCGGCCGTAGCGCAGTTTCGCCAGACGCGGGACGCCGGCTACAACGCGCTCACCGCCGACGCCCGTTCCGCGCTCAAGGAAGCGCGAAGCACTGCCGCCGCCGGCGAGTTGACGGTGGCACACGCGGCTCTAACGCGCCGCCTCGACGACATCCGGCGCATCGATTTTTTCGACGCGCCCGCGCGCAAGGCCGCCGAAAAAGCGCTCGCTACGATCGAAGCGCGGCTGAAAAAAGCTCACAAGGAGGAGACGCACATGCCGAAAACAAAGCTCGCGTTGCGCGGCAAAGTCTGGGTCACCCGCCCCGACGTCCACATCGACCGCCTTGCCTCGGCGTGGTTCATCCGCCGCTTCATCGACGCCAAAGCCCGCTTCCGTTTCGAGGCGAAGGCGGCACCGCGCGATGGCGAGATCCGCTTCGACATGGCCGGCGGCGAGTTCACGCACGAAGGCGATCGCTGCACGTTCGAGACGCTGGTGCGGCGGACCGGCGTCGCGGACAAGGGCGTGCGCGCGATCGCGGAAATCGTGCACGACCTCGATTTGAAGGAGACGAAATTCGATCGCGCGGAGGGCGCAGGGGTGCGGATGATGATCGAGGGATTGGCCGGGCGCGTTCGCGACGACGCGGAGAGGATCGAGCGCGGCATCGAGATCTTCGACCATCTGCATGAAGCGCTCAGCCGGCCGCAGCGGAGCCGCAAGTGAACGACGCGATCGCCGTCGTGCGCGGCAATGCCGGCGCGTATCAGCAGCAACTCGCGTCGCTCGTCAGCATTCCGGGCATTTCGGCGAGCGCGTTTCCGGCAATTGAAGTGCGCCGGTCCGCCGGTGCCGTCGCGGAGACGTTGATCGGCAACGGCGTAGCCAACGTTCGCCTGCTCGAAACCGCCGGCCATCCGGCTGTCTATGGTGATGTGATCGCTTCGCACGATCTGCCCACGATCCTCATCTACGGCCATCACGACGTGCAGCCCGCGGGGCGCGAGGAACGCTGGATTTCGCCGCCGTTCGAAGCGGCGATCCGCGATGGCCGCATGTACGGCCGCGGTACTTCCGACGACAAGGGCGGATTCCTCGCCTACCTCGCCGCGATTCGCGCGTGCGCGGAAACCGGCGCGCTGCCGTGCAACGTGACGCTGCTGATCGAGGGAGAGGAAGAGATCGGATCGCCGAACCTCGAGGCGCTGCTGGCCGAACATCGCGCGCTCTTCGGCTGCGACTTCATCATCCTCTGCGACACGCCAAACTTCGCCACCGGCATTCCGTCGCTCACCTACCGCCTGCGCGGCAACTGCATCGTCGACGTCGAGGTGCGCTGTCTCGCCCGTCCCGTTCACAGCGGTCAGGCCGGCGGACTCACGCCCGACGCGGTGATGATTCTCTGTTCGATTCTTGCGAATCTGCAGCGCGGCATTCCCGGCCTCGATGAACGCGTACGCATCGACGATTCGCAACTCGAGGCGATGCGCGCGCTGCCGTTCGATGCCGATCGGTTCAAGCACGACTTCGCGCTTCTCGATGGCGTCGATCTGACAGAAACCGAGCCGTCGTGGGAGCACATCTGGGCGCGCCCGTCGTTGACGATCACCGCGATCGAGGCGGTGCCGCTGGCGTCGGCGTCGAATCAGATCGCTGACAGCGCACGCGCACGCCTCTCGCTCCGCACGGTCCGCGACCTCGGCAGCGACGAAGCGGGCGAGCTTCTCGCGAACGCGATTCGCTCCCACGCGCCGCGCGGCGTGCAGGTCACGACCACTATTCACGGCGGCCCGTCGTGGTGGGAGGCCGATCCTGCGCATCCGATCTTCACCGCGGCGCGCCGGGCACTGCGCCGAGGCTTCGGCGCCGAGCCGGTCATGGCCGGCAGCGGCGGCTCGATCGGATTCGTCAAACCGTTCGCGGAGCTGGCCGGCGACGTCCCGCCGTTGCTGACCGGCGTTCAGGACCCTCACTCCAACGCGCACTCCGAAAACGAGTCGCTCCACCTCGGCGATTGGGAGAAGGCCATGGTCAGCGCCGTCTACCTCTTTCACGAACTGGCGGATTTCCGATGACCCGAATTCTGACGGCGGCCGACGTTGCCGCGCTGCTCACGATCGACGACTGCATCGCCGCCGTGGAAACGGCATTTCGCGATTTCGGCGAAGGCCGCATCGCGCCGCCGCAGACACTCGGCGTCCACGCCAAACACGGAACGTTTCACGTGAAGGCAGCCGCCGCGGACATCTTCGCGGCGAAGATCAACGCGAACTTTCCCGACAACCCGCGACAGCACGGACTCCCCACGATTCAGGGCTTGATTGTCGTGATGGACGTCGAACGCGGCACACCGCTCGGCATCCTCGACTCAACATTGATTACGACCCTGCGCACTGCTGCCGCGACGGCGGTCGCGGCAAAACATCTTGCGCGAAACGATTCGCGAACGATGACGATCATCGGCTGCGGTATCCAGGGGCGCGCGCATACCGAGGCACTGCTGCGTGTGCGAACGATTGCGAAGGTGTTCGCGTACGACGCCGACCCCGCTGCCGCCGCGCGGTTTACGAACGAGATGTCGCAACGCCTCGGCATCGAAGTCGTGATCTCGGACTCGATTGAAATCGCCGTTGCGCAGTCGGATATCGTCATCACCTGCACACCCGCCCGCTCGCCCATCCTCGGCATCGAACATCGTCACGACGGACTCTTCATCGGAGCCGTCGGCGCCGACAATCCCGAAAAGAACGAGCTCGCGCCCGCGCTTCTCGCCCAGAGCCGCGTCGTCCCGGACATCCTCGATCAAGCCGCGGTCATGGGCGATCTCCACCACGCCATCGCCGCCGGAGTCATGACGCGCGACGACATTCACGGAGAACTCGCCGACATCGTCTGCGACCGCGTTCCCGGCCGGCGCGACAACGACGAAGTCTTCATCTTCGACTCCACCGGCACCGCCTTGCAGGACGTCGCCACCGCGTCGATCGCTCTCACGCGGGCGGTGGAGCGCGGCGCCGGCGTAGAGATTAAGTTCACACAAAGCCATTCTGCGTAATCTGCGACATCTGCCGACCCTGAACCGCCCCGCGTGGGTAGGGAAACAAAGCGGGTCAGACACTCCTAAGGTATCAACGGGAATCAGATCGCTGTACGTGTCGGCAGTCTTCGGCATCCCGGGATGCCGGCAAGACGCGGTACGACGTTGCTGCTCGTCTGGCCGGCCATCCTCGCGCTGACGCCGAAGTGCCCGCTCTGTTTTTTCATGATCCTCGGCGCGGGCGGTGCGGCCGGCGCGGCGGCTGCCGCCTGGATGCCGGCGGCGATGATCGTGTCGCTGGCGGTCTCCGTCACCGCCGTCTTCCTTCGATCGCGGATGGAGCGGCGCTACGGCCCGGCGGTCGTCGCGCTCATCGCCGCAGTAACGATCGTTACTGGGAAATTCGTCATCCAATCGAGCGCCGCGGTCTACGCGGGCGCCGCGGCGTTGTTCATCGCCGCCATTTTTCACTTCGCACTGGAGAAGATTCGATGGCACAAACCGCTGGTGTGGTAACGACCCGGTACGAGCGTGTGGTCGAGATCCTCGACCGCGCCGCGGCAGGAAGCGACGCCGATTACGGCGGCGCCGGCCGCTTCTGGTATCCGCTGTCAGATCTGCTCGAAGCGCGCGTCTACGGCGTCCCGATGATCGCGCCCGCCGAGAAGGCTGAGGAGGCGTGCAGTTGTTGCGCGCCGGTGCAGAACGACGGTCCGCCGTTTCCGAATCGCGGCAAGAAGTCTGGATTGGTGCGCGGTCTCCGAGGGGAGGCGCCGTTCGATGGAACGCAGTTTCCGCGTTTGCCGTGGGGCGGCAGCACCGTGTCGCGCGACGACATCGATTTCATCTCCGACTGGATCGACGACGGCTTGCCCGATCCGCAGCGCGAAATCTCGCTCGCAGCCGGCACGCTGACCCGGGCGACGGCCGTTGAATCGATTCCTGCCGGCAACGTCGAGAGCGACACGCGCATGTGGCCGGTCTTCGAAGGATCGCCGAACGAATATCGCTACCGCTACGGTGAAGTGAAGCAGCGGATGAATCTCGACTGCCTTCTGCCGAACCAGCTCGCGCTGCTCCGTCAGGCCTTTCGCGAAACCTACCGGCTCAACAAATGGCAGGAGGACATCCGCAGCTACAACAACATGGCGCTCATCCATCAGAACCATTGCCAGCACGGGTGGGAGCGATTCCTCCCCTGGCATCGCATCTACCTCTACGAGTTCGAGCAGGTGCTGCAGGACCTCTGCCCCGGCGTGACGATGCCGTATTGGGACTGGACGATGCCGCAGTACCTTCCCGACTGTCCGGAAAAGGGCAACGTCATCCCCGAGTCCTTCAAAGCGTTTCTCACCGAGGCGTCGATCGAGTATCTGAAGAACGCCACGCCGAAGCTCGATCCGAAAGACGCCGCGAAAATCTCCAAGGCGATGCTCGGAAAGCTCTACACGTCGCAATCGGCCTTCTTCGCCGACGTGAAGGCAGCGATTGGCGAGAACGGCGAGAAGTTCATCAAGGGTCCGCATCGCGAGCGTTTCATCGACGCCCTGCTCGCCTCGAACTCGCTCTGGTATCCGCTGCGCTATCCGGCCGAGTACATCAAGGACAGCACGATCAACCAGCCGCCGTTCCAGTATCACTATCCGACGGCCGAGGACATGGAGCAGATCATGTCGCTGCGGACGTTCCGCGATTTCGGCGGCGGAAGTCTCTACAACGATTCCTTCGGCTATCTCGATCAGAACCCGCACAACACGATGCACATCTGGACGGGCGGACTGAATCCGACGCCGTCGCCCGATCCTGAGTTCGAGCCGAGCAAGCCGGGACGCAACCGCAACCGCGGCACCAAGGTAGCCGGCCGCGTCTTCCACTCGCGCGAGGACATGTACTCGCAGCCCGACAACGGCGACATGCTCAGCAATCTCACCGCGTCGTACGACCCGGTTTTCTGGCCGATCCACGCGAACATCGACCGGCTCTGGTCGGAGTGGCAGCAGATCAATCCGCATTCGCTCCCCGCCGATCTCGACGCCGTGCTCACACCGTGGAGCTACACGATCAACGACACGCTGGACATGTCGCGCTTCGGCTACGAGTACGTGAAGTGCTCGTTCGTGATCCCGGTGGGGCTCTCCGCGCCGGTGGGCCGCTTCGTGTCGAAGCCGATCGATATTCCGAAGCCGGCGCGCAAGTCGTTCAGCCAGGTCGAAGTGCGGTTGCATCGCGTTCCGCAGCTTCCGCGATCGTGCTTCATCCGCGTTTTTCTCAATCTGCCGGACGCGAACGCCTCGACGCCGATCGATCACGATCGCTACGCCGGCTACCTCGGCATCTTTGGCCACGGCGCGTGCATCGGCGGACCGGGACATTGCGAGCTCCCGCCGGCTCGTGCGCGCGAGTACGACCTCCGTCCGCGCAGCCACAACACGCCGCGCAATCACCGCGTGAATGTGACGAAGACGGCGAAGCGGCTGCTCGATGCCGGCGCCGAATCGCTGCAGATCACGCTCGTGGTCATCGGCGCCGACTACTGCGAGGACAACGAGCTCCTCCGCGTCGACGGTGTCTCGCTCGAATTTCTTGATTAGAAAGGCGGAATGACGATGCCTCCCATCTACCGCATCCATCCCGGCATCGGAGTGGCGCGACTCGGAAACAGTCCCGACTCGTTTTACATCGGACCGCAGCAGCGCGCCGAACTGCCCACCGAGTGCGACGCGCTCGGCAATCCGATCTATTCGCCCGACGGCATGACCGTGCAGCGCGTGGCGTCGTTCAAGGACGCCGAAGGCCGCATTCGCCGACAGGCGGCACGATTCGAAGTGTGGGTTTACGACGACGAATCGCCAGGCGGACGTCCGCTCAAGCGCGGCGACCGCATCGAAGGCGGCGGCAACGCCGGCGCGCTCGTCGACATCCAGTGGCGCGTCTGGCTCGCGAACAAAAAGGCGTCCTGGTATCAGTTCAAACAACTCTCGGGCGAGCACGGCTACGGATCCGATCATCCGCTACGCAACGCGGCCATCACCGATCCGAAGGCGCGGCAGCGGCTGATCATCGATCCCGGTCCGCGCAGCGTGGACGGGACCACGCGGCGCAGAGCGAGCTTCGATCGCGATGGCGGAGAGAACTACTCGCCGACATTTCCGCCGCCGTTGGTCCCGTGTTCCATCGACACGCTCGGCGATCTGCTGACCGACAACGATGGCCGCCTGCTCGTTCTAGGCGGCCACGGAAACTCCGGCTCGTACCTCTTCGACGAATTCGGCCAGCCGCGCATCGACAACTACGCGAACAACGACGGCTGGTTCGACGACACGTCCGACGGTCCGGTGATGGCGCGGCTGGTCATGTACTCGGAGCTCGTCAGCGCCGTCCGTTTCATCGACGTCGAAGCGCCGTCGTGGGTCATCTGCGCGTATCCGAGATTTGTCCCCGAGGTCCTCGACATCGTCACGATGGAAGACGTCGTCGACGACATGGCCGTCACGCAGTTCGCCGAGCGCACCGACATCTACGGCAAGGACGGCACGTTCAACGATCCGCCGTACATCCCGCCTACCGACACCGACGCGCTCATTCACTGGCGCGCCGGGCGCCTGCGCTGGAACCCGTCCTTCAAGCCGTGGTTCTACCGCGACATCTGGACGATCCTCTTCCGTCCCGACCAATTTACCTATCTCTGCAACATCCTCGGGCAGTCGAATTACCCGCACAACTACTCGACCCGCGGCACATTCGATCCGTACAAGCTCGGCGTCCCACCGCAGATTTTCTGGCCGGGCGTGCGGAAGTGCGAAGCGCGCTGCATGCAACGGCATCACGACGGCGAGCTGTTCGTCGAGACGCTAGGGCCGCTGTACATGGTGCTGCAGAAGCAGATCGAGAACGAGCTGAAGGAGAAAGGCGCGCCGCTTCCCGCGGCGGGCGTGCTGACGGACGACATGTCGGCCCGGCTTCAGCGCGCGTTACAGAAGTTCGCTAACGCTATCGGCAAACCGAAGAAGGCCGAGGCCTTCGATGACTATCTCGAGCGTTGGCGCAAAGCATCCGACGAACCGGACCATGCAGCCGAGCGGCAAAAACTCGAGCAGAGCGTCACCGAGATCATCGACGAGATCGGATTGGGACTCAGCGTCGAGCTGAAGTTCAACCTCCGCCGGCTCACCGACGAGCATCTGCGCAAACATCTCATCGGAAAACTGCTCGACGACTGCCGCGCCACGTGCATCGCGTCGAACACCGACGATCCGTATCGCGATCTGCGGCTCTTTCTTTTCAGCCTGCTGCGCAAGCCGGGTGAAGAGAACGATTTCTTCCTCGACGGCAAGCCGAGCAGCCGCGTTCACAACCTTCCGCTCATGCCGCTGCTCTGCGGCGACAACCCGATCTCGAACACGCTCCCGTCGAAGTTCCTGCGGCTCACAGAATTGCAGTACTACGTTCTGCGGCAGTGGGCCGGCGGGAACTTCTACAACGAAGCGCTGGAAGGATGGCCGGCGCCGAATCCGTGGTGGCCGTACAGCGACGCGCCGCCGGCGAGTGGCCGCGCACTCGACGCCGGCGCGCTCTCGAACGTCCTCGGCGGATCGTTCTGTCCGGGCGGCGAGATCGGTTGGGTGATGCGCAATCCCGCCATCTGGCGGCAGCCGTACCGCATCAAAGCCGATCCGAATTTTTACGTCTTCGGGCAGACCGCTGCGCAGGCGAACCAGAACAAAGGCCGCATCCCGGAGATCGACTACTCGACGTACACGACCGACGCGCTCAGTTTGACGAGCAACTTCGACATCGGCCTGCAACCGGGCGATCTGACCAAGTCGATGTCGGTGCCGTGGCAGAGCGATTTCAACGAGTGCAGCACGCAGCCGATCGACATCACCTACGAGGAATGGAACAAGATCAATCCTGACGCTCCAGTCGACTCGCTCATGCAGCGCGAGCAGCGCGTGTGGGAAACGCTGTGGTGGCCGGCGCACCGGCCCATGCAGGCGTTCCAACAGACGGCCGCCGGCAATTGGACGTTCCTCGACTGGACGCCGGGCGTGCCGCAGACGGCCGCGGGCGATTTGAAGATGGTCACCGAGTGGTGGCGGCTGCCGTTCATCATCCGCAATCCGGCATACGACTTCACCACTACCAAGCCGACGTCGTCGCCGCCGGCCACTCCGCCCCCCTACATGGCCGTCGAGCGCACGAGGCGCTGAAAGGAGAACCCGATGAAATACGAGAATCCATTCGTCGGCACGTGGAGCTACCGCAGTCTGATGAACGATCCCGATCTGTCGATCGCCTTCAACGATCTTCAGTTCGGAATCGGCACGCTGAAGATCACCGCCGACTCTTTCGACACCCTCGGCGGCACAATCGGCGGCCAGGGATGGTCGCTCAATCTGCGCGGCTCGTTCGGCTACGGCTCGCCGATGCAGATTCGCTTTCAAGGGAAGGGCGTGGTCGGTCCCGCGGAATGGATCTACGACTACATCGGCTGGCTGGTGCCGGTCTGGCCGAACAGCAACTCGCAGCTGGAGCGGCCATCGATCGTCGGCTCCATCGTGCGCACCGTCCCGCATCAAAGTGAAACGGGCACGGGTCCGATTCATCCTGCCGGCGTCGTGGCGTCGTGGTACGCGGTGCGGGCGCATTGATGCGGGTCGATGTCGCCATCATCGGCGCCGGACCGGCCGGCAGCGCGTGCGCGATCGCGTTGCGCAGGCGCATGCCGTCGCTTTCGGTGGCGTTGATCGAGGCGTCGCATTTCGACACGCCGCGCGCCGGCGAAACCCTCTCCCCCGCCGCCCGCCCGCTCCTCGAACACCTCGGCGTCTTCGACACCTTCCGCGCCGCGGGGCATGCGGAAGTACACGGAACGACGGCATCGTGGGGCGATGCGTCGCCGCACGACAACGACTACATCTTCCACGCCCGCGGACCAGGATGGCATCTCGACCGAGCGCGTTTCGATGCGATGCTGGCCGAACACTCGGCCACGCTTGGCGCGACGCTGCTCCTCGGAAGCGCCGTCAGCGAAGCGAATCGCAGCGATGACGGTTGGCTGATCGATCTCGCGAACGGCCGCACCATCGCCGCGCGATTCCTCGCGGACGCTACCGGCAATGCGGCAATCGTCCGCCGCTTCTGCGGCGCACGCAACGTCGTCGTCGATCACCTGGTCAGCTTTGGCAGATTCTTCGACGACGATACGAATGCCGATCCGCGCACGATCGTCGAGGCGTTCGCCGACGGCTGGTGGTACACGGCGGCGCTTCCGGGCAAGCGCCGCTTCGTGGCCTGCATGACCGACAGCAACGTCGCGCGCCGTCTCCATCTCCGCGACGCCGAATGCTGGACGCGGCTGCTCGAAACGATGCCGATCACGGGCGGCATCGCGCGGCACGCAAGCGGCCCGATCGTCGCGCGCGCGTGCGGCTCGCAGCGGCTCGAATCCGCCGCCGGTTCCGACTGGATCGCCGCCGGCGACGCTGCCTCCCGCTTCGATCCGCTCTCGTCGCAGGGCATCACGAAAGCGTTGCGCTCCGGCGTCTTCGCGTCGTACGCGATCGGCGATCAGCTCACGACCGGCGACAACAGCGGATTACGAAGGTATGATCGCTTTATCCATTCCGAATTCATTCACTATCTCCGCACCCGGAAAGAGGTCTATCGCGGCGAGCAACGCTGGCCCCAGAACCAGTTCTGGAGCGAACGCTGCTCGGTAGAAAGCGTCCATTCGCAATCAACAATCGCAACCTGACAGGAGAGTCATCATGCCCGACTGGTCCATCAAGATCGTTCAAAGCAGTTCCGGCGACGGCGCCGAATTCATACCTGATCTCAAAGGCAAGACGGCGGGCGACCCGCTGGAGTGCATGGTCGATGATCTGGTGACGTGGAACAACACCACCGAGGAAGAGCATCAACCGTGGCCCGCGGACAATAGCTATACCGCACTGCCGAACGATCAGGTACTTCCGCGCGGAGGCCCGAACTACCTCTCCGACATCATTCCGGCGGGTGGCTCCTCGCGTCCGTCCTACGACGTCGCACAACCTGCCTCGGCACCGGCGACGTGGACGGTCTACTACATCTGCGCGCTGCATCCCTACGTGGAGAGCGAACGCGGAACCATCATCGGAAACACGTACTGAGGAGAGATGACCATGCGCACGAATCGAGTGATTCTGTTTCTTCTCACCCTTCTGCTGATCGCTGCCGTCCCCGCCTCGGCGCAGTGGATTCCTTGCCTCGGTGACTCTGCAACCGGCGGCGCCTGGACCGCGCCCGACCTCCCCACGATTCCCGAGCTGGTGTCGACTGGCGGCAAGCTGCACGCGACGGTCGTCCTGACCGACGAGCAACAGCGGCTGACGTTCAAAACGCCGCCGAATGCTGCGCCGTCCGATACCAACGTCATCAAGTGCGCGCCGCAATACGTCCGCGTTTTCAAGGGAATCGGCGCCATGCCGCCACTTCCGAAAACCACAGGCGACTATCCGGATCCAATGCCCGGTCCGACGCTTCGCGCCCGCCTCGGCGACATGATCGAGCTTACCTTTCTCAATCAGATCAACCCGGCCAACTTCGGCGATTCCATCGACCGCGGCGACGTCAACACCGGCTCGGGCTGCGACGAGAGCAGCAATGGCTATCCCAACAAAGCGGGCGGCGGTAAAGACACCTACCCCGACTGCTTCCACGGATCGAGCACCGCGAACATCCACTTCCACGGCACGCATACGAATCCGAACTCGACCGGCGACAACGTCTTCATCGAAATCCGCCCGTCAATGCGCACGGGCGGCAAGCCGGTCGTGACCGCCGCCAGCGTGGCCACGCCGTTCAGCGACTTCTTCCAGCGCTGCGAACGTGAGCTCGGCGCGAATGTGCTCAGCCTCTGGCCGCACACGTGGAAGGATCTGCCGTCCGCCTACACGACACGGCAGGAGGAACTCCTCAAGAAATACGACATGACGCCCAACATCAAGAAGTTGTGGCCCGTCGACGCGGCGCAGATCAAGCGAGGCGACTGGCCGCAGTACTACATGGGCGCGTATCCCTACTGCTATCAGATTCCGAAGTACACGGACACGGTGTTTCCGCCTCCGGCATCGACCACGGAACATATGGGGCACACAGGCGGTCCGCTCAGCCCGCCGCCGCAAAAGCCGCTGCAGATGGGCCAGTCGCCCGGACTGCACTGGTATCACGCGCACAAACACGGCTCGACGGCGATCGACGTCGGCAACGGAATGACCGGCGCGTTCGTCATCGAAGGGCAGTACGACGACGACTTCGACAAGTTCTACGGCGCCGGCTGGACCCGCCGTCAGCCGGTCCTCGTGATCAATCAGATCGGTGTCACGCCGAACCTCGAGCGCGGCAAGAACGGAACGAACAGGGTCGACAAAGGCCCCGACTTCTCCGTCAACGGCCGCCTTCGCCCGGTGATGAAGATGCAGCGGGGCGAAGTGAAGCTATGGCGCATCGTAAACACGTCGGGCCGCGCCGGCACGCACATCATGGGCATGTACACCCAGGCCGGTCAGCCTGCCGTCGACGCCTCGGGCAAGCCGCTTTTCACCTATTACCAGACCGCGCAGGACGGCGTGCAGTTCAGCCCAACGAACTTCGGCAGCCCGGGCTTCACGAACAACCAGTTCCTCCTGGCAGCAGGCAATCGCGCGGACCTTCTCGTGCAGGCGCCGATGACTCCGGGCGTCTACAACTTCATGGCGAAGAATGAAGTCGATCCAAGCGACCTGCCGGGCCAGAACCTGGTCACGCTCTTCTCGGTCAACGTGACTGAATCGACGGCTACCGGCAATGCGGCCAAGCTCATGACCACCGCCCCGACGTTCCCGCCTTTCCTCCAGGACATCCAAAAAGCGGAGGTGAAGGGAACGAAGGAGGTTACCTTCTCCACCGGACCGACGTTCGGCGAGCACAGGATCAATCACAAGAAGTTCGACGGCGAAGTCGGCGAGCTGGTCCTGCTCAACACGGTCGAAGAGTGGAAGGTCGTCAACGAAACCTTCGGCCCCGCCATCTCCCATCCGTTCCACATCCACATCAACCCGTTCCAGGTGACCGAGGTCTTCGATCCGAACGCGGCCCTGAGCAGCTCCGCCGGACCCGGCACGCTGACGTCGACCGGCACGACGACCGTCACCGGCACCGGCACAAGCTTCGGCACGCTTCGCACGGGAACGGTACTCAGCATTCCGGGCCAGGGTTTCTACACGGTGCTGAGCGTTCAAAGCGACACGTCTCTCACGCTGACGGGGGCCGGTCCCACCGTCACGAACTCGGCCTACTCGATCAACGTGCCGCAGTACGTCTTCGTCAACTCGCCCGCGCCGCTGCCGGGCCAGTGCTATCTCAACCCAACGGATCCCTCGACCTGGAAGCCGTGTTCGTCCGTGCCGCAGCCGCCGGCCGCGACCCCGCCGTCGTCGACCAACAACATCTGGTGGGACGTCTTCCCGATCCCCTCAGGAATCACGGTGACGTGGGCCAACGCGAACACGCAAAAAATCCCCGGCTACTTCAAACTGCGCAGCCGCTTCGTCGACTACTCCGGCTACTACGTCATCCACTGCCACATCCTCGCGCACGAGGACCGCGGCATGATGACCGTGGTCGAAGTCGCGCCCGCGGCGTCGCCGTATTCACACGACTAGGTTTTCGTATCAGCATTCAGCCACGAGGCCGTTGCCGTAAGGCAACGGCCTTTTTCTATTTCGCCGGCTGCGGCCGCGTGTCTTTCCACTTGCCATGCTCCAGGAACAAGCGGTCGAAGACGAGTAAATGAAGCCCCGCGGCGATCCAGCCAAAGAACGTGATGGCCAGTCCGAGGCCGATTTCGTCGAGGCGCTTGTGGTAGCGGCGGCGCTTGTCCAGCTGCGCGAGAATCACGTTTGCGGCGGCAAGCACGATTGCGACCAGCGACACGACCCCGAGTGTCGGAAGCGCCATCTTGCGTTTCTTCCAAAGAACGTACGCAGCGCCGAGGATTCCCGTGACAGCGACGCCTCCACCCGCGGTCTGCAGCGACGGCATCTGGCGCCACACCTTACCGGCGAGTTCGTTGGACACGCTCAGCAGCGTGTCCATCCGCACCGTGTTCTCGCAGTCCGCGCCGGTCAATGCATCCTCGGCGGCGAGGAACTTCCATGGCTGCCGCGCTCCGACGGTCTGCAGCGACGGCAGACATTTCTCTTCGAGGAGCGCGTGCTCCGTCATCCGATAGCCGCTCGTCATCAGTGCATACGCCTCGGCATCCGAGAACGAATCGAGATCGGTGCGCACCGCCGCGAGTTTGCGTTGGATGCCGCGATCGATTCCGTAGCTCGTCTTGCCGCATGCCTTGTTTGCAGGAAGCGGCGGTGCGCCGATCCACGACACAGGATCGGCATCGAGGTCTTTGGTCAGGTGGATGAACATCGCTCCCTGAATCGCGCCGGCGCGGCGTAGCGCGCTGAGCTGATCGAATTGCGCTTCGCGCACGCGCGCCTGCAGGACGCTGTTGGAGTTGCCGATCGACTCGCCGACGCTTCCGCCCGGAGTCCTCTGTTCCTGGAACTGTCCGCTGGCATCGCTGATCAGAATGACGCGGCAGTTCTGCTCGAGGAGACTCGACAAGCCCTGGTTGTCGTGCACGCCGCCGTCCACCAGTCGCGCCGTGCGGTCGGGATAGAGGTTGCGCAGCACGATCGGCTCGAAAAGACCCGGCACGCAGGCCGATGCACCCACGGCTCGTCCGATCGGAATCTTTTTGTGCTCGTCCGGCGCCTCGCTGTAGTACATGCGCCGGTATCGCGGGATCGCATCGATCGTGTCGCTGATGGCTTGCGGCGACTCCCCCATCCACGTCGCCGTGAACTGCCAGTTATGCCCCGTGTTCATCGTCGTGGCGTTGAGAACGAGCATCGGCACCTTGGCGCTCAGCCGCCAGTTGTCGTACTTCGGATTGAACTTCTCGCCATTAAACGCTGCGGGCTGCACCGTGAGATCCGACATGAACCGCGCGGGCTTTTTCCCTTCCTCCGCCGTCTGATCGTAGAAATGATTCTGATAAAGCCCGGCGATGACGTCGGACCGCGAATAGCCGGACTTCACCGCCATCTTCCACCCGCCCCGCGGCGAGAGAGCGATGCGCGTGCGCACGTTCTTCTGGACGCCCTGGAGAAATTTCGTTTCGACGTCGCGTACGAGTTTCAAATAGTCCTTGTGCTCGGTCCGGCCGCTCTCGAGAAGATTCTTGAGCTCGAGATAGTAGAAGGCGCCGATGACCGAACCACCGGAAACACACGAGATCACTTCGACGTGGCGAAGGAGATCGAACTCGGCCAGCTTCGCCAGCACGCCGATATGAAACAGCGAGGCCCGAAAGCCGCCACCCGAAAACGCCAGGCCGATCTTGCCGCCGAACAACGCGCTGACCGCGTCATCGTTGATGCCAAAGGCAGTCTGGATGACATCCGACGCGATAGCGTAGTTCGGCGTACCGTCGAAGCGCAGCCGCGCGATGGCCGCGAGCTGGCGCGCCGTCGTCTCGTGTTGCGCCGGTTCTCTCGGCTTCCCGGCGACGGCGGCATTTGCATCCGCGAGCGCGGCCGCGGCGGCCGTGAAATCCGCCAGACCAAACGCGGACTCGGCGCGCGATGCATGGTGATACCAGAGGTCGTCGGGAGGCGGTACGGCCGCGTTGAGCTTGGCCAGCACGGCCTTACGAATTCGATCCGACTCCGCAAATCGCGCCGCCCGGCGTGCGGCTGCGTCCTCGCCGCCCGCGCGAGCTTCCTGCACGC
The DNA here is from genome assembly GCA_019247495.1 of Acidobacteriota bacterium. Classification (GTDB taxonomy): domain Bacteria; phylum Acidobacteriota; class Thermoanaerobaculia; order Gp7-AA8; family Gp7-AA8; genus JADGNZ01. The sequence goes on from JAFAOU010000132.1 coordinate 70,299, forward strand.
CGAGGAGGTCCGAGACGAATGCGGTGTTGACGCCGCACCATGCCTCGCGAATACCTCCGGCCGCGTAGCCAGCCGCATACCACTTCAGCGATTTTTCGAGATGCGTGCGCTGGCCGGTGTGCTCCCACAGACGTTTGTAGATCGCACCGGCCAGTCCCAGCGTCTCGCCGTCCTCCGATCGATCCAGCGCGCAGTCCTTCTCCAGCACTTCGATGGCCTTTTCGTACTTCTGCGGCGCAATCAGGTCCTCGTCTTTGTATATGGATCGCGCGTAAAGCTGACGGATGGGGACGAAATACTCGTTCGTGCAGTCAAGCACGCCTGCATCGAGGATGATGCGCCTCGCCTCGGCGGGAGCTTTGTTGATCTCTTTGTTTGCGTGTTCGAAGACTTCAGCCATCGTTCGCATGAACCACCTCCGGCCCGGAGTGAAAGACCTCGCTTGTGGGGATTGACGGACGATATGTCCGTTTCCGCGCCGCGGCAACAATTACGGAGGGACGGAACAGATGACGCCGCTCCCGCAAGCTAGTACGCTGTCGCGATGCCTGATCCAGCACCGATGCGCGATCTCTGTTTCGTGGCCATGCCCTTCGGGACCAAGACCGACGTCGCTGGTCCGGTCGCCTTCGACGCCGTGTATCGCAACATCATCGAGCCGGCCATCGAGGCGGCGGGATTGGAGCCGTTGCGCGCCGACGAGGAGGTCACGGGCGGGCTCATTCACAAGCCGATGTTCGAGCGGCTCATCCTCTGCCGCTTCGCCGTGGCCGACCTCACCACGACAAACGCGAATGTCTTCTACGAGCTTGGAATCCGGCACGCCGCGCGGCCCGGCTCCACGGTCCTGATTTTCGCGGAGGGCCGCGGACAGCTTCCCTTCGACGTCGCTCCCTTGCGCGCGCTGCCGTACCGTCTCGAGGGCTCCGGCGTTCCCGCCGATCCGCAGAAATCGATCGCAGATCTCGCCGCGCGGCTCGAAGCGATGCGCACGGAATGGCATGGCAATCAACGGGGCGTCATCGACAGCCCGCTGTCGAATACCCTCGATGGCTATGGTTTTCCCGACATCGCCCGGCTGAGGACCGACGTCTTTCGCGAGCGGGTGCAGTACGCGCAGGACATCAAACAGAAACTCGCCGCGGCCCGCCGCTCCGGTCTCGAGGCCGTGCGTGATGTTGAACGCGGCCTCGATCTGGACGCCATCGAAAGCGCGGCCGTCGTCGATCTCTTTCTTTCGTATCGCGCCGTGAAAGGCTGGCAGGAGATGATCGATCTCGCCGCACGCATGCCGAAGGCGCTGGCGGCAACGATCCTCGTCCGCGAACAACTCGCGCTCGCACTCAATCGCGCCGGCGACGATGCCCGCGCCGAGGAAGTGTTGCTCGACATCATCGCAACGCGCGGGCCGAGCAGCGAAACGTACGGGATCCTAGGCCGCATCTACAAGGATCGATGGGAGCGCGCCCGCAATGCAAACGAGACATTCCGCGCCCCGGCCATCCTCGAAAAAGCGATCGACACCTATCGAAAAGGATTCGAAGCCGATTGGCGCGACGCCTATCCCGGTATCAACGCGGTAACGCTGATGGAGCTGCGCGAGCCGCCGCATCCGCAGCGCGAAGAGCTTCTCCCCGTCGTCCGCTACGCCGTCACCCGCCGCATCGCCGGCTCAACGCCCGACTATTGGGATTACGCCACGCTGCTCGAGCTCGCCGTCCTCGCCAATCACCGCGAGAACGCCGCCGAATCGATCGGCAACGCCCTCATCGCCATGCGCGAAAAATGGGAAGGCGAAACGACCGCCCGCAACCTCCGCCTCATCGCCGAAACCCGCAAGAAGCGCGGCGAAGACGTGGAGTGGGTCGAGCAACTCGTGGCCGCGCTTTCAGGCTGAGTCGACGTTCGATCACTTGATCACCTGGAACTCGGCGCGTTCAAACTTCAAGTCACCGAGCTTCTTGATGTCGAGCGAGATGGCGTTGGGCGAGAGCGACGGCGCGCTGCGCACTTTACCTTGTGCGCGCTGCGCTGTCAGCCGGTAGACCACGCCGTCGAGAGTCAGGATGCGCACGCCGTCGTCGACCACGATGTCATTGAGAATCAGGCCGGTCTCCTGACGTTTCGCGTTTAAGGGCCCGAAGTCGAAATGGATCTTCTCACCGTCGAATGTTGTGTTGCTGATGGCCCCTTGCCCGTGGTCGAACGCCGCCGCTTCACGGCACGGGGTCGGATTCGCACCCGCATCGAACGGACGCACGTAACGGACGTAGCTGACGGGCATCGGCGGCACGGTCTTCACGCTCACATTGCGGAACGTGCGCTCCTTGGAGTAGGAGAAGTTGATGTTGGCGAGAAGCGTCTTCCCATCCGTGGCGAGAAGCGTCTCCTCGTCCGGGTCGGCCTTCTGGCAACCGGAGCGCATGGTACCTGCGCGCAGACTGAAGGTCGCGACGCTTGTCGAGATCGTGCGGCCGCCCAGGTCTTTCGTCCAGACGCACTGCACGCGCTTGTCATGGTCGAGCTTGACCCATCGCTCTTCCCGGTCGTCGCCGTTGATGACGAGATAGACGTCCTTCAAATCGGCGCAATACCTGCCCGAGACGGACACCTTCACGTTTGCCGTCGTGATCCCACCCTGCGCCGCGGCCGCGACCGCGGCCTCGGCGAGTAAAAGGCAAACGAGAGTCTTAATCACACTGCGCGTCATCTTCCTCTACCAACCTTCCGACGAGCGGTTTGAGATGGGCGGCAGGAAACGTCGTGGTCTTCCGCCTGAATTTGCCGGGAGCGTCGTCGGACTCCCGGATATCGATTTCGAGCGTGACGAGCTGCTTCCCGAGGAGCGGCTCGACTTTGTGTTTGCTCGGGCGGATGCCGTCGGCGCATTTCGTTACGATCTCAAGCGTGGTCAGCGCTATGTCGTGTTCGCCTGGAAAGATGGTCGGAGAGCCGGACTTGTTGAGCCGAAGCTCGAAGTCCTCGAGTGGGAGCGAACCAAACTTCAGACGCTGACCGACGAGTGTGGAGGTCTTCGGCGCAACGTTCACGACGTGCGCGATGATCCCCGCGCTGTTTGCGTCAGCGGACTTGAGCGTCGTCCGGGAGGGCCAGAACCATAGGATGACGGCGAGCAGCAAAACTGCCGCGGCAACCTTCTCTCGCGTCGATATGAAGAACCACCACGGCGCCGGCGGCGGATCGCGGAGTTTCGCGACGATGCGAGCAGCCACTTTGTCCGCCGAGAGGGTCGTCTCGAGCCAGACGATTTCTTTGATTTCCTCAGGCACGTCACCGCTGCGCATCACCGGCAACATGTAACCGGGCTTTCGTTCATTGACGGTTACTACGATCGCCAACTCTTTCTTGGTCCACTTCTTAGCGAGGTAATCCTCGGATATGAAGACGACGCAGAACGGCGCCTCATTCTTGTAGCGGCGCTCGATCCCTCGCGCCAACCTCTCGCCCCACATGGTGCCCTCTGCATAGTCAAAAACCCTGGCCTCCTTGGGTAGCGCAGCACGAACGGCTTCTACGTACTCACTATCCTCGGATGCGTACGAAAAAAGTACGTGATAACGGAAGCGTCTCGGCGGACGTGACAGCGGCGTCGTTTCCGTCATCTCATTAAGGAGAGCCATCAGAGCGTCGAATCCATACTCCGTAGTGTTCGACTGCCCCAAAGCGTTTCAATCACCGGGTGGATCGAGATCGGGTCGTGCGAGCTGCCGGAGGGCCCGCCCCCGCCGCCCGGGCGGCGTCGCGGGGCGAGCCGCCCCATTGGCGGCTCCAGGCGCGGCGCAGTTGCACGTCGGAGCCGAAGCCGGCGACGGCGGCGGCGCGCGTGACGGTTGCTCCGTATTCGAGCGACTGCCGGGCGCGTTCCAGCCGGATCAGGCGGAGGTAGTGCAACGGCGAGATGCCCGCGTTGTCGATGAAAAGACGCAGCAGGTGACGCTCGGCGGCGTGACCAACGTGAGCCAGCGAGGTCATGTCCCAGTCGCGCTGCGGCTCGGAAACGATGGCGTCCTGCACCCGGTGTACGGTCGGATGAAGATGGCGGCGGTGCATGTGGAATGGCGACAGCTCCGTATCGCGCGGCGAGCGCCGCAGATACACCACCATGTCCTCAGCCACGCTGGCCGCAAGCGCTTCACCGCACTCCTCGGCGATGAGATGCAGCGCGACGTCGATGCCCGCGGTGATGCCAGCGCTGGACGCGACTGGTCCATCGACGACGAAGACGCGATTGTCGATGACCTCTGCCCGCGGCGCGAGTGCCCGAAGTTTGTGCAACAGCTCGTGATGCGTGGTGCAGCGGCGCGTGCCGAGGAGTCCCGCGCGCGCGGCGAGAAGGGTGCCCGAGCAGATCGTCACGAGGCGATGCGGCGTGTCCGTTTCGAGGAGCGCGACATGCAGACGGTCGCGCAGCCACTGCGCGGTGGACGCGATCTCCGCGGTCACATGCGTCACGTGAGCCGTCGGTTGACCGACCACGACGACCCAGGTCGGCGTCGTGAGTTGCTCCGGTAATGGAACGAGATCGCCGAGCGCGAGTCCGACTGAAGTCGGCAGAGTTGCTACCGGGCCTGCGAAGCTGAGGCGAAAGCGCGGTGGCAGGCCGCGTAGTTCGCGGTGCTGGTTGGCGAGGCGAAACGCTTCCGCCGGACCGGCGATGTCGAGCAGCAATGAATGCGGCACGATGACGAAGAGGACGTCGATCAGCTGGGCGCGGATCATGAGAGCGCCGCGAAATCATCGCATAGCAATACCCGCGCGGCGTCAGCTCAAGCCGGTCGATGTCCGAAAGTGAATGAAAGTTGTCGGCTTGGGTCGGAAACGACATCGAGCCCGCCGGTATCTTCGCCGTTATCCTTGGCCGGACGGGCTCTCCCGGATCTCTGTTCGGGAACCTAGGACGATCAGTTAGCCCCGGATTGCATTGCGAAGGGAGTAACGCTGATGAAAAGCCGCCCAGCCTTCAGAGAGCGCACCCGTAAACCTGGTTGGAAACACCTCATCGCAATCATGTCGATTGCGCTGCTGATCGGTTCCTCGTTTCCTGCACTTGCGGGACCGATTCCTTCGAAAGCCATCAGTTCGGTCTCGTTGGACAGCATCAATTCGGACCGCCTGACCGCTTCCCGTGCCATCGAATCAGAAAAGCTAAGCGCACGCCTCCTGGCCTTCGGCTGCAGCAGGGATCAGGTGCGTTCGATTCTTGACCGGGCTACGTCAGAGGACAAGCATCAACTCGCGACACATCTCGAACAGCTACAGGCCGCCGGAGGAGCTCGGAGAGTGTGGTTGATTGTTGCGATCGTCGTCATTGTCGTCGCTATCCTCGTTCTCGCCGCCCACAGCGCTTTTAGCCACCAGCACTTCATCAAAGGGAACTAGTAAGGCTCGTTGCCATACATGCCCGCTGGCCCTGATCCACCAATCACCAATCTACGAATTGTCCGAATGTGAATGAAAGTTGTCGCCCTGCGCCGCGAACGGAAATGCGTCCGCCGGTAACTTCGCGGTGTTCAAAGCGGAGGCTACCCAATGCAAATCGACGCACGCGACAACGCCGTTCCTCGCAATCTGTTTCTCGCTGTCGCGCTGCCGGTGGTCATGTCTTCGGGGCTGGCGTGGTGGCAAGTGTCGTCGTCCGCCGCACAAACGGCGGGCAGAGCATCGCGAATGGAGAGCACCGTGGACGCGAGCATCGTCCCTGGCGACGATTTCTTCGCGTATGCGAACGGCGGTTGGCTCAAAGCGACGACGATCCCAGCCGGCAGGCAGCGATGGGGAGCGCGCGACGAGCTCGAGGAACAGGCGCGGCGCCGCGTCGCCGAGTTGATCGACGCCGCCAGTGCAGCGCCAGCCGGCTCGGCGGCGCACAAGGTTGCGTACTTTCGCGCCGCGTATCTGAACGAGACCGCGATCGAAACCGGGGGACTCGCGTCCATCAAGCCATCGCTTGATCTCGTTGAAAACGTTTCGGACAAAGCGGGCCTCGCACGCCTGCTCGGTCGTGGAATGCGAGCCGACGTCGACCCGCTCGGATTCGGCGTCTACCAGTCATCGAGCGTTCTTGGACTCTCCGTTGAGCAGAGCATTCACGGCGAGAAGAACAACGTCGCGTTCCTGTTGCAAGGCGGCCTCGGTCTGCCGGACCGCGACGACTATCTCAGCGCGGACGCCGCAAAGGGCGCGCTTCGCGAGCGCTATCGCGCGTACATCGCGAAGATGCTCACGCTCGCCGGCTTCGACCGCGCGGATGAGCGGGCAGGCGCTGTGCTGGCGCTGGAGACTGCGATCGCACAAAGCCACGGCACGGCGGAGGCGTCGGCGAATGATCGCAATGCCGACAACGTCTGGACGCGTACCGATCTCACTCTGCGGAGTCCGGGGATGGACTGGACCGCGTTTTTCGATGCTGCGGGGCTGGACAGGCCGGGAGAATTCGTCGTCTGGCAGCCCACCGCCATCACGGGGTTGGCGGCGCTCGTCGCGTCACAACCGCTGGAGACCTGGAAGGACTACCTCCGCTTCCACGCCATCCACGACGTCGCGGACGTGCTTCCGCGAGCATTCGCGAGCGAGGCGCTTGCGCTTCGCGCCGCAATCGACGGCGTGCCGCAAGCGTCGCGTGCCGAGCGCGCGCTCGCCGCTACGCAATCGGCGATGAGTGACGCAGTGGGCCGGATGTACGCCAAGCGCTACTTCCCCGCGCAACAGAAAGCACGTCTGGAGCGAATCTCCGACAACGTCCGCGCCGCGCTCATCAAGCGCGTCGAGAGCGCGACGTGGATGTCGCCGGCAACCAAAACGAGTGCGCTCACGAAGCTGAAGACGTTGTATGTCGGCCTCGGATATCCCGATCAATGGGAGGATTACTCCTCGCTCATCATCGACCCGAACGATCCGCTCGGCAACCAGCGGCGCATTTCCGACCGCGCCCACCGCAATGCCCTTGCCCGCCTCGGGCAGCCGGTCGACCTGAAGTACTGGGCCATGCCGCCGCAGAAAGTCGGCGCGATTCTCGTGTTCCAGCAGAACTCCTACGTCATGGCCGCCGCCCTGCTGGAGCCTCCCAAGTACGATCACGCATCATCCGACGCCGCCGCCTACGGTTCCGTTGGTGCGCTCATCGGACACGACCTCACGCACTACATCGACACGCTCGGCGCCGATTACGACACGGACCACCGGATGCGACATTGGTGGACCGCCGAGGACCTGCAGCACTTTCAGACGCTGGCGCAGCCGCTCGTCGATCAGTTCTCTGCATACCAGCCACTCCCCGGCCTCTCGATCAACGGCAAGCTGACGCTCACCGAGAACATCGCCGACCTCGGCGGCCTGGCCGCGGCGTTCGACGCGTATCGCAAATCGCTCGGCAGCAGAGCGACGGACACGAATTACGTGCGGTCTCAGGATCGCGAGTTCTTCATCGCCTACGCGCAGACCCAGCGGCGCAAGATCAGCGAGAGCGCGATGCGGAAACAGATCGCTACGAACGACCACGCGCCGGAGGATTACCGCGCCGCCACCGTTCGCAACCTCGATGCGTGGTACGACGCATTCGACGTTCACCCCGGCCAGCGGCTGTACCTCGATCCCTCGGCGCGCGTGCGGATCTGGTAACGGCATGCGTGTCACCGTCTGTGAACTCCCCCACGAGCCGGACGCCCTGGCCCGAGCATGGGCCGCGCTGTGCGAGCACACGGCGCGCCACTCATCCGAGCTGGTGCTGCTCCCGGAATTCGCGATGGTCGATCCGCTGTGGCAGGACGAGCACTTCGACGCTGCTCGTTGGTCGAACGCGGAGGCGATCGCCGAAGTCTGGCGCCATCGCCTCGCCGAGTTGACCGTCGCGAATGTCGTCGGTACGCGTCCCGTCACCATCGACGGCCGCCGCTTCAATCAGGGATTTCTCTGGTCAACCTACGATGTAAACCCATTACGCCGCAAGTTCTATCTTCCGGACGAACCGGGCAATTGGGAAGCGCGCTGGTTCGAGCGCGGCGATCCCGACTTCGGCGAATACTCGGCCGGCACATGCAAGTTCGGCCTCAACATCTGCACCGAGTTGTGGGCACTGGAGACCTATGCCACCTATGCCGCGCGAGGCGTGCAGGTCATCCTCTCGCCACGCGCGACGGCGGCGGCGACGACGACGAAGTGGCTGTCGGTGGGCATCGTGGCAGCGGTGCGCTCCGGTGCCTTCAGCCTGTCGTCGAACCGCGTCGATCCAACCGGTGCGTGCGGTGGCGTCGGATGGATCATCGATCCGTACGGAACCATCCTGGCGCGGACGACCGCCGACGCACCCTTCGCGACGGTCGATATTGACCTCTCCGCCGCGGCCGCTGCGCGTGACGGCTATCCCGGCTACATCTTCAGCAGGAAACCGCAGGCCTCGGGTGTAGGCGTCTGGTAGTGAATGCCCCGAGACTCCGCCGTCATCGATTCATTCCGGTGTTCATTGGGCCGGGATATACGTTGGGTCGCCGCTCTTCTTATCGACTAGCGACAGGTACGCCGTGGCTCTTCCTTCACCGCTTTTGACGCTGACGCTGATGCGCGCGTTGCGGGTGTCGGTGAGGCCGAATTTGCTGAACAGCAGAGAGTCGATTTGCAAAAACTGGTTCGGCGCGAGCTTCACTTCTAAGGGCTTCAAGGCTGGCGCCTTGAGATCGGCCAGGAAGACCGACACCTCCAGCGTCACCTCTTTTCCGCTCACCTCGGCGAAGCCGATGTGGGAGTGGTAGGTTTCCGATTCCTCGACCTGCAGGATCTGCAGAGGGCGTGACCCGGCCGATACCGTCTCCTCCAGCGTGACGGCCGGGATGAATTCTCCGTATGTCGCCTTCCCGGTGTTGTTGTAGGTGCGTGCGGTAACGACCAGCTGTGCTGGGGCTGCGCTCGAAACATGCAGTGCGCCGGTGTCCTGCGAAATCCCGAAGACTGACGGGAGCACGCTGTTGAGCTGCCGCACCTCGCCAGGGGCGAGCGTCGTGGTCCGGATCGTCTCCGTGCCGCCGTTCGCCGGGTAGAAGACGAGCGTAAGAGCGGCTTCGTCTTTGCCGGAATTGAAAATGCGCACGTCCGTGTGCCAGTTGTCTGAGCCGCCGGTGCGGTCGGTCACGCTGGGGACGACCCACTTGCTGTGACCGGCGCCGCCGATGGTCGCCGGCGGAACCAGCAGCGCATCGTTATTAATGTCGTTCCCGATGACCGAGGCGTAAGCGGTGATTTTGCCGTCGCCCTTGACGACCTTCACTTCGATCCGGCCGTCGTCGAGAGCGATGATGCCGTGCTTCTTGAGGACTTCGTTGAGCTGCGAATACTGCCCGCCGGTCAGATCTTCGTTGAAGCCGGCGAGCTTCGTACCAGCCTCGTCGAAGATGCTCACCTGGATCGTGACCTCTTCGCCGGAACCTTCGACCAGGCCCAGGTTCGTGCGGAACTTATCCGACTGGGCGATCTGCTGGAGTGAAATGACTTTTCCGCTGGAAACGTAGTTCGCGTATGGCACAACCGGAACGTACTGTCCGAACGTGCCTCCCGTGGTTGCCACACTGAAGGTGCGCGAGGAAGCGAAGGTGGTTCTGGGTGCCAATCCGGTGGCAGGTGCGCTCGGCGCCGGCGTGTCGATCTGCGTCAGGGGACGGATCTGCAGCGTGCCGCTCGAGGTCAGGCCGTCAAGCCAAGTCTTCACGATGCTGTTGAGCGCAAGCGTGGCGCCTGACGCGATCGTGGTATTGAAACTCAGGCCCTTGGTAATGCCAGACTCGCCGCTAGGGATGAAGCTGATCTCATACTCGATCTCCTGGGCCGAGGTGTTGGTAATGCAGACATCCGACTGAAACTTAACCAGGAAATTCTGGACGTTGGCCACAGCAGGAATGGTCAGCGCATCGGGCGGCGGTGTGCTGTTCGCTTGTGTGGTCGTGCCGTTAAGGTTGTTGAGGGTAATCGACGTGGAGGTGCTGGGGTCCCCGCGCGTCCCCACTTTACCGGCCGCCCCGGCCGTGGTGACTACGACACGGCCGGTGCTTGCGCCGGGCGGCAGGCCGGCGGTATGCGCAAACGCGTGTAGCGTCAGGCCTCCCGGCGGCACGACGCCGCTCGCGGGCGTAACCGTTATCCAGGAGGTCGTGGGCACGGCGGTGAAGCTCAGTCCCGCCAGCTCTGCGCCGATGCTCAGCGTGTACGGCACATCCGTCGGATCGCTCATCAGCGCCACGCCTTCGCTTCCGTTCGGCGGCAGAACACTGACCACCGAGACCGGTGAGAACGGCCCCTTTCCCGGCGGAATGCATTTCGTGTCGACCGCGTGCACGCGTATGTAGCGCGCGGCCGGCACGCTGCCGTCGTTGGTGAGGGTGAACGGCAGTTGCCGCGTCGTGACCGTCGAGGTGGTCGTGACCCCCGGCGAGAATTGCGCATCGCGGGAAATCTCGATGACATAGTCCGTTGCGCCGCCGACGAACGTCCACTGGATCCGCCCGGGGACTCCGGAGGAAATCTGCGCCGGCGCGGTAACGGCCGGCGGCTCGAGCGGCGTACAACTCGGCAGCGCAGGAATGACGACGACGCTGCTCTCCACGGAGTCGAGCGCACCGCAACCTTCTGCAAGGCGGGCGCGCACCCGCCAGCGGCGCTCGTCCAGCGGCAAGGCGATACCGCCGGCATGCGGAGACGTGGTCGTCACCTTCAGCACACCATCGACGTAAAGCTCGTACGACGTCGCTCCGGGCACGCTCCGCCATTCGAACGACAAGGGCGATGTGAGGCGCTCTCCCTCGGCCGGCGCGATCAGCAGCGGGCTCTGAGTCGTACACTCGGGCGGCGGCGTGTAGGTGAAGGTTCGATGCGCCGACTCGGTCGCCGCGCAGCCTCCAAAGATCGCGCGCACGTACCACTCCAAAGGCCCCGGCGGCACGGTCGCGGTGTACGACGTTTCCGGTGCGGCATGAATCAGCGTCGGCGTGCCGCCTGCCGGTACCAGCCACAACTCGTACCCGATTGCCTTCGCCACGGCCTCCCAACTGAAAGCGACGGATGCGCTCGTGGACGCTGTGGCATTCGCCGGCGCGCTCAACTGCGGTGCTTCATCGGTGGCACAGTCCGTCGCCGGCAGGATCGTGAGGGCCAGATGCTTCGACTCGTGCGACGCGCAGCCATCGAACAACGTCTCGACGTACCAGTGGTGCGGGCCGGGCGGGATGACTTTCGTGACCGACCCGTCGAGCGTCCTGCCGAGGCTTTGAGGCGGCGCATCGCCCTGCTGCAGCCATAGCCGGTAGCCGCTGGCACCGTCGACGGTGCTCCAAATGAAGGTGACGACCGCGCCCGCGGTGGTGGTGCCATCTGGCGGCACGGACGGTTCAGCCGTGCCCTCGCAGGTCTGCCGCGGTGTGACTTTGATCGAGGAGATCGCGTTGAGAGTGCAGCCGCCGCTGGTGACATTTACCGCGAGCGTGGCCGGGCCTTCGTCGCCAGCGGTGAAGGTGATGATGTTCGTACCGTCGCCGCTGTCGATGGTGCCGTTGCTGATCGACCAGTGGTACACCGCTCCGCCAAACGCCGTCGCCGTGGCCTCGGCGCGGGCGCCGGTGCGCAGCTCGGAGGGCGCTTCGATGACGATGGCCGGGCAGGTGCCGATGAGCGTCGTGGCGGATGCGCTGTTGTTCGACGAATTCGGATCGGCCGTCGATGACGCAGCGTTGACGGACAGTTGCACCGATCCAGTTGCGGTGGGGGAAATGTCCCAGGCGCTATTGATCGTCGCGCTTTGTCCGGAGCTCAGAGCGCTGATGGTGCAGGGGAAGCTTCCGGCACACGCGCCGCTGTTCGCGTTGAAGGTCAGACCCGACGATGGCGCGACACTGACCGCGACGTTGTTGGCAACGTCCGGTCCGCTGTTCGTGACGGTGATGGTGTAGATCGCCCGCGATCCCGGCACTGTGCCTGGCGGGCCGGTGACCGCGATGCGGAGATCGGACGAGACGGTGATCGACGGCGACACCGACGCGGAGTTGTTCGCGCTGTTCGGATCGAACTCGTGTCCGCCGGCGAAGACGGTGATGGGTGCGGCGCCCGCGCCATTGGCCGTGACATTCAGGACGACCACAGCGGACGACAGATTCGTCAGAGCGCCGAGCGTGCAGACGAGATTCGGCGCGCCGCTGCAGATGGCCGGGCTGGCGCTGTTGAACGTGACGTTCGGCGGCAGCGTCGCGTTGAAGCTGACCGCTGTGGCATCCGATCCACCCTGGTTGATCAGGTTCACCGTGTACGCGAACGCGCTGCCGTTCGCGACGGACGGCGGCGTGCTGACCGACACCGCGAGGTCCGCCTGCACGCTCGTGTCGATCAACTGCAGATCGGTCGCGCTGTACGTCGGAATGAGCATGGCGCCGGAGCCGAAGTCGACTCCATCGATGAGGGCGAACGTCGTGGAGTTCGGTCTGTCGCCGAACGTGAGGATCTGGAACGTGTTTCCGGCCGCCGGGACGAAGCTGTTGATCGTAGTGACGTTGAGCGTGCCGCCGAGAGTGACGTTGCCGCTCACGAGGAGGCGGTCATACTGCGTGCCCGCCGTTGTGCCGCCCAGCTGGATGTTCAGCACTCCGTCCGACTCCTGCACGTAGTCGCCGCTGATCGTCAGCGTTCCCGGCGAGGCACCGGGAGCGACGGTAGCGTGGTTGTCGACGGTGCCGGCGATCGTGCCGTTGCCGGCGAGCGAGCCGCCGTTGAGCGACAGCGTCACGGTCTGCAGAGTCGCGCCTGGCAGGACCTCGGTCGTGCCTGCGCTCTGTGTGTACGTTCCGCCGAAGTTCAATGTGCCTGCGCTGACCTGCACCAGACTCGTGTTCGCCAGCGGCGCGGCGAACTGCATCACGCCCGCGCCGGCGCTCTTCCTCAGCGTGCCGTTGTTGATGAAGGGCGGCGTGCCGGGAGTGACCAGGATGTTCTGCGCCGACTGGATATCGAACGTTCCGCTGTTCGTAATCGCAACGCCGTCGATGAGCATGGCGCTCGATGAGGCGGTGAAGTTGATGGTCCCCTGGTTCAGGAGCGGACGGGCGAGCGTGGCGGCGTTCGTCCCCGGCATCGTGACGGTGGCGCCGGCCCCGAAGGTGAGCGCGCCGCTGCCGGCAATCGTGCCGCCGCTCCATGTCGACGGACCGCTGACCGTGACGTTCCCGCTGCCGGTGAGCGTGCCGCCGCTCAGGCTCAGCGGCGCAAGCGTGCCGCTGGTATTGAGCGCCACGCTGCCGCCGGCAACGTCGATCAACTTTCCGCTCCAGGCGTTGTTGAGCGCCGCCGTCCCGCCGCTGAATCGGAATTTCCCCGCTCCCGCGAACGGGCCGGAGATCGTGTGACCTCCGCCGTTGAAGTCGATCACGCTTGCTGCATTGCTGGCGGTGAAGGTGCCGCTGTGCGTACCGCCGCCGCCGAGCGATAGAAGCGCGCTGGTGGTGACCTGGCCGCTGTTATTCATCGGCGCGCTGATGGTGGCGCCCACGGTGTCGTTGACCGCGCCGATGTTGTCGATCGTCCCCGATCCGGCGATGACCGCACCGCTCACGTTCAGTGTGCCGTTGTTCTGGAGCGTTCGGCCGGTGAGCGTGACTGATCCGGGAATGCTGAAGGTCATTGCCGCCGGGTTGGCGGTTATCCCACTACCGCTCATCGTGCCGCCGGACCAGGTGCCGCCGTTGGTCAGCGTCAGCGTGCCGCTGCCGCCGAGCGTGCCGCCATTCATCGTGAACGCGCCGGCGGACGAGCTGGCGTTGAGCGTAGCCGTTCCGCCGCTGACGCTCAGCGTTCCGACGTTGACCGGGACGCTGACCGTGGCCGTGGCGCCGCTAAACGTCAGCGTGCCCGTACCGCCGATCGAGCCGCCGCCAATCACCGAGTGCGTGCCGCCTGTAAAGGAAAGGTTCCCCGGCGATGTGACGGTGAACGAGCCGCTGTGCGTGCCGCCGCCGGAGAGTGCCAGCGCGTTGCTGGTGGCGACCTGACCGCCGTTGTTCACCGCTGGGCTGATGGTGACGTTCGCCCCGGTGTTCAGGGTGCCGTTGTTGGCGATCGTGCCGGAACCGGCCACGTTGCCATTTACGTTCAGCGTGCCGTCGTTCTGGAGGGTGCTGTTGAGCGTGACCGGCGCGGAGATGCCGAGGCTTTTGGTGGCGGGGTTGATCGTCGTCCCGCTTCCGCTCATCGTGCCGCCGGACCAGGTGCCGCCGTTGGTCAGGGTGAACGTGCCGCTGCCGCCGAGCGTGCCGCCGGTCATAGTGAAGGCACCAGCCGAGCCGTTGCCGTTGAGCATGGCCGTGCCGGCGTTCATGTTCAGCGTGCTGACATTGACCGGGATCCCGACCGTTGCCGCGGCGCCACCGAACGTCAGCGTGCCCGTACCGCTGATCGAGCCGCCACCGCTCATCGTGTGCGTGCCGGACGGAAAGGAAAGATTGCCTGGCGCCGTGACGGTGAAGGACCCGCCGTTGCTCGTGCCCCCGCCGCTCAGCGTAAGCGTGTTGCTGGTCTCGACCAGTCCGCTGTTGTTCAGCATCGCGCCGATGGCGATGCTCGCGTTGGCGTTGAGGGTCCCCTGATTGTTGATGGTGCCCGATCCGGTGACGTCTCCGCTCACGTTGAGCGTTCCGCCGTTCTGCAGCGTGCGGCTGGTGAGCGTGACCGGCGCGGAAATGCCGAGGGTCTTCGTCGCGGGATTGATCGTCGTCCCGCTGCCGCTCATCGTGCCGCCCGACCACGTGCCTCCGTTGTTCAGGGTCAGCGTGCCGCTGCCGCCGAGCGTGCCGCCGCTCATCGTGAACGCATCGGCTGACCCTGTTGCGTCGAGCGTTGCCGTCCCGGACGTGATGCTCAGGGTTGCAACGTTGATCGGGATTCCGACCGTGGCCGTAGCACCGTTGAACGACAGCGCCCCCGTACCGCTGATCGAGCCGCCGCCGGTCATGGAGTGCGTGCCCGCCGAGAAGGCAAGGGTGCCCGGCGTCATGGCGCTGAACGAGCCGCCGCTGTGCGTGCCGCCGCCGGCCAGATCGAGCGTGCCGATCCCGGCGTTCACCGTCCCGCCGCTGTTGTTCTCGACCGTCGGGAAGAGCGTGGTTGTGCCCGTGCCGGCGTTCTTGGTGATCACGCCGAAGTTCTCGATGACGGCGGTGCCGGAGAGGTTGATATTGCCGTCGATGGAGAGAGCGAACGCGTTGTTGTTCGTGATCCTGCTGCCGCCGGACATCGTCAGAGCGCCTGTCCCGGCATTGGTGTAGATCATCATTCCGTTGTTGAGCAACTGGCGTGTTTGGGTAAGCGACTTCGCGACCACCCCGCCGATGTACATGTTGTTGCCGGGGTCGATCCGCGTCACGCCGCCCGGCGCGCTTGCGCTTCCCATGGTGCCGCCGTTCCAGAAGGTTGTGCCGGACAGGATCAACGTGCCGCCGCCATCGATGACGGCGCCGCCCCCCTGGATCGTCACGTTGGGGATAGTCATGGTGATGCTCGTCGGAACACGGAGCGCTCCGCCACTGACTGTGAAGTTGCCGCTCCCCGGCATCGAGACCGAGCCGGAATTGATGAGGAACACGCCGCCCGTGACTTCGAGGGTCGTACTCGGGGCGATGTCGAGGGTCGCGCCGGCGGCGACGCTCGCGCCGCCGCCGAACTGCAGGGTTCCCGAATCCAGATCGATCGTTGAAGTCCCTGAGATCGTCACTGGCACGCCGATGGTGCTCGTACCGGAAGTCGTTTTCTTCCAGATTGTGCCGTTGCTGATGATGGAACTGGCGGCGCCGCCGCCATCGGTGAAGTCGCCGTCATTGGTGACGCTCAGCGTTTTGCCAGGGTCGATGGTCAGGCTCGCGCCGTTGGAAAGCACGAGCGGATTGCTCGAGGCAGTGAAGTTTGACGTGGCCTGAAGCTGGAGCGCGGCACCATCGAGCAGGCAGTTGCCAGCGGAACAACTGATGGTGGACATCGAAGTGCTGGTCAGCACTCTTGCTCCGCTGCCGGCGATCGTGCCGGCGGACCAGAGGAAAGCGCCACTCACCCGAACGTCGCCGGCGCCGGTGATCGTCCCTCCCGATTGGAGAGCGACATTGGGGCAGATGAGGTTGACGCCGGAGCCTGCGTCGAGCGTCGCGCCGGAGATGTCGAGGGTGCCGGTGCCGGTGACGGTAGCGGTGCTGGCAACTGTGAACGTGCCTCCCGCGAGGCGAAGGATGGCGGGGAAGATGATCGAGAAGGCGCCCGCGGCGATGCCGCCTCCGGAGAGAGCGATCGTGCCCATCGGGGCGCTCAGCGTCGCGCCGCTGTGGTTGTCGAGCGGCGGAGAGATCGTGCTCGTTCCCGTGCCGCCGCTCTTGGTGATGGTGCCGTTGTTGTCGATGAGCGCGCCGGCGGATAGATTGATGTTGCCGTCCGCGGTGAGATTGAAGGCGTTGTTGTTGGTGATCTTGGCGTTGGCAGACATCGTCAGCGCATTCGAGGTCGTGCCGGCGTAGTTCAACGTCCCGTTGTTGATCAATTCACGGGATTGGGTGAGCGTTTGCGCGCCGCCGGCGGCGATGTTCAGGATGTCGACGCCGGAATTGATCTGCGTGACGCCGCCGGGAGCGGTGGCGCTGCCCATCGTGCCGCCCGACCAGGTAGTGGTGCCGAAGAGGATGAGTGTTCCGCCGCCGTCGATGATGCCGGGCGCCTGCAGCGTCACGTTCTTGAGGACGATGGAGACACTGGTCGGGACGCGCAGCGTTCCGCTGGCGACCAGGAAACCGCCGGTCCCCGGCGTCGAGACTGGGCCGGAGTTGAAGAGAAACGCGCCGCCGTTGACTTCGAGTGTGGTTCCGGCGCCGGCGTCGAGGGTCGTGCCGGCGGCGACGCTCGCGCCGCGGGTGAACATCACGGTCCCGGTGTTGATGGTCAGCGTCGAGGTCCCGGACATCGTGACCGGCACGTCGAGGATGCTGATGCCGGTCGTCCCGTTCTTCCGGATCGTGCCGTTGTTGATGATGGAGCCGCCCCCGACGCCGCCGAAGTCGCCGTCGCCGGTGATGGTGAGCGTCTTGCCCGGGTCGATGGTGATGCTGGCGCCGTTGGTGAGGTCGAATGAATTGTTCCCGGCGTTGTACGTCGTCGAGGCCTGAAGCTGAAGCGCGGCGGTGTCGAGCGTGCAGATGCTGCTGCACGTGATCGTCGGCGTGGAACTGCTGTTCATCACCCTGGGGCCGCTGCCAGCGACCCTCCCGCCGGTCCAGTTGAAATTGCCGCTCACGCGCAGAGTACCGGCTCCATCAATCTTCGAACTGGCGGCCGTGAGGTTCACATTTGGCCAGGTAACGTCCACGAGGTTGTCGAGAAGGAGCGTTCCGGCGGCGTTGAGCGTGCCGCTGACCCCGGCGTTGCCGGTTAGCTCAAGGGTGCCGCTGAGCGTGGTCGTGCCGTTGATGAAATGCCCGTTGGGGAGTGCCACCGTGCCTGCGCCGCTGATCGTGATGCCGCTGAACGTGCCGCCCTTGCTGAACGTAAGAGTGCCGGTGTCAGCGTGAATGGTGGAACCGCTGTTCGAGTCAACCGGGATGCTGATGGTCGTGATGCCGCTTCCGGCGCTCTTCGTTATCGTGCCCGTCCCGTTGGTGATCTTGGAGGTGTCGCCGGGGGGGGCGAGGATCACCAGGTTTCGGTCGGTCCGGAGGTCGATCGTACCGTTGTTGGTGACGGTGATGTTGTTGAAGAGACCGTACTGATTGGCGATGTTGATATCGTTGGTGTAGATGATCTGGCCGCCGCTGTTGACGGTGGTATTGATAGCGATGTTGGAGTGGTTGTCGGTGCCGTGACACTGCACCACGCCGCCGCTGTTGATGGTCATTGTCCCACTGCCGACGAGCGAGCCGCCGTAATGCTCCAGGGTCGCCGATACCGAAAAGGTCGACGAAGTCGACAGGTTGGCGTCCCTTAGGGCCACCGTTCCCGAGGTGAAGGTCATCGGCGTGCTGCTCGTCCAGGAATCGGGGGAGCTGCCACCCGGGCCGTCACCGATGTTGACCGTCGCGCCGGCGATAGAGAGCGTGCCGCCCCCATTGGCCGTCGGACTGCCGGCGATGGTGAACGTACCGCCTGTGAGAGCGATGAACGCTCCGGAGGAGATCGAGTGCGTGCCGCTGATCGTGCCGCCGTTGTTGAGCGTCAGCGTGCCCGACTGCGACTGGATCGTGCCGCCGGCGGCGTTGTCGACGGTGAAATTGATGGCTGCGCTGCCGCTGCCGAAACTCTTCTTGATCACGCCGCCGCTGTTGTTGGTAAGAACGGGCGTTCCTCCGTCGGCGAGGACGTCGTGGTCGGTTTGAATGTCGATGACACCGCTGTTGACGATGACGGCGCCGCCGCAGCCAAAGTGCTGGCCCGCCATGATCGTGTTAAGGAAATTGATGGTGCCGGAGTTGTAGGCGTTGCGGAGCAGGCGGGAGGAGTTGACCGTACCCCAGAACTGCAACAGGCCGCCGATGGGGATGATAAGGGGTCCGGGGCCGTCGAGCGTGCCTCCGTAAATATCGACCGTGCCATAGATGAACAGGGTTCCGGCGCCCTGGAAGTTCGAGCTGTTGAGCAGCAGCGTGCCGCCAACATCGACCACGCTCGAAGAGGACACCGAAAGAAACCGGCCCGTCTCGATCAGTACGATCGCGGAACCGTGGACAAAGATACTGTGGACGGTCGCATTCATGTCGATCCGGACCGTTCCGGTGCCGACACTGGGGATGTCGACGTCGTCGGAGATGCCGGGCACCGCGTTCCCGCTCCAGTTGAGCGGATTGCTCCAAAACTCAGTACCGCCGCCGGCGGTGTAAGTCACGGTCGCGCCGAAAGCGGCAGGGAAACAGGCAACCATCGCCAACACAAAGACGGCGCGCACAACGACGCGAATGTTCATAGAGGGACCCGATTAGGAATTGCTGAATTATTACAATAGCACCGTTTCTTACTTCAACCTGTAAATCATTCGGACGCTCACCGTTCTCCCGTTCTGCAACACGCTTGGCAGTGACTCCGAACCGACCACCCGGTACTGCTTGTCGAACACGTTGTCGGCCAGGAGCTGCACCGACAGCTTCGGCAGGAGGTCGCGATACGTCAGGGAGACGGCGGTCGTCGCGTACGCGTCAGGGCCAGGGTTGTCGGGAAATGTGACGAAGGCAGTCCCGCGGCCGATCTTGCGAGGACCGGAGTAATGCATCCGGATTGCTGCCGTCAGTTGCCGCCACTCCTCATCGACGCCGGCGTTGATCTGGTCCGAGGCGATGTTCGGTACGCGCACGGCCTCGGTGGCAGCGTTCGGGTCGGCCGCATTCGGATCGATCGCAGAGGGGATGCGCTGCTCCGGCTGCACGTGCGTGTAATTCGCCCAGATCTGCGCGGCCGCGATCTTGTGACGCGCCGTCAACTCCAGACCGCGCACGAGGATCTCGTCGCGATTCTGGTTTACCACGCACGGATTGGGGCAGGTTTTCGAGGAGGGAAGCCGCCTGATGGCGATGACGCCCGTGTAGTGAGCCCGGTAGGCGGCGAGCTGTACGGACGTTCGCTCGTCAGCCTCCCATCCGGCGCTGACCTCGGTATTGCGCACTCGTTCCGGACGCAGGTTGACATTGACGGACGTCTGAAACGCGCCGAAGCGGGGGAAGACGACGCCGCCGAATTTTTCGGTGTCGGTCGGATCCTTGAACGCTTCCGAATAAACCGCTTTCAGGACCAGCTGGCGGCGGCCCGGCGAATAGATCACTCCAAGCCGCGGCGTGAAGATCGAGCCGAAGCCGGACACTTCGGTCTTCGTACTGTCGTCGATCTTGTTGTAGCTGAGCCGTCCCGCCGCGACGAATCGAAGCGATGGCCGCGGCTTCCACGCACCTTGTCCCCACAGTGCCGTATCGGTGTGGAAATTACGAGAGGACACCACGGCCTGGGAACCGCCGGAGAATTGGTCGTATTGGCTTTGGATCGTGCTTTTCGCGAATTCGACGCCAGTCACTCCGCTCAGCGTCTCCGAAGGCTGCCAGGCCATGCTGACCTCACTGCGAATCTGGGTCGAAAGAGCCCTGCCGTTGACGGGGAAAAGGATCCCGGCCGTGGGCGGGCAAACCGCCGCGCCGCAGGTGCGGGGAAGGAGATTGCTCGAATCGAGGATGCCGTTGGCATAGATGGCCATCAAATCGAACTCCGACGAATTTGGATCGATGCTCGATTGCCTGTAGCGCGTGAAAATATTCAGCGTTCCCATCGACAGCCGGGACGAATAGCGGAGGTAGAGCGCGGTCTCCTCCGGCGTGTACGTCGTGTTGCCGCCATAGGTCTGCGCGCCGTATGCGGAAGCGACGCCTTCCTGGCTTCGCCACGACTGCAGGCCGAGCGTCACATTCGAGATCTGGACCTTGGCGTTGACGCCCCAGTTCTTCGCCCGGTCGTTGAATCCGAGGTGGTTCTGCTGGATGAAGGCTTGATCGGTCTGGCGAGCGAGTAGCAGTCCCGCGGCATTGACGCCCTTCAGCGTCGGGAGCTTCCCATAGTCCAGATTGCGATACGTGTAGTCCCAGTCGTCGAACTTCGAAAGATCGCGTTCCTTGCCGTCCTGAAAACGGCCCGCGATTGACCACGCCACGGTGCCGCCGCCGGTGATGCCGGCTGCGGTCATGTCAGCGGCTGTGCTGCCGTAGCCGCCGGTAGTCACGTGTCCGGCGAGACCGAACGGTTTGTTCTCGAGGAACGCCCCGGCGTCTCTGGTGATGATGCTGATCACGCCCGTGTAGGCGTTCGCGCCGTACATCGTCGAGGCCGGCCCGTAGACGACCTCGACACGGTCGATGTTCGTGAGCGGATATTGCCGCGACAGATATTGCGTGCCCTGAGTCAGGTCGTTCTGCTCGACGCCGTCGATCAGTAGCAGAAGCCGGCTGTTGAATGCGTCGTAGTAGCCGCGCTGATAGACATGTGAGTAGATGTCGCCGTTCGTGCGATTGACGTCGAAGCCGGGAAGATCGTGAAGAAGTTGCTCGAGATCGAGGTAGCCGCGCCGTTCGATCTCGTCGCCCGTGACGACGACGACGGTTGCCGGTGCTTCGCGCAAACTCTCCGCGCTTTTCGACACCGACGTGACCTGCGCCGACTGTTCCTCGCGCCGCACCTCGGCCAGGAGCGCGGCGAAACGCGGCGAGCCTGTGGCGTCGTCGAAGCCCGGTTCGAGCCGCAGAAGCTTCGAGACTTCTTTCTTTGCTTCGTCCGGCCGCTCGGCGTACATCAGCGCGCGGGCCAGCAGCGATTGCACTTGAATGGCGACGGTGCGCGAGAGCCTGGCGCGAGCGCAATCCTGGCGCAGCAGGCTCGCGGTCTGCGCGAACTCCCCGATGTCGTACGACTTCTGCGCCTCCGCGAATGCTGCCGTGCAGGCGTTCTGCGCCGATGAGACCTGCGCGGCGAGGAGCAGGACGACGGCGGCAAAAATCGAGACGCGTCTCATTTCAACCCCAGTCCCGGATCGGCGCATGGCGTCATCTCGCGGTACGGCTCATCCGTGTAACGGCTCCAGATTTCTTCGGTCATCGGATCCACTTTCGTGCGGCATAGGTGTGCGGCGAGAACGTCGGTGCGGGCGTCGGAGATGCGGATGGCCGGCTCTTTGCCGCCCGAGATGACACCGCTGCCGTCGGCGTTGAACGCGACCGCCCAGATCCATCCCTCCTGCCGCGCGATGACCTCCGGCAGTGCTTCCGGCTTGTCGATGTGCCACAAACGGATCGTTCCGTCGGCGCTGCCGGACGCGAAGACGTCGCCGCGCGGATTGAAGCTGAGCGAGTTGACGCTGGCGGTGTGGCCGGAGAACGTAACCTCTCTCCCCTGCCCCAGCGGCGAGCCGACGATGCGGCCGTCCGCTCTGCCGCACAGCAGCGCCGTCCCATCGGGCTTGAAGGCGAGGCTGCGAATGTCCTTCGCGTCGTTGCAAACGCTGCGCGGCTGCGCCTCGGGCTGGGCAACATTCCACAGCAACGCGCCCGAAGGTTGGCTTGCAGCGAGGGCCTTGCCGTCGGGACTGAACGCCACCGCGCGGACGCCGGTTTTGTTGTCGCCGGTGCGCAGCCGCGCCGGCGCACCCGGATGCGCGGTGTCCCACAGCGTGACCGTGCCGTCGAGATTTCCGGCGGCGAGCAGAGAGCCCGAAGGCTGAAACGCCAGCGACATCACCGCGCCGGTGCCGGTGGTGACCTGCCGCGGCGCGCTGCCGTTGCGCACGTCCCAGACCGAAACGCTGCCGCCGCCGGTGCCCGCCGCGAGCAGGTTGCCGCGCAGCGCCAGTGCGCGCACAGGCCCGGGCAATTGCGCGACCACCTTCGGCGGCAGCCATTGATTGCGGTCGTAATCGTGGCGGGAAATCAGCCCGCTCTCGTCGCCCGCGAAGATGGTGCGGCCGTCGGGCGATGCGGCGATCGCGAGCGCGCCATTTTTCTGCGGCAGCTTCTGGACCGTTTGCGACGCGTGGCGGCCGCCGACGGCGTGCAGCGCGGCGAAAAGCTCCGGGTCGTCCGGATCGCCGCCGTTCTCCCGATTCAGGCGATACGCTTCGAGGACGAGAGGGATGTCGACGCCGTGTGCTTCGCGCGCGGTCAACGCCAGCGCGCGCGATGCGGAAAGATGGCGCAACGTCGTCGCTTTCTTGCGTTGCTCCTCGGCCGTTTCCTTTTGCGCGACCGCTTCGCCGCGGGCAATCTCCGTTTTCCTGGTCTGGTCGCGGGCCTCGCGCTCGTTGGCCAGTGCTTTCTGTTGCTCGCTTTCCGCGCGGAGGCGCTCGCGTTCCGCGAGCTCGCTCTGCCGCTGCGCGATCTCCGTCTGCGTTTCGGCGCGGCTGCGCTGTTGTCGGGCGACGTCGCGCTCACGGTCGGCCGCGAAGCGCGCCTCCTCCGCTCGCCCCTTCTCGGTCTCAGCGCGCCGTTTCTCGGTCTGCGCGCGTTTCTGCGCTGCATCAACGCGATCGAGCTCTTCCTCAGCCACGCGCTCCAGGCGCTGCGCCTCCGTCTTCTGGCGGAACGCGGTGTATCCGAGACCCATCGTCGCCAGGAAGGCGACCGACAACACGGCGATGACGACGCGCGCCTGGCGCAGCGCGCGCCGGCGCCGCTGTTCTCGCTGCTGGATCTTTTCGTCGCGCTCATTCCGGCTGGCGTCGAGAAAGGCCATGGCCCTCGCGAACGACGGGTCGTGGCGCTCCGCCCATTCCGGCGTCGGCTGTTCCTCTTCGCGCCACGAGAGTGCGAACTGCAGCTCCGGATCGCGCCACAGCGCCGCTTTCCCCTCCTCATGCCGCTGCGCCGCCTCGGAGAGTTTGAGATAGAGCTGGGCGGCCTGCGCCTCGTCGTCGGCCCACTGCGACAGCCGTTCCCAGTTGCGCATCAGGCTTTCGTGCGAGATGTCGAGGATGGAGTTGTCGTTGAGCGGGACGTCCGCCGGCGGCATCAGGAACGAACGCCCCTGCCGCCGGAAGCTGGCCGTGACGCGGGTGATCTCTTCCAGGCTGGCCTGCGTGAGCGCGCGGATCTCGCTGACCGGCGCCGGGCGCCTAACGCCGCGGGGGTCCGAGGCCTTGTCGGTCAGCGCTTTGAACATCTTCTCGGCAATGAATCGCCCGCGCTCGTCGAGCTCCCCGAAGGCCTCCTCGGCGTGACGCGACAACGCGTCGCGCAACGTGCCGATCTCTTCGTACTGCGAAAGATCGAGCCCTTCGCCGCGGTAGTGGAAAGACCGCCAGCGCTCCCAGGTCCGCATCAGCGCGTGCTGGAGGATGGGAAGCTGATCGGGATCGTCGCCGACGTCATTCAACAACCGCGACACCAGACGCGGCGCGATCGTCGCTCCGCCCACAGCGACCGGTCCGGTGATGGCGAACCGCAGCTCCTCGCGCGTCATCCGCGGGACGAGATAGATCCCTTCGTTGACCACTTCCGGCAGCGTGCCGAACTCCATGCAGTCGCCGATGAAGTCGGAGCGCATGGTGATGGCGACGTAGATGGGGATTTCGGTTTCGCGCGCGGCCAGCAGAAGTTTGACGAAGGCCGCCGCTTCGTCCCCGCCATCGGGGCCGCGGCTGAATTTGTAGCGGAAGATCTCCTCGAATTGGTCGACCAGTAAGAGGACGTTGTCCGCGGCGCCGATCTGCGACTGGCGGACGCACTCGACCAGGCCGAGGCGGCTGGCGCGCAGCGTCGTTTCAAAAAGAGCGCGGGTCAGCTTCTCGTCGGCGCCGCCGCCGAGAGCGTCGGAAGCAGTGAGCGCTGCTGCGAGATTGCCGATCGGATTTTCGCCCGGCCTCATCGTCGCCACGCGCCACCGGGAGCCCGCGCGCGTCATCGCCCCGCCGTGAAGGCTGGGGATCAGACCTGAGCGCACCAGCGACGACTTGCCACTTCCGGAGCGGCCGAGAACGGAGAGGAATCGCGTGCTGCGCAGCCTTCGCAGGAGCTCGTCGGTCTGCCGCTCGCGTCCGAAGAAGAGATAGTCCTCGTCGGGTTCGAACGGGCGCAATCCAGGAAATGGATTGACCTCCGCCGTCGGATCGAGAGCGATCACGATGCCGGAGCTGCTGCTTTTGCGATCGCTGCTCATGATCCCGATTCCCGCCCCTTCGCGATCGCGTCCAGCAGCGGCGCGAGCACCGATGGATCGAACCCGCCGGCCGGCTCGCGGATCAGCATCGCCTCGTGTGTGCGAAAGCGATCTTTCTGCGCCGTGGCCGGTGCGCCGGCGTAAATGCCGCGCGCGTACAACGGCCGCTCGCGCCCGAGCGCCGCGCTCTTTTGCAGCTCGCGCAACTTCCGCCGCAGCCACAGCTCATCGCCGGCGCCGTAGTAGAGAAGGATCACGTCCGCCGAGCGGAGGTTTTCCTCGTGCTCCAGCCGCGCCTGCGCTTCATCGTCGTCGAAGACCGGAAGGACGACTTCGAAGCCTTCGCTGAACAGGTAATCTTCGAGAGGCTGCGCCGCGGTGACGTCCTGCTGATCGCAGAGGAGGTACAGCCGCGGATGCTCCTGCTCCGCGGGCACAGCAGCCGCCTTCACAACGACGGCCGGCGGCGGCGTGAGCTTTCGGTAAATGAATGCCTTCAGCTCCTCGATCGGAACTTCCAGCAACTCCGCCGTGGCGTGTACCAACGGATTGGTCTGCAGACTGTGGACGAACGTGCGCTGCCGCTCGTCTTCGATCTGCACTCCCGGCCGAAGCCAGATGATGCTCGACAGCGCGCTGCCCGGCGCGGCCTCCGAGGCCAGCACCTGTTGCCGTTCCACGATGGAGACCCGCGCGCCCTCGGGCACGATGCCGTAGTTCAGTCCGACCAGATGGATCGAGACGTTGCTTCGCTCGAGCTGTTCGCGAACGATGGCATCCAGCTCCGGACCGACGAGCGGCAGCGCGCGATCCGGGAGGACTTCGTAGCCGTTGCGGACCAGGTCGCGCTTGATGGCCTCGCGCTCCTCGCGCAACTCGAAGCTCGTCTCCGCGAGAAAGAGCGTTCCCTTCGACGCGCCAGGCGCGGACGCGCCAGGCACGACGCTGGCCGTCTCGCTTTCAATCAGGTCGAGAAGCTGCGCGATGTCGAAGGCGAGGTCGTCGAGCTTCGTCAGGAAGGTGCGCTCCTTCCCGAAATCCTGCGACAGCTCCCGCGGCCGGCCGGCCTCGTCATAAACGAAGAATTCATAGCCGAGCATCGGCTGTACTTCCTCGGGAAGCCGCTCCTGGCTGACCGGCGTCTTCACCACTTTGAAGATGCGGGCCTTATCGCCGATGCGCGTGCCGCCGGAGCGCTCTGCGAGGCGGGAGAACTCTTTCAACTCCCGGTTGCACCACTCCGACTGCACGTAACGCGGCGAGAGCACCGACACCAGCGCGGCAATCCGCGGAAGGCGCTCGAGGATGGTGTCGGCAAAGATGTCGTTGCCCTGCAACTTCTGATCGCGCCAGATCTTCGGCTTCTGTCCCCGCACCTGTCCGACACGGATCTCCAGGAGCCTATGCAGCTCCGAAATCCAGCCCTGCTCACCAGGGACTAACGCTTCGTTGTCCAGATGAGCATAGCTAATCAGGAAGTCGTGCTCGAATTGCATGAATTATGGGGAGGGACATTAAGGGAGTGATGTGGCGAGGCATTTCCCTACCCCTGATCGAGGAGAAGCCGATAAAACAGCGGCTTGGCGCCTGAGCCCGCTTCTGGCCGTGTTAGCGGGCTGGCCGCTAAATGGCGGCATCAAATCGGATCGCGATACCGGCGCAGGCGTACTGCGCCAGCGACGCATACCGCCGCGATGGCCAAGCCGATCCATAACCCGGGCATGGTCAGGAACTCTAGCGGGTGGGAGGGCCAAAGCATCGTCATGCTCCCCTTTGCGGGGTCAGATCCCATTCCGCCACTGATGCGCGAGCCGAGCATGGTGGCGAAACGCGTGGTGTTTAAGGCGATCTTCTCGAGGACGCCGATCGCGGCCAGCGGCAGGAACGCCCACAGAAACGGCAGGCGCTTGGCCCACGCTGAGACCAGCAGTAGCCAGCCGAAAATCGGCGCGTAGTAGAGGGAGTGGACGGTGATCAGGTGATAGAGCATCCCCGATGACATCCGCAGCCACGGCAGGCTCCATAACGCGGCGGCGCTCTGACCCTTCATCGCCAGAAAAGCGCTGGCCGCCAGCAGCATGATCAGCTGCGTCGCGATGGCGAGCACGAACGTGACCACCGGCAGGATGACCATCGGCACAGCCATCTTCGACAGCACCGCCGTCCAATCGGAGACCGGCATCGATTTCCAGAAGAGAACACTGCGGTCGCGGCGCTCGCCATAAAGAGCGTCGAGACAATAGAAGATGGCCACGATCAAGGTCGTACCCATCAGCACTCCGGCCACGAGCTCGTCATGCGCGGCCAGCTTGCCCGGCTGCAGGTTGTGCCTCACGGCACCGAACGAGGCGAGTGCGATCACCCCCGCCACGGTCAGCGGCGCGAGGTAGATGGAACGGTTCTCCCACAACTCGCGACGCACTTGCCAGATCATCGATCGTGAATTCATGGCGTCGCTCCCTCCCGCTCCATCACCGCCACGAACACATCGGCAATGCTCGGCGTGCGCACCTCGCCCAGCGCGGCGAGTTGCTCGCGATCGGCGCCCCCAGCCTGAAGATCGACCAACAGGATGCTGCGCCCGAGCATTTGCCGCTCGGAGATCGGCCGCAGGGCTCGGGCGGCGGCAAGACTGTCCGGACGAACCACCACCTGGAGATAGCGAGACTCGAACTGCTCCATGCTGGAACCGAAGACAATGCGGCCACGATTGATGAACACGACATCGGTGAGCACGTCCTGGATCTCTTCGACCTGGTGCGTGGTCACCAGAATGGTGCGGCTCTGATCGAAGTAATCGTTCAGCAGCGAGTCGTAGAATTGCTTGCGGTAGAGGATATCGAGTCCGAGCGTCGGTTCGTCCAGCACCAGCAGCCTGGCATCAACAGCCATGACCAGCGCCAAGTGAAGCTGGGTCACCATCCCTTTGGACAACTCCCGCACTCTGGCGTTTCGCTTGATCGCCGTCCTGCCCAGGAACTCCTCGGCTTTAGCGCGATCGAATCGCGGATGCACGCCGCCGGCGTAGTCGAGCAGTTGAGAAACGCGGATCCAGCGCGGCAGCACGGCAACGTCGGCGATGTAGGCGACGTCGCGCATCAGTTGTGCGCGCGCGGTCCACGGGTCGCGCCCCAGCACAGCGAGCTGCCCTTCGTATTGCGTGAGACCGAGAATCGTATTGAGCGCCGTGGTTTTGCCGGCGCCGTTCGGACCGATCAGGCCGACGATGCGCCCTTCCTCGACGCGCAGATCGACGCCGTCGAGCGCCATCGTGGTCCCGAATGCTTTTCGAATGCCCCGCGCCTCGATGACCGCCATCAGCGCTTCTCCCGGCGATGCTTGAGGAGCTCCTTGGCGGTCAGCCCCAGCCGCTGAATCCTCTCCTGAATCCTCGGCCACTCCTCTTCCAGAAACTTCTGCCGTTCGCTGCGCAAAAGAAGTTCGCGCGCGCCGGCGTTGACGAACATTCCGCGGCCGCGCCGCATCTCGACCAGGTTCTCGTCGACGAGCTCCTGGTAGGCTCTCAGAACTGTGAGGTGATTGAGCCGGTAGTCAGTGGCCACGGTACGGACCGATGGGATGGCATCGCCTTCCTTGAGCAACCCTTCCAGGATCATGGCCACGATGCGGCCCCGAAGCTGGCGATAGATTGGTTGTGTGTCGTCCCACTCGCGGTCCATTCGGTAGCGTCATTTCATTGTAAGCGGCAGGGGTCCATCGCCGTTGAAAAAAGGCGCGAGGTAAATCCCGTGCCGCGCGGCGATCATCTCGATTTCCTCGACGAGCTTCGGCGTGATTGCACCCCTTCCGCGGGAGAAGGACTCGAACCTTCCTTCCAGCGTCAGAGCGATGCCTTCCAGCAGACATCCGTGAGCGACATCGGGGAACGGATGATGGTTCAGGATTCCACGAAGATCGGGGTCGAACGTCAATCCGCCCGTGATCTGTCCAAGCCCTCCGAAAAAAACGGTGGCCCGGGAGGTCTCTGCATCGGGGGAGAGGTTCTTGGGGTAGCCGGCATCGCAAACGAGGGCGTCGGCCGCGATGTTGTCCAGCAAAAGGGATGGCGACGGGAGACTGGCCGCGCAGATCGCGAGATCGGCTTGCTCGGAGAATTGCGCGAGGTCCGTTCCGATCTCGATCTCGACGCCTTCGCCTTCGAGTTCTACCGCCAGCCGGCGAAGCCGCTCGACATTGCGCGCGACGAGTTGCACACGTCTCACCTTCCCTGCCAGGCAACGGACGCAGCCCGAACCGACGTCTCCGGTTGCCCCGACCACGAGCAGCGTCGATTGCCAAAGGTTCCGCCCCTGCAGCGCGCACATCTTCTCGATGCCCTGAACGATGAACGCGACCGTCAGCGTATTGCCGGTGGTGAAGACCGTGGCGCGTCCGGGCGGGAGCTGATCGAACTTCCCCTCCAAGAGAATGGAGCTGAATCCGCCGAGGCTGACGATGCGGGCTCCTGCCTTGATTGCGTACGCCGCGGCAGCACGAACCCGCGTCAGGTTCTCCTGCACACAGCCGGCATCCAAGCGGTCAGGAGGAATGAACGAGTCGATGTAAAGGCCATGCGCCTCGGCAGCAGCAATCGACTTCACCGCCACGCGGCAGACGGCACGGGGCGGAATCCACGGAAGGATGTCCCTGATCTCATCGTCCGGCAGCGGCGTCTGCTCCGGTCCGCGCAGAGCCGAGAAGACGTCCGCCGCTGCGCTCCAACTCTCCGGATGTCCGACCAGGGCGAAATCGACTTGCGGCGCAGCCGATGGCGCTATACCGGCAACTGTGCAATCCATGCGAGTGTGACCTCTCCGGGCAAGCCCAACGCGTCGAGCGTCTTTATGTACTGCTGCAGCGATGCTCCGCGCAGCAGCGCGGCGCTGAGGTTGACTTCGAACAACGACGGCTTCACGCAACTGGACTGGCACACTTCGCAATGTCCGTCCTTGCACTCTTTCGCCAGCATCGCTGCCAGAGTGGTCATCACCTCGAGATGCAGCCGGTGCAACTTATCGTCGAAGCGCTCTGGGTCGGCGTCGCGCTCCGCTTTGAGGATGGCCATGGCGTGATCGGCGTGTTCCTGCTCGTCCGCCGCAATGGCACCGAAGACCTTGCCCAGACTCCCCGGCGCGACGATCGCGACGCGCGCGTAGCTGGCCAGTGCAAACGATTCCAGCATGATTTCCTGGACGATGAGGCAGCCGATAATGTCGCGCTCTGCGACGCAGCGCAGGAACGCCTCGCGGAGACGCTTCCAATGTCTTCCGTCGACATTGCTGACGACGTCCACTCCGATGTTGCGTCCCGCGGCCGCGAAGGCCACGGCATGAGACCGCTCGATCGCCGAATGCTCCCAGGCCTGCCCGGCCTCTTCGGGATCGTCACAGATCCCGGCCAGCGCTTCGTAGTTCATCGCGGCGACGAGCTCCCCCGTCACCGCCTGGGCCAGCACATCCTGCCAAATCGGAGAGTCAGAGAAGTCGCTCTCCGTCAGTGGCTGCATCTCCATCAAGGCGTCCATCGATTCTCCGTCCATCACGTGTGATATAGGTATATATAGCACCGCAGCACGTGACTGTCAAGAGGGATCGGCGGAAACAGAACGTTTATCCGCAGATGACGCAGGTGGAACGCAGATGAAGAGCCCTCCTCTATCTGCGTCCTGTCTGCGTCAGCTGCGGACAAGGTTTTTCACAGCCGGACGCACCGCGAGCAGCTCGCGCACGCTGCGTTTCGCCTCGCGCACACTGTGTATCGGCCTGTACACGCTGTGTATCGGCCAGTGCGCGTTGCGTATCGGCCTGTGCACGCTGTGTATTGGCCTGTGCGCGTTGTGTATCGCCCCGTGCACGCTGTGTATCGGCCTGTGCGCGTTGTGCATTGCCCTGTGCGCGCTGTGTATCGGCCTGTGCGCGAGCGTGATACGTCAAATTTTGAGACTTGACTTCGCAAAAACGCAGCCCTACCTTGTCGCCTCGTGAGCTGGCTAGCCGGCTGACGACTATGGGAGCTGGCGCTCGTGAGAGCCCCTCGCTCCCGGCGGCCAACGGGTGAGAAGGTGCGCTGGATAGTGCGGTTCTCATCCCTGCGGGAGTCGAGCGTTGCTCCTCCTGCCGTGGGCTCTCGAAGTGTGCGCACTTCGGGAAAACATCAACCGGAAGAGCGGCGCGTAGTCGTCTCCTCCAGCCGGTGGCCGCCTGCACTCGTGCACAGGGTGCTCGTTGGTTCCCTCCGGCCTGAACCGATGGTCTAAGGAGGACCAGACAATGTCTACGAATCACGAAGTCACGAACACGGCCGCCGCCACGGATGTCCCGTCGACGGTGCCGCTACTCACCCCCGAGGCAGTCGTGGAGGGATTGCGCGCCATGCGTGCGCAGATCGGCGAGGTCACGCCGTTGACGAGCGCGCAACGCATAACGTTGCGCAGCCGTACGCGGACGTCCAATCCGGTTCTGCAAGCGTCGATCAACGTCATCGGAGCGCTCGACAACGTCTCGCAGGCGGTCGGGCAACCGGCCGACGACGTGCGTCAGATGATCGAGGATGCGAACCGCTGGACGGCAGTGGAGGACGAATTCCGGGCCATGTTGAGCGGCATCGCCGGAGCGAACCTCATCCGCCGCCAGCGCATCGCACTGATCGCTTCGCAAGCGTTTTCGATCGGCTCGCAGCTGGCGCGCGACCCGGCGCACGCCGTCCTCGTGCCGCACGTGCAGGAGATCCGTCGTCTGAAGAGCTTCAAGCGCCGCAAGAAAACGGCGCAGACTCCCGGCACGCCGGCGCCCCCGCCCGTGACGCCGCCGAAGGCAGTAGAACCCTAATGTGATGGGAGGGAGACCGGGCGCGTTCAAGCGCGCCCGGTCGTTTCCTCCGTCAAAGGAAAACGAAGATGAGAGAAAGACATCGCGAAATCATTGGATACGAAGCCAGCTGGCGCCTCGAGGCGCTGCTCCGC
Source organism: Acidobacteriota bacterium (assembly GCA_019247495.1). Lineage (GTDB taxonomy): Bacteria > Acidobacteriota > Thermoanaerobaculia > Gp7-AA8 > Gp7-AA8 > JADGNZ01. Next base: position 101,935 of record JAFAOU010000132.1, read on the forward strand.
CGCCTCGCCAGCGTAACCGGTGCATACCCCTGGCTCGCCCCCGGCGTCACCCACACCCAAGTCCGCCGCACCATCAAGCGCCTCCGCAGCGGCGCGATGCAGAGCCCCGAGCCCGACATCCCTTCCCCCGTCCTCGCTGATCTCCTCGAAGGCGCGATCGCACAGGACACACTGATCCGCGAAGCGCGGGCCGACATGATCAGCCTGTGGGAACTGATTGCGACGTTGAAGAGGAGGGCGAGGTAGGAGTGGACTCTTCGTCAGTCAACTTGTTGGTCAGAAACGTAGCTGAACGATGGCAGACCATACCGCAACGAGTTCGAACCTCTTTCTAGCTGCATTCGAGAGGCCGATGCGCTCCAGGAAAGGCGCCGCGTAAGCCGGCAGCGAGTCGTCGGCAATCGCATCCTGCCCGCGAATCGCCGTCATGGAAACAAGTTGTGCACATCCAGTTCTGCCAAAAACGGGTTATCGGTCTTGTGGTCTGGGGTCTTCCTCGGTTTAGATTTCTGTTTCTAGCGGCCGTGGCTGTTGTATGCAAGCATCCACTACTGCTGGTAGTGTCCTAATTTGGGTATCAATGTACTTGACGCACCCTCGCGAGAGGGGCGTACTCTCTCTGGGATGAGTCGGTCCTATCGAGGATTTCGTGCCGGGCGGGTGGCGGGAGTAGGGTAGGCGGATGTCTGGAATCGCGATCGCGTGGACGGTTGTCGGTATCGTTACCGCCGTATTTGTAGGGTGGGGCGTTGGTGTCATGGGCATCGCCTCTCCTGACTATGCGCAGGCGCGTATCGCGTTCACGCTTGCGGCGGTAACCCTAGGCTTTATGACCCTAGTCTGGGCTACGCGATCAGACGAACCCGAATGGTGGCGAATTCTAGCCTCGATTCTAGTAGCCATCGGCGTCTTTGTAGTCTATCCGGAAGGTTTACGATGGACGTTACGTCTTGAGAAGAAACCGAAGCCAGAGGTGATTCAGCGGGTGCCGACCGCTCAAGAAATCGCCTCTGAAGTGGCTCGGCACCTTCCGACACAAACAGTCGGCGCAACGGATGCTTCTGACGCGACAATTCACCGGGCTGAGGTTCATCGCGTGGCCGTAGTACACCCAAACAGCACGTGGACGGCGGAACGGGTTGCGAGTCGTCATTCTGCCACATCGCCTTACGCAATCGAGGCGACGTTGACAACGACGACATCAATCAGCACCCCGCATATCGAGATTACTTGTGATGGTCCGATCGACAGCGCAACGCTTTCCGTCGAGCAGGTGGATACGACCATGGGCGGCCCAGCGCTGATGTCTAGTGATCGACACAACATCCCGAGCGTTTATCAGTTCGACGTATCTCAGCCCGTTTTTACGCCTGATTTGAGATTCAAGGTGCTGTTGGAATCGCAACGGGAACTTCATATTAAAGATGTTCGCGTCAGCGAACCCGTTCCACGCACGTTGTCCCAAACTATGGTCAACTCGCCCGGCGGAATTCAGGCGTTCGGCAATGTATCCGTTAGCGGTGGAAAACCAGCGCGACATTTCAGCGACGTACAACGAGCAGCATTCTTAGCAATCATTGGCCGGGGGCCTGTTGCTCTGTCGAGATTCAATGCGATATTAGAGATCGCGAGCCGAGCGAATTCGCCGGTGAAATTGTTCGCATGCTGGAGTCTGCTGGTTGGCAGACATCGTCCCAGAACGTGATGGTGATGCCAGCTAAGCCGGGCGACGATATTCCGGAGTTGGACATGATTGTAGCTGGCCCTAATTCGGCGCCACCGCACGCAGTGTATCTTCAACAGGCCTTTGCTGCGGCAGGCTTCAACTGTCCAGCCCATTCGCTTACGGATCAACCTAAAGTGCCAGACGGCTCTCTGACTTTGCGCGTGCTACTGCAAAAAAGCACAGGCAATACGGGCCGATGAGTATCCCTATCGTTGTCGTTCGACTGCGCCCGCGCGCTTCTTCGGCTCATGCTTCGGGCACGTCGCGCTTATCGACGCGGAACAGTGCCCGCGTCATCTTCTGGAAGCGGTCGAATGCCCTCTGGGCGGGCTTTTGGGTCGCAAGGTCCTCGCTGGGTACATCCCTCCGGCGCACTCGATCGATCCGTTTACTTCGTCACCGACATGATCACGGCCCATTCGTTGCCGCGATAGCGGCCGTTCAGCTGATCGACGTTGGTGGTGATGGAGCGCTCGCTTTGTTGGGTCCAGGCGACGGCGAGGTCTAGCCAGTCGAGGCCGAAGCCGGCGGTGATTGTGTTGCGGTTCGCGGTGGAGAGGAAGGCGCCGACCGTCTCATTTGGCTGAGGGCTTTTCAGGATTGCGTAGCCGAGGCGGATGTGGGGGCCGGTGGGGAAAGCGAAGCGGAGGCCGGCGCGGAGGTCGGTCGCTTTCTTGAGGCGCAACGGAACGATGGAGCTGATGTTTGTCGTGTTTGGAAAGGTGAACGGGACGGCGGTTACGCCGCTCCAATCCGTTTGTGTGGCGTCGATCTCGAGCAGCAGCGGCGCGCCGAGCGCGAATGCGACGCCGGCGGTGGCTTGCGCGGGGAACTCGAATGCGGACGTCAACGCCAGGTCCTTTCCAAACGGGAAGCTGGCGGCGACGAGCTGGTCGAACTGCGCGTTGCCGGTGGGGATCTGCGTCAGCTTGCCGGCGCCGTTGTAGTCCGCGCGGATCCGGCTGCGGTAGGTCAGGCCGAGAGAGAATGCAGGGCTCGAACGAATCAGCATGCCCGCGCTCCAGCCGTAGGCGCGCACATCGTCGGTTTTCATCTGCAGCGTGGCCACGTCGCGGATCGTACCGTCCAGAGTGGAACCTAGGCGGCGGTCCGAGGCGATGCTGGACGTGCGCATGATGGCGCCGGCGCCGATCCCGAAGTGTGTCGCCTTCACGCCGAACATCGTGGCGATATCGCGCGCCTGGATGAGTGAGTTGGTGGCGAGGAAGCGGCCCGCATACGTTTCGGGCGTTGCCCATTTCGAATCGATTCGCAGCGGTGAATAGATCCCGATGCCGCTGACCAGATGTCCGCCGAGCGGGGCAGTGCCGAAGACGAATGGCAACGTCGTCGCGCCGCTCTTCTGTTTCGCGGCAGTGCCGGCGGCAATGCCCGGCGGCAGTCCCTGAAAAAGGCCCTCGGCATGCTTGGTATAGGAAGCGCCGGCCGTCGCGCCCTTCTTCTTTTTCAACAGGCCGAGCGCGCCGGGGTTGTAGTAGATGGCCGAGGGATCGTCGACCTGCGCGACAAACGCGCCGCCCATGCCGGCTGCGCGGGCGCTTGGATCGCCAGCTGTTTGAGCAGACACAGGAATGGCGATAACCAGCAATAGCACAGACGCGAAGATCTTCATGGCGGGCACTCTAAGTGTCACTCCTGAAGGCGTCAAGGGCGGGATAAAGGAGACGATACCGATGCGGCGAGAGGGATAAAAGAGACGTTGGCCGCCGGCAAGACGCACGATACAATTCATCGCCGTCCCTCGCTCAAATCATGCTCCCCTTCCGGATTACGCGACTTCTCGCGCTGGTGCTCCTTGCCTCGGCATGCAGCGGACACCATGAAAACCCGGTTCTTCCGACCGATCCCGGTGGGCCCCCCGGCGCCGCGCAATTCACGGTGACCATCAGCTCCGACGTGAACCAGATGATCGCCGGCACGAGCACGGGGACGCCGCTGCACATTACGGCGCGTCACGCGGACGGCACCGCGCCGGCTGACGGAACCGAGGTCGCGGTGAACACGAACATCGGAAGCTTCGGCATCGACGCGGCCGGAAAGCCGGTTCTCCTCGCGAAGACTGTATTCACCGGTGGCAAAGCAACCGTCGAATTTTTCGCCGGCAGCGATGCCGGCATCGCCAACATCCTGGCGCAGAGCGGCACGAACATCGGCCGGCTCAATCTGCCGATCGTCGCCGCTCCGGCGGTGCCCGTCGCAAACTTCACCTTCTCGGCGAATGCTCTGACCGTCCTGTTCACCGATGCCTCGACCGGCTCGCCGTCGAGTTATCGATGGATGTTCGGCGACGCGACGGAGAGCACGGAGAAGAATCCGACTCATGTTTATCCGGTGGCCGGAACGTATCCCGTGACGCTGATCGTCTCCAACGCGGGCGGGCAATCGAGCAAGAGCCAGTTCGTCACCGTATCGCTCGGCACGGGGCCGCAGGCGGCGTTCGACTTCCAGGTAGTCGGAAAGAAGGTCAACTTCGTCGATAAGTCCGCCGGCAATCCGACGTCGTGGTCGTGGACGTTCGGCGACGGCGGCACGAGCACGGAGCAGAATCCGATTCATACCTACGCAGAGGCCGGACCGTACACAGTCAGCCTGACGGCGAAAAACGGCGCGGGCGAGAACACGACCAGCAAGGTAGTAACGATCGGAGCGCCACCCCAGGCCGACTTCGATTTCCAGGACGCCGGATTGAAAGTGAACTTCGTCGACCGCTCGACTGGAACTCCCACTTCGTGGTCGTGGGCATTCGGCGACGGAGGAACGAGCACGGAGCAGAACCCCGTGCACACCTACGCGGCGGCGGGAACGTTCACCGTCAGCCTGAAGGCGGCGAACGCGGCCGGCGAGAGCAGCACCAGCAAGCCGGTGACGGTTACGCCGGGAACACCGCCCGCCGCGAAATTCTCGGCGACGGTCAATGGCAATCAGGTCAACTTCGTCGATCAGTCGACCGGCAATCCCACCGCCTGGGCCTGGACGTTCGGCGACGGCGCCTCGGCCTCATCGCAGAACCCGGTGCACGTCTACGCCAGCGCCGGCTCCTACACGGTGACGTTGAAAGTTACGAATGCCGCCGGCTCGAACAGCAGCAGTCAGGTGGTCGTCATCGCCGCCGGTGTAAAGGCCGACTTCACCTATACCGCCAACGGATTCAACGTCAGTTTCTCCGACCGCTCCACCGGAACTCCGACGACCTGGTCGTGGGATTTCGGCGACGGCACCGCCACCGATCCGAGACAGAATCCGACGCACACCTACGCCGCGGCCGGGACGTATACGGTCACGCTGACCGCAGCGAATGCCTCGGGATCGAACAGCAAGAGCACCGCGGTGACCCTCACCGCACCCCCCACCGCGAATTTCACGTTCTCCAGCAGCGGTCTTGTCGTGACGTTCACGGATACGTCGACCGGCTCACCGACGAGCTGGTCATGGAACTTCGGCGATGGCGCCCGCAGCACGGCGCAGAATCCGTCATACGCCTACGCGGCCCCGGGAACCTACAACGTGACGCTCACGGCAACCAACGCGGGCGGCTCTTCGAGCGCGACGAAACCGGTGACGGTGCCATAGGGACCAGCGCTGCGGACTCCGCCCGGCGTGGCAAAGTAGTGATTGGTGATACGAGCGAGGAATTCGCGTAATGAAAGGAAACGTGCAATGACGATTGCTCAAATGCCGGCTTCTTCCTCAGCGACCGATTCCTATAGTGCTACGGAAACCTTCGTTCAAACATGGATAAAGGCCAGAATTGACGAACCGCGCGAGATCATGGCTCGCTACGACGACGCGGCCAGGCAACTCATTGCAGTAAGTGCCCTTCTTCAGGGCGTCTACCTCGCCGTGTTTAGTTTTGGCAGCCTGAAGGGATCGATACCGACGTGGCTGTTGGTTCCGTCGTTCGTTCCGCTTCTCGCAGTCGTGTTTTGCGCGGCGACAGTCCTCTGTTCGGTACCAAAGGATTTCAATGTGCATCGCATATTCAAGTTACTGCGGGGATGCGATTCATCAATCGCCCTCGCTGATTCGATATCGGAGTCCATCAAGGCGTGGTGTGAGAGTATCGACGCTATTGCAGGCAAGAAACGACACTGGCTGCATCGAGCAAATATCTCGTTTATCTTCGCCTCCGCAGTTACCGCAATCCTGGTTACGACTCTGGCGATGTCGCGATAACGCGTTCACCTGCCCGACGGAACGACGGCTCCCTGCAGATGCTCGTCATCTGCGAGCGCTGACGCCGCAGCCGCGGCTGCCGCGCGCGTAAGGTATTGGCCGACCTCCACCGTGAAAAGCTTGACGCCGCCGGACGTCGTCAGCGGCACCACGACGGCGTCCAGCTTGCGTGCGGCCAGTTGTTGGGCGAGCGTCTTCGCGTCATCTTCAGAATCGAAGATGCCGACGCGAACGGCGAGCATTTCGACTTTCGGCGCAGGTTGCGCGGCGGCTACAGGGGGCGCGGGAGCGGACGCCGCAACCGCGGGAACCGCGGCAACAACCGGTCGGCGGCGCATTGCGAGGACGTACCCGGCGGCGAAGATCAGCAACGCGGCCAGAAGCGATCCGATGATGATGAAGATGACGGCCGTGCGATGGAGGCGGAACGTCACCATCGAATGCTTCATCGGCTACTTCCGAGGGGCGTTTTTCGGGCGCCCGCGCTCGTCGTGTTCGATCGGATCGCCGTCGGGATTCCCGTCGACGAACTTCGCCGTGCGCAACAGCGTGCCGTCAGGCCGGTACCATGATGAGAGTCCGTGCAACTTGCCGGCGGCATACTGCGACTTCGCCGAGGGCTTGCCGTTCTCGCCGTAGACCACCGTCTCGCCATCCGGAAGCCCGTCGCGATACTGCGCGCTCAACTGCGGGCGTCCGCGATCGAAGAATCGCGACTCCCCTTCGAGCTTGCCGGCGCGATAGTGCATCGCCGCGGCGATCTCGCCATCAGCGTCGTATTGGGTCATCTCGCCGTCGAGCAGTCCCTCTTTGAAGTTGCTGCGCTGCGCGATCCACCCCTCGGCGTTGTAGACCGCGCACTCGCCTTCGAGTTGTCCGTCAATCAGGTGATAGCGTCGCGTCACGCGCCCCGCCTCATCGCGATCGACGCGCTCCTCGATCTCCGCCATACGAGTCGAGAATATCAGAGCGCTATACTCGCCCCATGCCCAGCGCAGCCCGCGTCGGCGACATGGTTCGGCAGGATTCGCCGCATTGCCATGCGCCCATCCATCCCCCCGCGCCGGTGCCGACGCCGTCCGCCCACCCCGCGCTTCCGCTGGCCATCATCAAGGGCGAATTCACAGTGCTGATCGGCGGTCAGCCAGCCGCGCGCCTCACCGACACCACCGCGCCGTGCATGCTGCCCGGCTGCGTTCCCGGCGGACCCGGGATGATCGCGCTCGGCTCGGCCACGGTGCTGATCGGCAACATGCCGGCCGCGCGCGCGAACGACATGAGCGCGCACACCTCATGCGTGGCGCCGATCCCCGGACCGGTCGGCAAAATCCTTCCACCCGGCTGCGTCACCGTCATGATCGGAGGGTGATCCCGTGCGGCGCAGACACTTCGAAGCGCTGCGGCCTCTCTGCGTCGTCTGCCACAGCGCACCGGTGGCCATCACATCGGCCATCCGCGAAACGGGCGACGACGTCCTCGAAGGCATTGCCGCCTGCACGAACGGCGAATGCCTGCGCGAGTATCCGATCATCGACGCGATCCCGATCTTCGTAGCGAACATCCGGGCATGGCTTTCTGCGAATCCGCTGCAGGTGCTGATGCGCGACGATCTCTCGCCCGAGATCGAGAGCCTGATCGGCGATGTCCTCGGCGCGGGATCGGCGTACGACACGCTTCGGCAGCACGCCGGCATCTACGCGGACTCGCCGCCGCTGTCATTCGACGTCGTCCCTGACGGTCCGTCGATCGACATCGGCTGCGCCGTCGGCACGAGCACCTTCGCGCTGGCGAAAGAGCATTTGACCGTCGGCGTCGATTTCAACTTCGCGATGCTTCGCATTGCATCGGCTGCCCTTCGTGAGGGGCGCATGCGCTACGCGCGGCGCCGCGTCGGATTGGTCTATGACCGCGAAGAGCGCGAGGTGGCGGGCTCGGAGCTCATCGACTTCTGGTGTTGCGACGCCGCCAACCTCCCTTTCGCGCCGGCCACATTCGCCTACGCGCAAAGCATCAACGTCATCGACTGCGTCGCCTCCCCGCACGACGCAATCGCCGAGATCGCCCGCATCCTGCGCCCCAACGGAACCGCGATCATCGCCACGCCGTACGACTGGTCGTCATCCGCGACGCCGGTCGAACAGTGGCTCGGCGGCCACTCCCAGCGCGGCCCGCACCACGGCGCCTCGGAACCGGTACTCCGCCGCATCCTCGAAGAAGCCGGACTGCAGATCGTCTCCGAACAGCCATCTGTTCCGTGGCGCCTGCGTCTGCACGATCGCAGCACGATGGAGTACGCCGTACATGCGGTGACCGCGCGAAGGACATGAGCGGCGATCCCTTCCCGCAGAAAGCGATACGTTAGAATGACCGCCGTCCATTTCTCCTATGCCTCGAGGCCGACTCGGACCACCTCCCCCTGGTACATCCGCGATCGACATCAGAGTCGATCCGTCGAGCGTCCGGGAAGCGACGCAAGGTCTCGCCGCGCATGGCATCGCCGTTCCTTACATTCTCTGGCCGGAGCACGTCGACGCGAGCGCCGGGGAGCTTTTCGCGCGGCGTCCTGAGATCGCCGACGTCCATCAGAACCAGATGGGCGACTGCTGGTTCCTGGCCTCGCTTGCGGCGACTCTCTATATGGGAGGCCCGCTCGTCATCGAGCTGATGATGTTCGATCTCGGATCGCACGTGCTGGTCCGGCTTCACGACATGGCCGGGAATCCTTTGTATCTGCGCATCGAGAAATCGCTGGTGCGGGTCCGCGGCGGCATCACCCTGCATTCCACCGGCGGCCTCTGGCCGGCGATGATGGAGAAGGCGATGAGCGGCTATCGCAAGACCGGCGACGATGACTCCGCGCTGACGTTCGATCCGGACCATCCGTCGTACTCACATCTCGCGGGCGGATCGTGCGCGCAGGCGTTCAAGATTCTCCTCGGCGTCGACGCCACCTACGAAACGATCGACCCGGTGCCCTACCACTACGACGATGCCAGCCCCGACTTCGCCAAATTCAAACTGATGCTGAAGGGAGAGGATTTGGATTTCGCCACGGTCCAGCAAGTGTTCGGCGGAGTTGCGGGCGTAGCGAGCGCGTACGTGCTGTACTACGTCATCTGGAGCAGATGGATCGCCAACGCGGTCACGCGGGCCTACGCCGATTTCATGGTGGCTTTCGCCGGACAGAATGGCCTCGGAGGCGTGTACCGCTACAACGATTTCGCCACCCATCTCAACAACCTCGCGGTGATCCACGCCGCCCGCTGGAACGCCATGGGCGGGACCCAGGTGCGGATCGCTGACGCGGTGGCCGCCTTTCTAGCCTGGGTACGGGCCCGGCACATCTTCGCCGAGAAGCGCGGGACGGGCTTGTACAACGCCGCGCAACTGGCGTTGTTCGAGCGGATCCGAAGTGATCTGGCCAGGCGGTCGCCGCTCTGTTTCGGCACCAGGCAGGAGATCGGCACGGCCGAGCCGGTACCGGGATCGAGCGGAGAGCCGGTTTCGAGGGGATTGGCGGGACGGCATGCGTACGCCATCCTCGACACACACACCGACGCCGCGGGCCGGAAGTACGTGCAGGTATTCAACCCGTGGGGCCGCTATGGACGCGGCTACTCGTTCGCGCCGCCCGAGGTGCAGGTGCGGCCGACCGTACGGGGTGTCACACAGCGCGACGTCGACGGGCATAGCACCTTCGAGACGGATTCCCCGGTCTTCTGGCTCGAACTGGCCGACGTCACGAAGCGGTGCAACAGGATGTACTACTGCGTCGAGAAACCCGCCATCACGCGCCGCTGCCACACAAGGCGGGATTTGTGACCGCGACGCTGATCAGTTGATCTTCACCAGACTCCCCTTCACCGTCAGAATCCCGCTGGCTTCCACGTTGTGCATGCCGGACGCCTTGCTGGCCACCATTGCGCCTTCGTTGTTGAGATTTACGCTGGCTTTGTTCGTCACGTTCATCGCCTCGTTCTTGAGATCGGTCGTGGCTTTGTTTGTGATGTTCATACCGGTCGTGGAAAGATCGCCGGTGGCCTTCGCGTCGAGCTTTCCGGTCGACTGGAGCAACATGTCGCCGGTCGATTTGAACGTCACTTTGCCGGTGACGGTAATGGCCAGGTCGCCATCGATCGTCAGCGTGTAATTCTTCGTGACCTTCTGCACGAACTCGTCCTCGTTCGTGTGCGTCTCTTTCTTCGTCACCTTCACGTCGCGCGTGCCAGCCACGGTGTACGTATCGTTGCCGGTGTCGACGAGCAGCGTGCGGTTGCCGGTCTTGACCTGCAGCTTGTCGTTGCCCTGGTCGAGCGTGACAGTACGGTCCTGATAGATGTCGATGGTCTGATTGCCTTTGTCCTTCTTATCAAAGCCGACCTTGCGCGTCTCGTTGTTCTTGATGGTTACATTCGCGTCTTTCTGCGCCTGGACGAAAATCTCCTCGGAATCCTTCTTATCTTCGAAGCGGATTTCATTGAAGCCTTCGCCGCCCTTCGACACATTGCTCTTGATCGTGCTTTTCGTTTGATCGGCCGGCAGCGTGTACGGAACGGTCTGTTCCGCGTTGTAGACCGAGCCGGTAATGAGCGGGCGGTCGGGATCGCCGTTGAGGAACGTGACCACGACTTCCTGCCCGATGCGCGGCAGGAACATCTGTCCCCAGCTCTTCCCAGCCCAGCCGTGCGCGACGCGAATCCAGCAGGAGCTGTTCTCGTCGTTCTTTCCGAGCTGGTCCCAATGAAACTGCACTTTCACGCGGCCATATTTGTCGGTCCAGATCTCCTCGCCCGATTTGCCGACCACAATGGCCGTCTGCGTTCCGGCGATGGCAGGCTTGCGCGTGACGCGCGGCGGACGGTACGCGAGCGTGGCCGGAAATGCTTCGAACGAATTCGTGTAGTCGTCGTTCGTCCCGGCGTGCGAGACGCGCAACAACACATACGCGGCATTGACGTCGTCGCGGTAATGTTTTTCCAGCGTGGTCTTACCGCCCGCCGTGAACGCCGGCGTAAAACTCTCGCCGCGCAGCGATTTCTGCGGCGCCTCGCGCTCTTCGAGCCGCAGCTTCGAGAGTCCCTCCGCCGCATCCTTCTTGTCGAAACCGCCGGGGAACTCGTAGATGCGGCGCTTGCTGCCGTTCGTGGCCACGGTGCTGTCGGAGCTGCCCATCAGATCGGTCGAAGGCGTCTCGAATCCGAAGTCATCGACGGCGTACTTACCGGGGATGACCATCTCCTCGATCGTGCAGCCGGAGACGACGTTCTGCTGCTTCCAGTTGCCGTGGCCGCCGTACTGCACCTTGGCCGCGCCGGCGCAATCGGCAAATGCCGAGGAGTCATCGCCGAGGACGAGCGTGTGCTTGCCGTCTTCGTGGGTGAAGAAGTAGAAGATTCCCGCGCTCTCCAACAGCCGCGACACGAACGCGAACGCGGTCTCGTTGTACTGCACGCAGTATTCGAGCGCCGTGTACGTGCCGGTGCAGCTGTCCTTGTAATCCGTGAATCCAAGCTCCGTGAACAGTCCCGTGACGATGTCCTTGACTGATTTGTTCTGCCAGATCCTGCAGTCGGCACTCATGGTCATCAGCCAGAACCACGGATGCAGCTCAGCGTAGTAGGTAGTCAGCTTCGCATCACTCCCGGCCTGCACGAACCGCCCGACGATGCCGTTGACGTATCGCTTCGTCCCATCCGCCAACTTCATCGTCACCGTCGCCGTCTTGCCGACGATCTTCGAAAAGTCGAGCGACTTCTCCTCGGACTGCATCTCCAGAAAAAACTGAAATAGCCCCGAGATGCGCTCCTCCCCTCGGATGCTGCGCAGCAACAACTTGTCGGCGCCGAGCGGGGTGGTGATGGAGATGAGCTGTTCGGTTTGGGTGAAGGCCATGGGGAAACGCTACACCGATGCGCGCCCCGGTTCCATGTCGATCTCGATCAGCATCGGGATGTGGTCGCTGACCACCGCGCGGTAGGCGAGGGCGTAGCGGACCTCGGAATTGCACTCGATAGCGGTGAGCTCGCGGAGAACCTCGTCGATCAGGTCGGCCAGGCCGGCGTACGTCGGCTGGTCCCGCGCGGGAGCCGCAGAGGCGAAAACCCGCACGCCCGCTCTCAACCGCTCGAGCGGATCGCGCGCGTCGTCCGGATCGGGATGGGCCGCCGCAAACGATATGAATTCTTTGGCCGCGAACCGCGCCTCAAACCAAGCGCCACGGGTGCTGGCGTGCTGAGGCAAGTCGGTCTGTGCGGCCTGCTTGATTTCAACAACGCCGACGCGGCCGGAACGCTCCAGCCAGGGAATGAGCTGTTGCAGGCGGCGCGAGATCCGACCTAGCAACGACAAGTAGACGCGCGTCGTCTCGGCGGCAAATGCCACGCCGACCGATGTCTGCTGCATTTGTCCCTCCTCTTCCATCGCCTGCGGCTGCCCGTCCGCGTCGGCGGCGACAGTGTCCCCTTCATCCTCCTCGTCCTCGTCGCCGGCGATGAGGTTGTCCTTGGCGGCGACGGTGTATTGGCCGGTCAGTCCGTCGAAGAGCGGCTCGTAGACGATGCCGTGCACGAGCACCGCGGCGCTCCGGACCCGCACCAGGCCTCCGCAGAATCCGAGCGGCTCGTACACGCCGTCATACGACTGGCTGTAGATCGGCTGGCCCGAGGCGATGGAGCGGTAGGCGACGAGTGTGGTGCGCGGATGCTGGCCGCCCGCGGTGCGGTGGCGCAGGAATCCACAGCCGTTCATCGCCAGTTCGAACTCGCGGCGTAGCGTCTCCTTGCGCAGCCACGACTTTCCCCCTTTGCCGCCCGGATTGGGCAGCGCGTCGAGATATTCGGTGGGGATGTTGAAGTCGCCGGTGACGAGCGGGGGGAACTGCCCGTTCTCCAGGGCGAACTGAAGCGCCGCGCGCGCCGCCGCCTGCACGCTCCGGCAGCGGGCCAGAACCGTATTCTCCTCCGACACGTAGCGCGGGTCGAGGGTCTTGATGACCTTACTGCCGCTGTACCGCGTGTGGTAGACAGCGATCGGGAGGACCACGCCTTCGCGGATCGGAAGGTGTGCGATGAGCGCCGACCGCCAGTTCAACGGGTGGCTGGGGTCCTGGATCGAAACTGCCTGGCCGTCGACAGTCTTCAGGATCTGCCACGGCTTCACGCCGTCATCGTCGATGCCTTGCGCGAGGATCCGCTCCATGGCGCCCTCGAACGGGGGGCAATAGACGATGCCGTACGTCTCTCCATGAAAGGTCGCCAGGCCGACTCGCCGCAGCGCCTCGGCGCGGAGATCGTCGTCATTGCTCCGGCGCCCGGGATCGAGGATCCGCAGATCGACGCACTGCGCGCCGGTGCAGAGGAAGACCATCAGCGGGACTCGGTCCAACGGCTCCTCCGGCTGCAGCAGCGACGCGGAACAGAACTGCTTGATGTCCGCACCGCCACGGTGCTTCATCAAGAACAAGAGCAAGACTTCGATCAACTGCAGCCAGCCGGCCGCGGCGGATAGATTGGCCATGACCGTGCCGACGAACTGCCGGAGGTAGGGCACCCGTTCACGCGTGTGCTTCAGTAAGTCCGAGAGCACGCCAGGCTCCACGTCATCGCGCAGGCTCGTCAATGTCTGGAGGTACTCGTCATACTCGGTCGCCACTCGCTCCATGTTCTGCTCGACCTGCTGCCGCGTCGACGGAAGCTGCCTCGCGATCACCTCCTCAAGCGACTGGAGGGTGAGAACGCCCGTCTGGTAGAGCGCCGCGGCCGCGCCGTGCAGCAGCCGCAGCAACAGCACGATCACGTCGTCTTGCCATTCGTCGCAGAGTTCCGTGATCGCTCCCGTGTATGACTCACCGAGGCCCTTCACGAAGGACGACGCATCGATCAGCACGTGGCAGGCGTCGGTGATCTGGTCGATGGTGACCTCTTCGGGCAGGCCGGCGAGGTTCGGCGCGATATCGTAAAAGTCTCCCAGCAGGCGTAAGGCGAGCACGCGGCGGCCGGAAACACGGCCGAGCGTGACGTTTTCGTAGACCTCGGCCATTTTCGGCTGCTCGTGCGTCATCGGCGTCGTAAGCGGTTCCCACGCTGCTCCCGTCGTCTGCTGCAGCATCGTGGCGATGTCGGTGGTCGCCTGCCCGACGTCGGCGCCGGTCTCCATGATGAAGAGAAGGCGGGCGCCAAAGTTCCGAACCGCGGCGACCACCGCGGCGATGCGAGCCTGGTTGCGGCGGCGCGAGATCGGCGCCGAGCCGCGCGGCCGGGAGTCGCTGGTGAAGTTCTCCAGGTTCCATACCAGCACGCGGAAATAACGGCTCGAGACATTCATCGTGTTGAACGACGTGCCGATCGCCATCGACTGCGAAAGCGGCTTGACATATCCGGAACCGGCGATGGCGGAGGCCACTTGCAACTGCGGCTCGACGAGCTTGAACGCCAGCTCCGCGAGCTGTTGCTCCTGCTGCGCCTCTTTCAATAGTCCCGGCTCCAGCTTCTTGCGCGTCGTTGCGTGCTTGATTGCGGCGACCCGTTGCTCCAACCGCTGTTCCGGCAATTTCAACTGTGTTTGCAACGCCTGCTGGACCACCTCGGCGCCCGCGGCGGGCTCCGGACTGGAGGTCGGCTCCAGAAACTGCAGCAGTTCACTCTCGAAGATGCTTTTTTGCTCGAACGGGATGGCGCTCATTGGTCGCGCCTCAGACGCCGCTCGCAGGCGTGGCAGTATCGTGAGCCTCCTGCAGCTTCGCACGAAGAGCGGCGTCGATGCCGCCTGGTTCCATGCCATGCAGCTCGCGGAACCGCTGCAACGCCGCATCCAATGGCCCGCGGAAGCCGAGGTTGTCCAACCGTTTGGCGACGCCGGACTCGGTGTCGATCGGGTCCATGTGGCCGAAGCTAAGATTGGCCGAGAACGACGGGCCGACCGAGAGCGAGCCCGCACGCGCGCCGTTCGGGATGTAGCGCTCGATCGACCCATCCGCGCCGGTGGTCCCCTCGTAGCGGCCGTCGTCGATGGCCAGTACGTACGGCTGCTCGCCGAGCGGCTTGCCGTCGACGAGCACGCGCACCCGGAAGAGCGTCGGCACGCCATGGCGCCGGAATCTGTGCACGCGGCCGGTCTGCGCCGCGACGCTCCGCGCGACCTTGTCGCGCACCACCACCACGTCGCCGGCCGCGAGGATGTTCATGTCCGCGCGCAGCTTGCGAAGGTCGGCGTTGGCCGGGTCGTTCCAGATCGTGTCAGGCGCAAGGCCGAAACGCTCTGCGAGACGGGCCACGGTGTCGCCCTGCTCGATTACGACGGAAGCCGACATTGATGGAGAGATGGATAAGATACCACGCATCGTAAAATAACGGCTGCCCATGCGCCTCCTCCTCCACCGCGGCCCCGCACATTTGCAGATCCTTTCGCGCAGTGACATTCGCGAGTTTCGCGACGTCGGCGCGGCGCGCGATTTTTTGCGGCCTCTGCTCGCCGATCCGATGAACGTTGCCGCGGTGCGGCGGGCGCTTGGCGTCATTCCGATTGATGGCGACGTGCTCGAACAGCTTGCGGCCCGCGTCGTGGCCGAGGGGCTGCAGGTCGTCGCGTGCAGCGAATCGTTTTTTTCGTCACTGCAGACGGAGGTTCAGGCCGCGGCCGCGGCGACGACCCAACCTGCTACGCCGCTGCAGGATGAGGAGGCCGCCAAGGCCACGCAGGAGACCGCGCCGGCCGCCGAGGAGCAGCACTGGATCGAGATCGAGTTGATCGACGACGAGGGCAAGCCGGTCGCGGACGAGTTGTACTTCGTCGAGTTGCCCGATGGCTCATCGCTCTCCGGGCGCACCGATGGGCAGGGACGCGCGCGCGTCGACGGCGTCGATCCCGGCACCGCAAAAGTCTCTTTCCCCGATCTCGACAAGTCGCTCTACACGCCGGGTGGAGGAAGCTGATTGCCTTTCCACGACGTCAAGCAGGGCGAGACGCTCATCGCGCTGGCGGTGAAGAACGGACTGGAGGGCTGGGAGGACATCGTCAACGCGCCGGAAAATGCGGAGCTGAAAAAAAAGCGTCCCGATCCGGGCATCCTCATGGCCGGCGACAAGGTGTTCATCCCCAATCGAGTCATGCGGCAGGAGGCGTCGGCCGTCGACGCGAAGCATCCGTTCAAGATCACGCGGCCCAAAGCGTGGCTGCGGCTCGCGGTCAAGGACGCAAACGGCCTCGCGTTGAAGGGAAAGAAGTACGAGCTGAGCGTCGACTCGGTCGTGACGAAAGGCGCCGTTCCCGACGACGGCGTCATCGAGCGCGCCGTTCCGGTCGATGCAGACGAAGGCACGCTCACGGTCTGGCTCGATGATGGCACGGCCGAAGTGTGGAGTCTTCGCATCGGATACATGGACCCACTCGACGAAACCACCGGCATCGAAGCGCGTCTGGCCAACCTCGGATTCGACTGCGGCGATCTCGAGTCGTCCATCCGCGCCTTTCAGGAACGCCTCGGTCTCGAGGTCACCGGCAAGGCCGACGACGCACTGAAGACGAAGCTGACGTCGTACTACGATCCCGCGCAGGACGAAGGATCGCAGGAGAAAAAGTGACGGCGCAGGTCGCCCACGTGCAGCTCGTCCACGAGCAGGGAAAGGCGGGCGACAAGCTCCGCCTCCGCACGTGGATCGAGGTACAGCTCATCGGCGAAGACGACAAACCGATTCCGTATCAGAAATACACGATCGCGCTGCCCGGCGGCGCGATCAGGAGCGGCACGCTCGACGAGAACGGAAGCGCGCGTATCGAAGGCATTCCGGCCGGAACGTGCAAGGTGTCGTTCCCCGATCTCGATCAGGATGCATGGACTGCGGTGGAAACGAAGACATGACCGGCGATCTGGCGCGCATTCGCGATGAGGAGCGCGCCGTGCGCGATGCGTACGACAGCGTCCCTTACCCGAGCGCGTCGCAGCATCACACGCATCCCGATCACCTGGCGGCGCTGGCCATTCTCAACGGACTCGATCCCGCGCCGGCGCAACGCTGCCGCGTTCTGGAGCTGGGATGCGCCGACGGCGGCAATCTGATTCCGATGGCGGCCGAATTTCCGGAGAGCCGCTTCACCGGCATCGACCTCTCGCCGAAACAGATCGAGAGCGGGCGCGCGGCTGTAGCCGAGGCGGGGCTGGCGAACCTCGATCTGCGCGTGATGAGCATTCTGGATGTGGATACGACGCGGCGGTCGGCGGTCGGGGGTCGGGAGTCGGAGAACAATCGGGACGACGCTGCTCTCCGACCGCCGACACCCGACTCCCCACTCCCGAATCAATTCGACTACATCCTCTGCCACGGCGTTTTCTCGTGGGTCACTCCCGAGGTGCAGGAGGCGATTTTCGAGATCTGCCGCACGCATCTCGCGCCGCACGGCGTCGCGTACATCAGCTACAACACCTATCCCGGCTGGCACCTCCGCGAAATGGTGCGCGACATGGTCGTCTTCCACACGCGGCATTTCCCGGATGGCGACGAGCGCACCGCACGCGCGTTCGAGTTCGTGCAGTTCCTGTCCGAGACCTCGGCCGGCGGCGGCGATGCGCACGCGTTGATGTTGCGCACCGCACGCGAGCACTTCGAAGAATTCCGGCACCGGCCGGCGTATCTGGCCCACGAATATCTCGAGCGGACGAATGCGCCGATCTATTTTCACGAGTTTGCCGAGCGCGCCGCGGGACATGGATTGCAGTACGTATCCGAGGCCGAGCCGGCGGCGATGGAGGCGGACAATCTCGCGCCGAATATTGCCGCGCGTCTGCACCAGTTCACCTCGGACCGTATCGAATTGGAGCAGTACGTCGACTTCGCGGCGAACCGGATGTTCCGACGCACGTTGCTCTGTCACGCCAATGCGCGGCTCGACCGCGACGTGACACCGAAGAAGCTGCGGCGGTTGTACGTATCGTCGAGGGCGAAGCCGGTTTCCGACACGCTCCAGCCGCGCGGCACAGGCAGCGAGAGCTTCCGCACCGAGCGCGGCGCGGTGTTCTCGTCGGCCCATCCGCTGGCGAAGGCAGCGCTGTCCGCGCTCTTCGCGGCGTGGCCCGAGGCGATCGCATTCGACACGTTGCGATCGAACATCGCCCGGCTTCTCGACGAAGCTCCTCCCGATGATGACGCTCTGACCGATCTGCTCGCGTCGCTGCACGCTGCCGGCGTCATCACGTTGCACGCGTCGCCGCCGAACTGTGCGCGCGGCGTCAGCGCGTTCCCGCGAGTTTCCGCGCTGGCCCGGCTCCAGGCGGCCGCGGGATTACTGGTGACCAATCAACATCACCGCGTCGTCAGGCTCGACGATCCGTTCGTGCGTTTCATGGTCCGGCACCTGAACGGCACGCGCAGTCACGCCGATCTGGTGCGCTTGCTCGATGCCGAGGTCACCGCCGGCCGGCTCGACGTCAGCAGCGACGGCCAGCCCATCCGCGAACCGCAACGCATCCCCGCGGTGCTGCAGGCGCTGGTCGCGCATCACCTCCGGCAGATGACGGAGTACGCGTTGCTGGTGGAGTGAAGCCACTGAAGTAGTGGTCCTGCGAGAATGACGACGACGATTACGTCGAACCGGCGCGCACCCACACGGTCTTTTCTATTACAGGCTGCACAAGCACTCGCTTAATAGCGCGATAGGACACGATTTCGACCCACGCACATAGCAGCATGAGGCACCACGCTGCCACCAATAAGACGACGCTCCAAGCCCTCGACGGTAAGCTGTATGCGGCGACTATCAGCAACGATGATGCGACGCATTTATGCAGAATGGACAAGAAGAAACTGGATACTGTTGTTGGTCGCCGAGCTTCACTGTGGCCCCATGCGAGGACTGCCGTCAAGGGCGGTTCACGCAGATCGAGAAGTTTTTGAAATGCCGGATTCAATATCTCGTTCTTCCACTGAACATAGCCGAGAGTCAGCGCGTAGGTTGACACGCCGTGCACGATGATTCCGCAACTGATCACCGCAAATGCTACGGCGACAAAACCGGTGTTATCGGTCGCGCCGTGTTCGCCGAATAACCAGCCAAGCAGCGTGATTCCTACACCAAAGAATCCGAATACCTTCACATGAAGACTGGCATAGCCAACGATCGCAGAATCAGCGTGTTGTTTCTCGCTGATCAGAAGCTCAAAGTACTTCTCGTCGCGATTCATTTGTGAGGGGTTCGCTTCTGGGTCGATCGTGCTCTCACTCATGAGCGAATCCGCTTCACCTGCGCCTCCAATTGACGCACGGCTGCACGAACCCGCTTCACATACTGCTGGGTCTCGCGAAATGGCGGAATGCCGCCATGATGGTCGACGGCGCCTTCACCGGCGTTGTAGGCCGCCAGGATGAGATCGAGATCGCCGCGGTAGTGGTCGCGAAGCCAGGCAAGGTAGGCGGTACCGGCGGCGATGTTGTCCTTCGGATCGAAGAGCCGCTCTCGCGCCACGCCAAAGCGCGCGCCGGTTTCCGGCATCACCTGCAGGAGGCCGAGGGCGCCTTTCTCGGAGACCTCGTAGGGATTGAAATCGGATTCGACGCGGGCGATCGCTTCGACGAGCTCCGGTGAAAGCGAGCGGGCCAGCGCTGCGTCGCGGATCATCGGACGGTACGACGACGCCAACGGTGCAGGATCCTTTGCCGCGAGTTGGATGGCATTCCAGTCGGGCATCGGCAGCGGCTGCACGGTCAACCACTCGTCGAGGGGGTTTACGTTCGTTGCGGCGACGACTTCGACGACTGCGGCGGATGCCATCGGCGCCAGCGTCTCGGCAACGACCGGAGTTTCCGCCGCCGGCGTGAGGTCGGCGAACGGCGGCGGGACGAAGTGCGAGCGCGGGAGAAGCTGTACGGCCTCCGGCGCGTGCGGCGCGTGGGTACCCGCGTAGGCAATGCCGGCGGCGATCACCAGCAAAAGGCTCACGATGACGAGAGCGAGTGCGGCGACGATCCCCGTGAAGACGTCGATATTGATTCTGCGCCGTTGCCGTTGTTTCATCAGACCCCCTGCTTGTAAAACGTGATCACCGTGTTCTGCGACGGGCCGTCGAGAACGAAGACCCACATCCCGCCGTGAATGATCTGGTAGGACTTTCTTGTCCCGCTGTTGTCACGGTCTTTGCGAAGGTTCGACGGTTTGGCCAGGGCCTTCAACGCACGAATGGTCGCCATCGGATGGCCGTGACCTACATCGGGCGGAATCAACCAATCGAGAACAACTTCGACTCCGAGCGTGAGCCTGGACGAAGCTTTGGTAACGATCAAAGGCATGTCGAGGGGAAACCCGCTGAAGGTGATCCGCTGCCACGACTCGATGGTCTCGCCCATCATGTTCATGTTGACGCGCTCCAACATGGTGTCGGTGACAGCGCCGTGATTCCAGAGACTGCTGCCGCTCCCCATCATCGTCAGGGTCCATGGGATGTTCCGGTACGACCTCTGCGCTTCGATCAGAAAGCCGTTGATCGTGATCTGGGTGGGATCGGGCTGACGGTTCACGCGCGTGCGAATGTCATCCGCCGTCGAGACAAACCAGACCACGTAACCGTCCACCCACCGTTTCGCGACTTCGACCGGCTGCAGCCGCGCCGGATAGTACGGGTTCACGATCTGATCTTCGGCCCACGTTGCGGCCCAGCCGATGATGTAGTCGATGACAGTGACGTCGAGGTTGCGGCCATCTCTCAGCAGCACCGTCGAGACATAGGTTCCGATCGCTTTCCGGATGAGGCCTTGGGCCTGCGTCTGCTGCGGCCGCGGCCCGAGGTCGACGTCCATGATGCTCATACAAACCTCCCCATGTCATCGACCGAGATATGAATCTTGGAGAAGCTCACACCATTGGCCATCTTCTCCAGAATGCGTGTCGACAGTTCCGGCAGCAGGGTCTGTGTGAGGATGCGGTCGATCTCTCGCGCGCCGCTCTCGGGATCGCAACGGTCGGCCAGCGACTGCACCAGGTTCGGGTCGTAGGTCAGCTCGGCGTTGTGGTTCTCGCGCACGCGGCGCTTCACCGATTGCAGCTTCAGCTCGACGATGCGCAACACCTCGCGCTTGCGCAGTGAGTAGTACGGAACGATCACCAGGCGCGCCAGCAGCGCCGGCCGGAAACGGCGCGTCAGTTCGGGCCGAAGCGCTTCGACGATCGAATCGACGTCGCGTTTTTCCGCCGGATTGTTGCGGCAAGCCTCGGCGATGATTTCCGAGCCCGCGTTCGACGTCAGCAGAATGACGGTGTGGCGGAAGTCGACCGGAACGCCCTCGCCGTCTTCGAGCACACCTTTGTCGAAGACCTGGTAGAAAAGATCGACGACGTCCGGATGCGCTTTCTCGATCTCGTCGAGCAGCACCGCGCTCCACGGCCGCCGCCGCACGGCCTCGGTGAGCACCCCGCCCTTGCCGTAGCCGACGTATCCCGGCGGCGCGCCTTTCAGAGTGGCAACCGAGTGCGCCTCCTGGAACTCCGACATGTTGAAAGAGATGAGATTGCGCTCGCCGCCGTAGAGCACGTCCGCGAGCGTCAGCGCCGTTTCGGTCTTGCCCACTCCGGTCGGCCCGACGAGGAGGAAGACGCCCTTCGGTTTGGCGGGATCTTCGAGCGACGCGCGCGACGTCGAGATGCGGCGGCAGATGGCGTCGAGCGCCTGCGGCTGCCCGACGATGCGCTCGGCCAGCCGTTCCTTGAGCGTGAGGATGCTGCGGATCTCGTCGGCGAGCATGCGGCCGACCGGGATGCCGGTCCAGCCGGAAACGACGGACGCGATTGTGCGTGAATCGACGTGAAGCGGAACCATCGGCTCGGGGCCCTGCAACTCGTCGAGCGTTGCGATGAGATCCGCCAGTTGCTCCGGGTCCTTGCCGTCCGCTTCCACGGAGCGGATCTGGGTGACCAACTCCTTTTCCTTCGTCCAGCGCTCCGAGGCGCCGGTGCGCTCGTCGCGCAGGCGGGCGATCTCCGTCTCCAGCTCGGCCGCCGGCGTGCCGCGCCCCGGCTTGTCACCTTCGCGCTTTTTCACGTCGAGATCCGCTTCGGCGATGCGGATGCGGCGGTCGAAGTCTTCGATCGCGGCCGGCGTCCCCTCCTGCGCCAACGCCACGCGCGCCGAGGCGGTGTCGAGCACGCCGATGGCCTTGTCGGGAAGGCGGCGCTCGGGCAGGTAGCGATGCGAAAGCTGCACGGCGCTGCGCACCGCTTCATCGAGGATGCGTACGCGATGATGCTTTTCGAGATGCGGCGCGAGGCCGCGCAGCATGTCGAGCGCCGCTTCTTCATCGGGCTCGTCGACTTTCACCACCTGGAAGCGGCGCGTGAGCGCGGGATCCTTCTCGAAATACTTTTTGTACTCCGACCAGGTCGTGGCGGCGATGGTGCGCAGCTCGCCGCGCGCGAGCGCCGGCTTGAGAAGATTCGCGGCGTCGCCCTGCCCGGCCGCGCCACCCGCGCCGATGAGCGTGTGCGCCTCGTCGATGAAAAGGATGACCGGCTTCGTGGCCGCTTTCACTTCCGCGATGACGGACTTGAGCCGTTCCTCGAACTCCCCTTTCACGCCCGCGCCGGCCTGGAGCAAGCCGAGGTCGAGAACGCGGAGGGAAATGTTGCGAAGCGGCTCGGGCACCTCGCCCGCCGCGACGCGCAACGCGAACCCCTCCGCCACCGCGGTCTTGCCGACACCCGCGTCGCCGACGAGGATCGGATTGTTCTGCCGGCGGCGCGTGAGGATGTCGATGACCTGCCGGATCTCGCCGTCGCGTCCGCGGATCGGATCGATCTTTCCCGCTCTGGCCTCGGCGGTGAGATCGACCGTGTACTTGTCGAGCGCGGTTGTGGGCGCTTCCTTCGCTTCCCTCGCCTGCGAGGTGTACTCGCCCTGACCGGGCGCGCTCGGCCCCGCGGTTTCCTCGGCGGACTCGCGGATCAGATCGCGCAGGTTGTCGCGCAGCGACTCGCGCGGAATCTTCGCCAGCAGCGGACACGACTCATGGATGACCGTTCGCAGCGTCTCGTTTTCGTAGAGCGCGAGCAGCAGCGCGCCGGAGCGGATGGCATCGGAGTCGAGGTGCAGAGTCGACAGCGACCATGCCTCGCGCAGCAGCAGAAGCACGTGCGGCGACATCGCGGGCGTCCTGCTGTTGCCGCGATCGAACTTGTCGATCGCCTGCGTGAGCTGCCGGGTGAGATCGTTCACTTCGATGTCGAAGTAGCGGAAGACCGGACCGGCGTCCGTGGCCGGCAGCTCGAGGAGTTTGATCAGCAGATGCTCGACCTCGACGTTGTAGTGCGTCTGCGCGACGCAGAGCGCGGCCGCGGTCTCCAGCGCCCGCTTGCAGATCGGGTTCAGCTTGCCGATGAGAACTCTCAGTTCACTGCTCATTTGTCTTTTCCGTTCTCATGGCCTTCCCATCAACTTCACTTGCGAGTCGTTGGCGACGGATGGTCTTCGCTTCAGCCACGACGTCCAGCCGAGGAAGATGCCCTGGCCGGCGCCGAGGCGCAGTACGGGAACTTCAGCGGCGGCGAGCGTGAGGCCGATGGTGAAGCCGAGTTCTTCGCGCACGTAGAACTGCACCGCCGCGACGAGCGCGCGGAACGCGCTGCCGTTGGGCAGAAACGAGAGAAATTGCACGAACGTCAGCGCTCCGAGCTGAACGCGAAAGCTCGAGTCATCGCTCCACAGGCGGCGGCCGAGAACGGCTCCCCCGCCGAGGAGCTGGTTCTGGCCCGACTCGCCAATGCGCGTGACGTCATCGTCCTCGATTGCATCCCAACGCCCGGCGAACTGCGCGATGTCGACCGGCACGCCGAAGTAATCCTCGAGCAGCCGCACCAGTCCGGCCGTAGAGCGGTAGCGATCGACGCACAGCCCGGCGTACGGAAGGAGCGCGCGGTCGCGCATCTCCATCCGCCCGAGAAGATGCGGCGTGGAAAGGCCGAGGAAGGAGTAGAGCACCGTTGCCACGCGGCCGCGGTCGGGCGCCCTCGTATCGATGGCGGGCCGGTACTTCTTGCGGGCGCGATAGAGCAGCGAAACGAGCCGGTGATTGAAGATGTCGAGGAAGTCGCGGAACGCTTTGTCTTTCCGAAACGTGCGCTCGACGATCAACTCCGAGACGGCCGGCGGCAGCGGACCGAGGGCGCCGGCCAGACCGAGGATGTTCACGACCATCTCGGCCGGTTCGCCTTTCGCGCCGGGATGCACCGACTCGACGTCGCCGGGAGGAAAATCCATCCGGACCGCGTGCCGGAAGCGGACGACTTCCCGCTGCGGATCGACGCCTTCGCCGGGCGGCGTACGTTCGTCGTAGAGCTCCTCGAGCAGCCGCACCGCCTGCAGGAAGGCAAAGCGATGCCCTTCCTCGAAGAGCCCTTCGGCTACAGAACGGCTTTCGCGCCAGCCATAGGACGCCATCAGTCCAAACCTCCGTCGGCCGGACGCTGGCGTCTCGCCGGCTGGCTCGGCGGCGTCCCCGCCGCCGAATGGGAGGCTTGCGCCGTCCGCCGTGTTACCAGCGAATGTTGAGGGTCTGGCGGTTCGGCGGTGAGGACGCGCGCCGAGCCAGCCGGCGAGGACGCCGGCGTTCCATCGCCTTCGGCTACAGAACGGCTTTCGCGCCAGCCATAGGACGCCATCGTTTCCAGACCTCACTTTCGCGGGCAGAGCGGCGGATGAGAAGCTGCGTAAAAGAATTGGTCGATGCGAAAAGACCGAGGAAGTGGTTGATCACCGACGCGAGAAGGAACGCGCTGCCGCCGACGAATGACGCGTCGTCGAACAGCAACTCGACCTCGGTACCGCGGCAGAAGCCCTTCCACGCGTCGCCTTCCATGCGCCGGACGACCTTGCGGTGCGACATGCGGCGAATCCCCTGGATCTGTTGACGAAGAGCCGGCGCATCGCTGGCGCAATAGAGGCCGAGGATTTCGCGCAGCGCTTTCAGACTGTCTTCGGTCTCGCCGAGCGACAGGTAGTTGAGCGACAGGTGCGAAACGAGCCGCCAGAGCGCCTGCCCTCCCAGCGGCGGATCGATCGGGCGCGTCGGCTTCTTGAGACAGACGATGCGCGTGACCGGCGCGGCCAGGTCCGTCTGCAGCAGACTGCCCGCCGGGATCTCGGCTGCCAGCGCTCGATTGGTGCAGAGAAGATGCGCGTAAACGATCTCCTCGGGCGGACGAGCCGGACTGAAGTCGAGGTCGCGGAAGGAAAGCAGAACGTCCGTGCCCGACATCTCCGGATGCTGCGCCGCAACGCGCCGCGCGTGCCAGAAGGCGCGCTGGCCGCGCCGCTCCATGTCGTGCGTGAACGAGTAGAACGGCGCGTAGTCGCGCGTCGGATCGGTGGGATCCGATGTGCCGGAGACGGCAACGATCGAATGGATCTCGGTGGTCTTCTCGCGGCGCAGGTCGGGGACCAGGCGGTATTCGAGCTGGCGGTGATCGACGCGAATCGGCTCGCTGGTCTTGCGGAACAGATTGACTGCCGGAGTGCAGCCCAGGCTGAAGGTCTCCGGCGTCAGCAAGAGTTTGGCGGGCGGGATTTTGTTGAGCAGGAAGAGCAGATCGACGCGCTGGCCGGTCATCAGGCCGCGCAACTTCCGCACGTCGAGGAAGTGAAATTTCTCCGGAAACGAGAAGTACTCCTGCAGCAGCCGGTAGGCGGGATGGGAGTACTTCGGATACGGGATGACGTCCTCGTCGCGGTCGAAGCCGGCAGGCACGACGGCGTCGCGCGCGATGTCGCGCGGCACCTTCGCCCCGGCCGGAAGGATGGCGACGCGAACGAGATCATTCATCAACAGCTCGTACAAACGCCCGACCAGCACCGGCTCACCGTGCAGATAGAAACGAAGCTTGTCGATCTCGAGCGCGCCGAACGGATCGGCGCGCGATTCGAGCCGCACTCGCAGCACCGAGGCAACGTCGGAGGCGTTGTCGAGAAAATCGAATTCGTGAGGCGTCACAAGCTCCGCCGATTTCACCTCGATCGGCCAGAGCACGGCCGGATATGCCGTCCGCATCCGGCAGACTGCGGTGCCTCCTTCCACATGGGCGAAGACCTGCGTGTGGCGCGGAACTTCGTAACCAGTGGTCAATTTTCCGCGCTGCGGATCGACGTCGAACCGGACCACGGTCATCGACGGCACCGGATTCAGGTAGTGCGGATAAAGAACGTTCAGCAGCTCCGCGGCGATCTCCGGAAAGTCGGAGTCGAGATCGCTCTGGATGCGCGCCGTCAGAAACGCGAACGACTCGATGAGCCTCTCGACATGCGGATCGGGGCATTCATCGCGCTGCAGTTCGAGCCGTCCCGCCACTTTCGGATACGCGCGTGCGAAGCGCTCCCCCATGTGCCGCAGATACGACAGCTCTTCGAGGTAGTAGACGAGAAAATCTTCACTCGAGGCCCGCATGTACCTCCGCGCTGCCTTCCCTGGTCATGAGTTTGGTGGTGAAGGAAACCGGCTCGGGAACGTTTTCCGTGACCAGTACCGCTTCGATGTGGGCGACGAGCGTGAAGTCGTCGCCCGCCATCGGAGTGACCTCGACCTGCACTTCCGCCAGCCGCGGCTCGTAGATGCGGATGGCCTCGCGCAGGATTTCAGCGAGACGCTGCCAGTCGTCGAAGTTGCGGGCGGAGAAGGTGGAGAAGTCCGGGATGCCGTAGTCGATGACCGATCGGACGCGGCCGGCGAGGCGATGCGCCGGGATGGGGCAGCGCGTGTTGAAAAGCTGCTCCAGTTCCCGGCGCACCGATTCTTTGACTCCCCGGCGGTCGAGCGTGCGCATGGGGCGCAGCTCGCGCCGCAGAAAGCGGTCGCGATCGACCAGACGGTCGAACAACGGCATTCGGACCTCTACCTTTCGCTCGCTCATCGCACTGGATTAACTGATGGCCCGTTTCTCCAGGTCGTGTTTCGCGGGCAGATTCGAGTCGGCCTTCCCGTCCGCGTGCTTCTGATCGAGATACGTGTACTGCACGGTGCCGTAGTCGAGCGAAACGTTCTCCACCGGAATGTCGCCCGGGCCGCCCGAGACGCTGTAGTTCGAGATGACCACATGCTCCATAAGCACCTCGAGATACTTGACCGGTTTGTTGTCGGACGCGCCGTCGGAGCGCCAGCAACTTACGGTTGCCTTGCCGATCTGCTTTCCGGACCAGCAGTGCTTGAGGATCGCGTTCGTCGCGGTGTCGAGGTACTTGGTGAAGGTGAGGTTCTGATGCGTAGCCTGCTCCACGGTACCCGCGCCCGCGGAACTGCGCGTGGGGCTGGTCGGCTGCACGAAACCGTGACTCCACGAAAGGACTTCGATTTCCTTTTCGTGGCCTGTGGCCGTGCTGCTGGCATCGATGGCCGGCTCTTCGAACTTGATGTACATGTTACTTGCCATGGTTTTCCTCCGTTACTGCAGGTTACGCGGCCACCGGCGGCGGAAGCTCGGCCACCAGCCGGATGGATGCGGTCAACTCTTCGAGCTGGAAATGCGGGCGCAGGAATGCGACCGCGCGGTAGGCGCCCGGTTTGCCGGGAACGTCGAAGACGTCGATGCGCGCCTCGCGCAACGGGTACTGCGCCTTCAACTCCTGGCCGGCGTCGTCGGTGCCGAGGATGTAGGAGCTGATCCAGCGGTTCAGATGCGTCGACAGCGTGTCCTTGGTCTGGAAGCTGCCGACCTTGTCGCGGCAGATGACCTTGAGGTAATGCGCGAAACGCGATGCCGCGAGAACGTACGGCAGGCGCGCCGAAATGCGCGCGTTGGCGTTCGCGGCGTTGGTGTCGTACACCTTCGGCTTCTGCGTGGTCTGGCCGCCGAAGAACGCCGCGTAATCGGTGCCCTTGCAGTGGCAGAGTGAAACGAAGCCGAGGCTGTCGAGCTCTTTCTCACGGCGATCGGTGATGGCCAGCTCCGTCGGGCACTTCAGAGCGATATCGCCTTCATCGGTCTTGAACGTGTGTGCGGGAAGGCCCGTGACCATGCCGCCGCCTTCGACGCCGCGGATCGCGGCGCACCAACCGTAGAGCGCAAAGGCGTTGGTGATGCGCTGTCCGAGCGCCCACGCCGCGTTGCCCCACAGGTAACGGCTGTGATCCGTTCCATCCGTGTCCTCGACCAGCTTGAAGTCCTCGGTGGGCACGGTGTTCGGTCCGTACGGCAGCCGCAGAAGGATGTGCGGCAGCACGAGCGTGACGTAGCGCGAGTCCTCCATGGCCTGGAACGAGCGCCACTTGATCAGCTCCGTGCTCTCGAACAGCTTGGCGAGATCGCGCGGATTGCCAAGCTCGGTGAATGCGTCCATGTCGAACAGGCGCGGCGACGCAGCAGCGATGAACGGCGCGTGCGCCGCCGCGGCCACGCCGGCGATCTTCTCCAGCAACGCCATGTCCTGCGGGTGGCGTCCGAATTCGAAGTCGCCGATCAGCAGGCTGAATGGGAACCCGCCGAAGGTGCCGTACTCCTCTTCGTAGATCTTCTTGAACAGAACGCTCTGATCGAACTCGATGGCCTGATCGAGGTCCTTGAAGATTTCCGCTTTCGTGGCGCAGAGCAGGCGCAGTTTCAGCCGCGTGCTGGTCTCGGTGTTCATGACGAAGTAGTGCAATCCGCGCCACGACGCTTCGAGCTTCTGAAAATCGGGATGATGCAGAACTTCATTGAGCTGCTTGCTCAGCAGTTCGTCGATCCGTGCGATCTGCGCCTGGATCATGGCCAGCGTGTCGCGGCTGACCGTCATCCCTTCGTCGAGGATCTGATGCACGAACTCTCCGACGAGATCCTTGGCGCGGCCCTTCTGACTTTCGTCGCGGGCCATCTTGCCCTTCTCGACGATCTGGTCGAGCAGCGAGCCTTCGCCCGCAGCGGCTGGGGCCGCAGCGGCTTCGGAAGCTTCGGCCTCGGCTGCAGGCGCAGCCGCGGCTTCTTTTTCTTTTTTGTCAGCCATTGGTCGGTCCTCCTACTGCTTCCTTGATTTTTTGCTGGCTGTCGGTGTTCTTGGCGATGTCCTGCAGGAGCACGTCGAGATCATCGTTGCCGTCGAGTTTCGCGAGCAGATCGTTGAGCCGCTGGCGGGCGTCGAACAGTTTCTTGAGCGGCTCGATCTGCTGCACGATCGCTTCGGGGCGAAGATCGTCGATCTTGCGGAAGCGCAGCTCGACGTTCATCTTGGTGTTGTCGTCCTTCAGCTGGTTGTTGACCTGAAATGCCAGGCGCGGCGCGATCGAAGCCATGACGTCGTTGAAGTTGTCCCGATCGATCTCGACGAACTTCCTGGTCTTGATGGGCGCCATCGGATTCTCCTGCTTGCCCGCCAGGTCCGACATGATTCCGACGATGAGCGGCAGTTCCTTCTTCTCGATGGCACCACCGGTCTCGACGTCATACGTGATCTGAACCCGGGGTGGCCGGATTCGCGTCAACTTCTTTTGAGTGCTTTCACTCATGACTCCTCCTTTTCAAGATGGGATGCGTGGAATGAATGGGCGTACTTGAACCGAGGTCTCCTGTGTATTGGTGATCACCGTCCTTTTGTCTTATCGGTTTCTTTGATTCCCAACAGCGCATAGATCGTCGCCAGATCGGCGTTCTTCGAAAGCAGTTGTTCGAGGACTTCCGCGAGAGTCATGTTTCCCCACGAGATGGCGCGGCGGACGAGAAACGGAACGGGGCTGTGCGGCTCGGTGCGCAGCAGAAAGTCGGATGCTTCGCGCAGCCGCTGGTAGGCATCGGCGCGGCTGCTGATCGGCGAGCCGGGCGCGGAAGCGATCACCGGCGTCGCAGGCGAATCGGCGAGCGGCGGTTCGGAAACGGGATCCATCGCGGGCACCTCCTGTGAGCCGGGGCGGTCCTGCCGCGCTCGGGCGACGAATGCAGCGACGCCGGTGAGCGTGTTGCGGAGCGGCGCCAGCGACGGCGCGGCTTCATCGCCGAGGCGCGCGGACAACACCGCCTTCAACGCATCGACCGCTTCGACCGCGGCAGCGGTATCGCGCGACAACGCCTCGAGCACGGACACGGGAGTCAGCGACACACCCGCAAGCACGCTGGCCTGCTCCGGCTCGTGACGCGCGACCTCCCAGTCTCTCCAGCAGAATGCCGCCGCGTTTTCACCGGCCGGCGCGGTGATCGGAATCGACTTCACGGTGAAGAGGAACTTTTCGGAGCCGAGCCACGCCACCGGCGCGATGCGGGCGTCGACGCTCCCCTCATCGAACATCGGATTCACCGTGTCCCAGAACGCATCGCATAACGCGGCGATGAGCCGCAGACCGTGCGCGAGTCCGGCGAAGCCGTAGAGCTGCGCCCACGCCTCGGTCAGCCACGCGCCGAGTTGCAAATCCTTGCTGCGCGTGGCCAGCGTCTGCGAGGCCAGTGCGGCGATGCCGGGCCAGTCGGCGCGCTTCAGCTCGCGCTGCCAGACGCCCTGCGGCAGCGCGGCGTCGTCTTCTTCGCGCATCCGTTTGATGTCGTCATAAACGGCATCGAAGCGCAGCGACTCCCCGGACGGATTCTCCGCGGAAACCGGCGCGAGGAGTGCCTCGATCTCCGGCAGCGCAACCGGAAGCGTCGCCGTACGCGCGGTCATTGCGCGCCCTCCGCGATCGCCGGCCGGCTCTCGAGCTTCGGCGCCGTGTGCGGGAAGTGCGGGACGTCGATCGGCTGCGTTGTTCCCGGCGCGAGAAGAGCCAGCCGCATGAACGCTTGCGTCGGTACATTGCCCGGTTCACCGCCGGCAACCGGCCTGGTGAAAACCTTGAAGCCGAGCGTCACCGGCTCTTCTTCGTCGTAACGCGGCAGCACCTCGGGCGGCGCGGCGTTCTCCGCCAGCGCCGTGAGCAACGCCCACTGATTGTCGTACTGGTAGGTGACCGTGCGATCGCGCACGCTCACGCCGCGCGCCGGTTGCGGCAGCACCGGCACGCGCGGGGCGTTGCTGGCCCAGCGCAGGGTGAGGCGCACGCCTTTGCCGACGCTCCAGCGAAGCATCGGCTTCTTGTCGCGATTGGTCACCGTCTCGTTCCCGACGCCGAGCGACCAGGCGATGATCTGGTCCGCGTCGACCTCCTGCTGCCGCGCGGTGCGGAACGACGCTTCGACGTCGTAGGCCGGCGCGACGTCGGGCTTCTGCGCGTCGAGAAACGGTGCGAAGAACGCGCGCACCGCGGTCATGTTCTCGATGAACTGCCGCGCCTGCGTGAAGCCCGGATCGGCCTCCGCGATCTTCGATACGAGCATCGGCCTGGCCGCATCGAACTTGCGGAAGAAGGCGCGCACGTCGGCCGGATCCGCCTCCAGCGCGCCGTTGTGCATCGCTCCCTCGGCAAATGGATAACGGCCGGCCAGCCGCTGATTGAAATAGTTCGCAAGCTCGGCGTAACGCGTCGACAGATTCAGCGACGCCATGTCGTAGCAGCGGCGCGACAGATCGCGCGAAAGTCCCTGCAGCGTGCGCGCGAAGTAGCGCGTGCCGCCGCGAACGTCCGAGGGCGGCGCGGCGGCGGCGCAATCGTTCGGACCGACTTTCACCATCCGCGCGTTGATGTAGTCCTCGAGCGCGGCCACCGCATTGCCTGGCTTCTTCGCGTCGTAATCGCGAAGATCGTCGAGGATGCCCTGCCACTGCTGTGCGAGCGGCCGGACGTCGGGGCGATCGATCGTTCCCGCCTTCGTGAACCAGAGCAGAAGCGGTTGCGCGTAGCTGCGCGCCTGCGTGGCGAGGCGGGCGCGCGTGGTCTCGGTGTACGCGGTCAGTTCCGCGGCGTCTTTCGCGCCCCAGGCCGCGGGCGACGGCGGCGCCGTTCCATCCCACCAGCCGAAGCTGCCGAGACGCGGGCGATAGGGCTGTTCGGCATCGAGCAGATCGTCGGTATTGCGCAGCAGACGAAGCGCCTCGATGGTCATGACATTCGCGACGGCGCGCCGCGAGTCGGTCGAGCCGAGACGCGAGAACGCTTCGAGCACACGATTCAGGATTTCGGTCTGTCCGCCGAACGCCGCGATGTCGCCGCGGATCTGCTCCTCGAGCATGGTCGGGCCGTTCGCCGGCGGCACCGGGGCGTAGTCCGCCGCGCCGGCCAGGAGGTCTTCCATGTCGGCGCGTGCACGGTCGCGCGCCACCTGATCGATCGAGACGCGCAGGTCGGGAGGAAACAGCTGGAGGCTCTTGTCGTGGAAGTGGTCATACGCGTCGGCCACGGCCATCACTTGATTGAGCTGCGCGTCGTTCCACACCAGCCGCACGGTGCGCGACGGATTCGCGCGGAGCTCGCGGCCCTGCGTCACATTCGAGGCCACGAAGCGCTGACCGACGAAACTGTCGATGGCGTGTTCGAGAACGAGCGACTCCTCCGACAACCGCATCTGCGGCTCCGCGTTGCGAACGGCGAGAAACGATCCAGTCAGCGGCGTCCCCGCTGCGGCGAGCGTGGAGCGGAATGCTTTCCAGCCGGAGAACCCTGCCGCCTGCACGCGTGACGAAACGGCGGGACCGAAAAAGTTCGAATGCTCGATGGCCGGAAGGAGCGTCGAGAACGACGGTCCGAGATTGAAATCGGAGCCGGGACGAAACGCCCATTCGAGCTCCGGACCGGAGAGCGCCGCATCGATGGCGTGCATCCGGCGCGCGATTTCTCCGACGCGCAGGGCGTCGCTGCCGCTTGGCTGACGCCAGGCGTTGGCGTCGAGCGCCGCGGCCAGTTGTTGCAGTCTTGCCTCGAATGGATTGCGCCGGTAGAGCGCGGCGTAGAAATTCGAGGCCAGCGTCTCCAGAACGGTGCGTGCCCGCGGCGCGTAGAGATCGCGGTCGAATTCTTTGTAGTGGTCAGCTCGCAGCGCGCGCTGATAGAGCTCGCCCTGCTTGTAGAAACTCGGCGGCACCGACTTGTCGATTCCGTAGTGCACGACCTCGCCGAGATCCGGCAGCGTGCCCGATCCGGCCTTCGCCAGACGGTCGAACGTGGTCACATGTTCATCGAGCTGCCTGACGTCTTCGACGAAGCGTTGCAGCGCGACGAAATCCGGCATCCGGTCGACAGCCACGATCGGCGACGCTGCCAGGAGCTCTGTTTCGTTGGTGCCGTTGGCCTCGAACACCGCGGCGTTCTGCAGCGGCTCGATTCGATACGCGCTGTTGCTGACGAGCGCTTCCGCCTTCTTCTTCATGCCGAGGTCGACGGCCGCAAAAATGACGTCGTTGAAGGCGACGCCGACGGCGCGATCGAGACGCTCGTCGAAGGAACTGAACCACGAGCTCGGAACCACGGCCATGCCGTAGCGGTGGAAATCGATCGCGGCCATCTTGTCGAGCAGATCCATCGACGCCGCGGTCAGATCGGTCTCGACTTTCGCATCGCTCGCGGTCTGCCGGTGCATCCCCTGCGACGCCGTCATGAGGAACGGTTTGAGGACGGCGTTCTTGTGGTTGAGGCTTTCGAATGCCCAGACCAACGCGCTTCCACAGAGCACGAAGGCGAGAGCTGCCGCGATCTGCAACCGGCGCACGGTGCGGTTGCGCGCCGTCACGGTACGCGCCGTCGGCGCGGCCAGACCCGACTCTTCAAAGATTTTCATTTCGACGAGGTCTGCCAGGAAAGCCACCTTGCCCGTCGGTTTCGCTTCGGGCGACGAACCGAGCCCCTCGCGCCCGCAAAAGAAGAGGCCGCGGAAAATCAGCGAGCCGTGGTACGCGCTCGATTTGAGCAGGTTGTCGAGGCAAACGCGGACCGGTTTCGCCAGCGACGCAACGGCCAGCGGGAGGCGCAGCAGCCAGTCTGCTTCCGCGCTGCCGGCGGCAAAAACCTCCATCTGCACGTCTTCGAGGCGGCGCGTGATCGCGGTGAACGCTTCCTCGATCCAAACGCCGCGATACGCAGCGTCGACGCTGTTCGAACTCGACCAGCCGAGCATCTCGCGGCGCGCACTTTCCGGCAGACTGCTGCACAGACTTCCGAATCCCGTCAGCCGCTCGCTTCCCGTGACGATGGCGTACACCGGCAGGCGGAAGCCGAGCTGCTGTTGCGTTTCCCACAGCCTTCGGAACAGCCGTCCCGCTCCCGCGGCCAGCTCGGCGCGCTTGATCTCGTTCGTGCTGGCTTCGATCAACTCCGCGCACGGAAACGCGACGATCACACCGTCCGCCGGACGTCTCGGCCGCAGCTCGCGCAGGTGCCGTATCGCGCTCTCCCACTCCTTGTCGTCGGAGCCGGCCAGGTCGAGCACGAGTCCTTTATTGAAGAACCAGAATCCGCGCCCCATGCCGATGTGCATCCCCGACTCGGAAGCATCGCCCCACGGCAGGTCGAGGCCAGCGCTCGAAAGAAGGTTCGCATCGCGCGACTGCGGGGCGCCAACCAGCAGATACAGCGGCACCTGATAGCGGTCGTTATCAATGTGGTTGAACGTTTTCGCCGCGCGCCGGAACGCCTCGGGGAGGGAGACGACCATCTCCTCCTCGACCGGATCGTCGGACTCGGCAACAGGCTCTTCGTCGGGCTCGCCGGCGTCGGCAAACGTCGAGACCTTGGCTGACCGGCGCAGCACGACCACCAGCAGGATCACGATGATCAGCGCCAGCAGAAGAACCGCCGCGAGCGCGTACGGCCACATCGTGCCGAGGTCCATCATGGCCCGACTCCGGCCGGCAAGGTGCCGATGATGTCGTTCATCAACGGCTCGATGTCAGCGATCGCGTTGCGCCACAGCAAATGCGAGCCGGCCAGCCAGAGGACGATGATCAGCGACAGCGTCCAGATCCACGGCTTGAGGTATGGCAGCTCGGTGATGTGGCCTTCGTTGAGCGTGGCCGCGTAAGCCTGCGGCATCACTCGCTCGGCGCCCTGCACCACCTGCGGATCGCGCGTGTAGATGAAACGGAAGAGCCGGCGGCGATACGACTCGATCACTTCGTCGCCGTCCGGCCGCCCGCGATACTTGCCCTGGAAGCCGAGGGCGAGCACCGTCAGATAGATGCGGGCCAGTTCGCCGTACAGCGTGTCGCGGTCGCGAAGGAGAGCGTCGATGCGCTCGAACAACTGCTCGCCCGCGCCGTGCGTCCCGAACAGCTTTGCCTCGAGAAGATGCTCCCGCCACGCTTCGCGTCCCGGCCAATCGAGGTTGATGAAGATCTCATCGGCCAGCGCCGCCTGCGCGTACTGTGCGCGGCGATAAATCTCGAGACCGAAGTCGCCGCCGTCGCGCGCCGCATCGAGCGATTGCCGCTCGAGCAATCCGACCAGCTTGCGCCACACACCGCTGGGAGATTCGCGCGGCTCTGCCGCCGGATTCGCACCTCCCTCACCCTGAAACACCCACGACCCTTCTGCCACCCGGCCGCGGAGCTGAAGCACCTCTGCATAGAACTGCTGGAACTTGTCGATGAGGAACATGAGGATCACATGGCGTTGCGGACAAACAGAACGATGGATTCGGGACGGAGCTGACCCTGGGTTGCGGGATTGATGACCACCAGGTCTTCACCCGGTACGAGGAATTGCGGATCGACGGACAACGAGTAGAGCGACATCCCGCGCGGAGGCACGAGGTCCGTATCGGCATCGACGCGTTTCCGGCGTAGTCCCATCACCCGGTGATCGCGCAGAGACGGAATGCTGGCCGCGCCGGCGATGACGCTGGCCGCCACCCACGCGCCCATGTCCTGATCCGAAACGCCCGACGGCGCTTGCACGCCGACGATCAGTGAGCGCGCGGTCCAGTCGGGGTCGAACGCGATGCGGTACTCATCGCCCTCACGCCGGAACGTGTAGCGCGTGTACGCCTCATGGACGCCCTCCGAAACCGCGCGGTTGATGAACGCGTGCGCCTGCGCAAACGTCGCCTGCAGATCGTTGTGATCGTAAGGATCGAGCACGGGCGGGACGAGCGAGCGCCCCAGACCGGCCGCGTGTCCCACGAGCGAACAGAGCGCGACGTAAAGCGGAAAGGGATGCGCGACGCCTGTGCGGAGGACGGCCTCGAACGCGGGCAACTCGCCGGCGAGGCAGTGCACGAGGAGCTTCGTTTCGACGAGCTGCGCCGCGCTCGCCGCCATCGACGGAGTGCGCGCCTGATCGGCAAGAAAAGCCGCTTTCTCGCGCAACCGCGCCGCGACGGAGAGACAGACTTCGTACGTGGCCGATCCCGGCCCGACCCGCAGCCACGGCGGCTCGAACACCGTCCGCGCGAACACTTCATTCCGATACGCGACCTCGGCCAGCGGAAAGCCGACGTACTTCGGCGGGAGGTCGTCGGCCACGACCAGCGCCAGCTTCGGCTTCAGCACCGGCATCGGCAGATCGCCTTCGCCGGTGTTCTCGTCGGCAACAGGACCAGCCTCGATCGATCCATAGCGTTCCGCGAACGCGAGGCCGCGTCCGCGCGCCGTCACCGCGAGATGCACCATCAACGGACGCTGTTTCATCTCGTCGGCGCGGGCCGTGAGATCGACGCTCAGCTCCGGGATTTCGCCGGCCGTGTGCGAGACCACCAGGCCGTCCGGCATCACCGCCTCCAGCTCGACGATGCGCAGGATGCCGTCGACGAGCAGGACGCGATCGATTTCCAGATGACGCACGCCCCAGTGGAAGGGCGAGATCGCCGCGGCGTGATACTGGAGCAGACTCTCGTGCCGCAGCGACAGCCACTGGAAATGCTGCGGCGCCAGCAGCATCCCCTCGTGCCACTGGATTGCTCCCGGCAGCTCGCGCGCGGTCGTCTGCGCGCGGCCCTTGCGCCGCTCCCGCGCGCTCACGGCTTGGCCTCCACGGTCAGATCGGTGTCGCCGAGCGTGATGGCGGACGGCTGCTGCGGCGGAACGACCGCACGATGCTCGCCCGCCGAATTGTAGTTGGCGAAGAGCACCACCTTCTTCGCGCCGATCTTGTACGGAATGCTCAGCGGCCCGACCGGCTGACCGGGCACCCACTCGCGCGACTCGACCGCCAGCTCCTGCGGATGATCGGCGAGGAACCGGCTCTTTTTGCTGAACCAGTCGGAAGCGGAGACCTTGATGATCTCGTCAAGCAGCTTCTGGTCGTAGACGACGACGAAGTCGATGGCGATGGCGCTGTCATCGTTCGCGCCCGGCACCACAGTCACCGTCAGCGGGAGCTGTCCGCCGAACGCCGAGCGCACTTTTCCGGCTGCCGAACACGCCGCGAAGAGCCCGGCCAAGGCGACACCTGCCACAAGAAACTTGCAGATGTTGACGATGCCGGCCGCAAAAAACGGACGACATCTCCCGCCGCGGGAGTAGTTTTTCATGGTGGACGAATGGACTTAAAAAGTTACTACATTTGGAGACCAGATGGAACGACTTTCTTGCCCCGAGACCTTTTCTACTTAAACCCACCGCACATCAGTCGCATGACGGACGTTCGTCCTTATTGATGAGTTCGTTCGCCAGCTTTCTCGCCGTCCGCTGCGGATCCAACCGACAAGGTCACGCTGCT
Source organism: Acidobacteriota bacterium (assembly GCA_019247495.1). Taxonomy (GTDB): domain Bacteria; phylum Acidobacteriota; class Thermoanaerobaculia; order Gp7-AA8; family Gp7-AA8; genus JADGNZ01. Next base: position 139,291 of record JAFAOU010000132.1, read on the forward strand.
TCCGTTACCCGGCGACAGCGCCGCCGAAAGGTCGCGTGATCAAACGCCACGACGTGGCGCGCCGGCGCAACCCCGCTCCGATGCGCCGCTCGCCGCCGGTTACTCGACTCCCGTCGCTTTCGCTGGCGAACTCCTCTACGCGATTCGGGTATCCAACGTCGGCGGAGAGTCGAGGGCCTCGGCGGCGCTCAGATCATCACGTGCTTCGGTCGAGAGATCGGCGGTCGTCGCAACCCTTCAGCGAAACGGAGCCCGCGGCTTGCGCCTGTCATCGTTGACCTGCCGTTCTTCCGCCGGCCGCGCTGCCTCTTTGACCGACATCACCATTGTTTTTTCGACCTCGGGGTTCTTGTCCTTGCGGATCCGCTTGAGTTCCAGTGAGGTCGCTGAAGATTTCTTCGTCGGGTGATCCGTTACGAACAGGTCGAAAAAGACATTGATGTCAGGCTTCAGGCCAGGTCTCGTGTCGGACACAAACATGACCGGCCGTGCATGTCCACATTAATTTCGAGTGCGGCGGCCGGAGGGTGATTGCGGAGTACTGTTAGAGCCAATACTCACTGTTGCATAGGAGATTATCGAGCACCTGAAGAAGACGGCAACGCTTCACGCGAACGTGTTGTCGCCTCTGGTGCGCAGCGATTAAGTGGAGCTTCTGAAAAGAAGTCTTCAAACCACTCGATCGATGTCATCCCCCATGAATAAAATATCGATGGAGCACCGGTCTGCGTGATCAATGTCATGCATTCTCGACTTTGGAGTAGACAGGACATATGTGAGGCCCGTACAATGTGTAGCTCTATCTCAGTCCGGTCTTCAGCAAACAACGGGAAAGTAGTGTGTTGGGTGAGTGCCCGAAGAGGATTCGTTTCCCCTTCGCAGCGCGTGGCGTGTCGACTTCCCAAAGGGGTCAAACTTGCGTCGCATCCTGCCGCTCGCTGTCATCGCTTTCACCGTCTTCTCCGCCTTCGCCGCGGATACGCTCCTTTTCCCGAAGCCGCTGCATCTCACGCGTGAAGTGGTCGATCCGATTACCGGAAGAACCTCGCACCTGGAGCAGTACTGCCTTGCGAACCGGGTCGTCTCCATTGCCGGATCGCGGACGGTCATTGCCGATTACGACCGCTCCGAGGTGACGGAGATCGACCGCGAGCACGGCACGTACAGCGTCACGCCGTTCTCCACGGTTGCCAGCGCGCGGCCACATCGGAAAGTGATACGCGCTACGGCGGCGGGCACGGGAGCGAGCGCCGCGCCGGCGATGCAGCACCGCGGAACCGAGCGACGGGCCGGGCGCAGCGTTGACCTCTACGCCGGCGATGACGCCTCGCACGCGCTGCACGCGGAGATCGCCGTCGATCGGAGCGCGGCGCTCTCGCGCGACGCATTCGACGTCCTCGTTGGCGCCGCATTTCCAGGCGAAGGCGACGCGTCGACGGAGTTGATCCGCAGCGCGTCGCGCCGGCAAGCAGCCGGCGTCTCGTCGAACGGGACCACAGTCAACGGGACAAGCGTCAGCGAAAGCTACGGATTGCCGATCGAACAGACCACGCGATGGGACATAAACGGCCGGACCATCACAGCGACGAATCGCGTGACGCGCCTCAGTGACGACGTTGCGCCGTCCGATCTCGTGGCCATCCCTCCTGGCGCGCGCCGTGTCGATTCCCGGATCGTCGTCGCCGCCCGGGAGAGCGAACAGCTCGATGCCCTCCCCGGAAAAGCACATCCCTGAAGACCGCCATCCAAACGAGAGTGACTGGTGCCCAACTTCCGAAGACGCCTTACAGAGTCTGCCGCCGCGGTAATCGCGGCAATCCTCTTCGTCCTTCCGGCGCATGCCGATGTCGTGACGAAAGCCGATCTTCAAATTCAGGGATCGAGTCTGGCCGTCGTCGACACAGTGGTGACGACGCAGCTCGGATCGACGGCGTTCGTCCACACCAGCTTCGGCGGTTTGCAGGACGATCAGGCGCCGGCCATTGAAGGGCTTTCCGCCGTTGGCGATCTGACCGGCCCCGGCATTACGACGCCGATTCAAATCGTCACCGCGCCCGGACACGCGTTCCAGATCTCCGGTCTCTCGCAGGAAGGGGTTTATTACCTGCAGAACGTTCGACTGATGAATGGTACGCAGCTCTTACAGCTCGCCGTACCGAGCGCGGCAGCCATTCAAGTCGCCAACACATTAAAAACGACTGTCACTGTGCGTCAGCTCACCTCCGACGAAATGCGCGCCCGCGGCATTAACGTCGATCCGTCGAATTACGACGTTTACGAATACACATTCTCATTCCTGGTCAATGGGCAGACGGTAACGGTTCCGTATCCCGTCATCATCAATCGAACGACGCACGAGCCTGAGCCGGGCGCGAAAGAGGATCCTTACTTCCTCCCGCAGGACACGCAGGGAGCTCCGCCGCGGTGGGTGCCGCCCAGCAACGGCGGAATCTTCATCCTTCCCGACATTCCCGAATTCGGCAATAGCGCCGACCCGCCCGCGGATCCTCTACACCCGAACCCGCGTCCGCAAATTCATTGTGCGATCGTCATTCCGAATAGCCTGGCTGTTCTGCACCAATTCTTCGCCGTCGGTCTGGTCGTGGCAAACGGCGCGCCGGCCGGCAGCAACGTCAAGCTCGATTCCGTCACGGCATCGATCGACGTGCCCAATCAGCTTCGCATCGCCAAAGTCAATCCCCCGACCACGTTCGGACAGCCGGTCACCATTACTGATCCAAACAATCCCAACGTAACGTTCCTCATCGCACAGGCGACGGGCCAGGCCGACTGGACGCTGGAAGGGCTGAAGCCCGGCACCTACACGGTCAATCTCGATGTCAAAGCAACGTTCAAGTCGCCCGGGCAACCCGATGTACCGCTGGAGACGAAGCCGCAGGCAACAGTAGTCATCCACGATGCGCGCTTCAACATCACCTTTTCGCATCCGGACACGATTCGGAAGAACCTGCAGTACAGCACCTACACCTACATAACGAACATCAGCGACGCGCCGCAGACGATTACGTTGTCCGATCAGGGTCTTCCCACCTGTTCGAGCGGCGGCTATCTCGCGAACGTCTGCCGCATCGATACCTCACCAAGCTCGTTCACGTTGACGCTGCAGCCGGGCGAAACGAAGAGCGTGCAGTACAAGCTGCAGTCGTCGCTCACAGGGCACATTTTCGCGACCGCCGCGTCGATCGACGGCGATAACTCCGCAATCTCTTCTGCGGCGTTCCAACTGGTCATGGGCGTGAGTCCGACCGGGGTGCCGCTCTCGCCGGCAACGCTGATCCTTCCCCACTACGCGACGACGCCGTACCTCTCGCAAAACCTGCTGGACGCGGAGCTGGGCTACCTCGGCATCGCCTACAGTCTCGCCACTGCGCCGCTCAACAATCAGACAGCGAAGTTCCCGCGCCTGATCACAACCGACGTCTTCACGCGCGCGGTCGACCTGGCGCGCACCGGCGAACGAATCTTCATCGGAGAAGATCCGCGGGCCTCGCTTTCGAACTTCACCCTCGACTCGCTCGGCAACGGCACTCCCCTCGCGGAGTGGGACCAGTTCCTACGCCAGGAAGTCACCGATGTAGCCGGAGACACCGCACGCGCTCTGGAGAGCGCCATCGGCGCCGAGCTGTCGACCGCCTTCTCGCAGCCGGGTGGAACGTTCAATGACCTGGCCGATCGTTTCGCTGCATCGACCACCGACCGGGGACCGTATGTGCTCGCGCTGGTACACGGCGCGAAGAGCAGCACGGCGGCGAGCGCCTTCGACGTCCAGATCACATCGGCCGGCGGGCTGGTGCTCGGCGTCGACGCCACGCAGAGCTCCGGATGGAAACGGCAGATCCCGTGGGGCGGATTGTTCCCGTTGAGCGGAAGTGTCGAAGCCGGAACGCTCGCGGTCATCGGACGATCGAGCGGAGCGCTCGACCTCAACATCACTCCATCCGTCAGCGGCGCCGCGACGATCGATCTGATCTTCCCCGCAGCCGACGGCGTCACGCTGACGCGCGCCTCCGCGCCGTTCACCGCCACCGCCGGCCAGACGGTCCACGTCCACATTGCCAACGGCGTGGCCACGAGCACCGACGTAGCGCCGGCCGCACATCTCGTTGCACTGGCGCCAGTCAGCATCGTCGCCGCGAGGCAGGACACGTTCCTCGACAACGACGGCCACACCGTCTCGGTCCTCTTCAACCGCCGTCTGCCGGCGACGACCGCCGATCTCGCGCCGGACTTTGACACCGACGTCGTCCTCGACGCGAGCAAGTTCGGCGTCGGTTACACCGGCAAGCGCAGCGTCGCTGGCGCCGCGCTGCAGCCGGACCGGCGGATCATCCGCGTCAACTACGACAGCGCACTGTCGAGCGACGTGCAGTACCAGATCCACACGAGCAATCTGGTCGACCCGGCCAGCAACGCAACTGTCGTCCCGGTGGTCGATGTTCGCAACTCCGCGCTGCTGCTCGGAACAGTTCTGCACGGCGACAACTCCATCGTCGCCAACGCGCAACTGTTTCTCACGACCAAAACCGGCCGGCAGTATCAGCGCAGCGATGCGAACGGCAAGTTCCTCTTCGAGTACATCCCACGCGATCCCGATGCTTCGCTGAACGGCGACTACGGCATTGTGGCCAACGCAGAGGGACGACAGACCACGCTCGACGGAACGGTCCGGCTGCTCCACACACTCACGCAGATCAGCGTGGTCTTCCTCGGCCGCGGCTCGGCGCAGGGAACGGTGCGGTACGAAGACGGCACGCGCGTACCGAATGCGACGGTCGTCGTCGGCAGTGCACTCTTCCGGCAGTTTCGCAGCACGACCACGAAGAGCGACGGCACGTATTCAGTCACCGATCTCCCGGTCGGGCCGCTCACGTTCAGCGCACAGGACGCGGCGGGGAACGTCGCCTACGCTGCGAACGAGCTGCACGCCGGCGGTGAAGTCGCCGTGCAGGACATCTCCATTTTCCGGCAGCCGTTCCCCGGCGTCGGCACCGTCTACGGCCGGGTCATCCGCAACGATACGAACGCGCCGGTTGCCGGCGCCCACGTCGGCGTCTACAGCCAGGGCTACGGATTCGGCGAGATCTTCACCGACGCCACAGGCACCTTCTCATTCGCGAAAGTTCCGGCCGGCTTCGTCACCGTACTGGCCGCGAACTTCGGGATCTCGCCGACCGAGGTTGCCGTCGACTTCGATCTGAAGGCGAACGAGTCGCGCAACATGGGCGACTTCATTCTAGCCATCCCGACCGCGAACACGGTCATGGTCAGCGTCGACGGCGACGTCACGTCCGAGGACCCGCTCATCCCGGGTCATTTCCAAGCCGTACCGAACGCGCAAGTGCAGATCGACGGCATGCCGGTCGTCGTCGCAAACGCGGCGGGGCACTATCGCTACGACTCCGTGCCGCAGACGTTGTCGCGAGCAAAAATCACCGCCTATGACCCGGCAACCAGGCGCGGCGTCAGAACGTCGCTCCCCGACCTCCAGCCATACAGCACGGCCACGCCGACAAACAACGTACCGCTGGCGATCACCAATACCTCCGGCTCGGGAAAAGGAACGATCCGCGTCCACCTGCTCAGCGCGGCCGGAAAGCCCATCAGTGGCTATCACGTCTTCTGGTCGGACACCGCGCAAATGTGGTCCGCAGCCGAATCCGAAACCGAAACGGGCGTTTACGAGTTCGAGAACCTCGCTGTCGGCACGACGCTGCCGATCATCGCGGCACCGGTTTCGGGTAGCGATCCGACGTACGGTTACCAGATGGCCACGGGAAGCGCGACCGTGTCCTTCCCCGGACAGATTGCCGCGATCACGCTCCGCCTCAAGGGGCAGGGGACCATCACCGCGAGTATTCAGCAGCAGACACAAGCCGGCCCCTTCATCAAGCTCGCCGGAAGACTGTCGGCAAGCTTCACGGCCTGGGACAACGCCGAACTGGACACGATCGTCCGCACGATCTTCGCGGACACGAATGGAACCACGGACGCGGTCTTCAACAAAATACCGGTGCTGCCGGCGCCGGTGCTGCTCCAGACCGTTGAGTCGGCCGGTTACGCCTCGGCCGGCGCCACGATCGGCTACGACGGCGCGGTCGTACAGAAAACCCTCATCCTTTCGACGCTCGCCGAAGTCCGCGGACATGTCTTCGCACCCGACGGCTACACGCCCGTCGCCGGCGCGGCAGTGCACATGACCGACAACAACCAGGACCTCGGCATCGCGGTGACGGGATTCGACGGCACCTTCGACTACAAGAACATCGTTCCCTCTTCCAGCTTCACCGTCACCGCCGACTACACCATCAACGGCATTTACCGCACGGCGATCGCGACCGGGTCGACGCCGGTGAACGGCGGCGTCGTCGACAACGTCAGGTTGATCCTGCAGGAACAGGGCTCGGTCGAAGGAACGGTCGTCGACTCGAACAACCATCCGGTTCCGTTCGCGAAGATCTGGCTGCGCGAGCTTTCGTATCCGTACCGCGAGCTCGGAACTGCCGCGGACCCGCGCTTCACCGATGGCGCGGGGCACTTCCGCTTCAACAACATCTTCGCTGTCGGCGTGCGCGTCAGCGCCGAGGATCCGACGAATCCGGAGAGCCGCGGCGATTGGGGCGGTGCCGTCACCAAAGAAAACGACGTCCAGACCGCGTCGATTACGTTGAGCTCCACCGGTCTGGGCTCGGTGCGCATCACCGTCCTCGATCCGAACAACGCCCTCGCTCCGGTGCCGAACGCCGAGGTCTCGCTGTATCGCGGCGGGCTTTTCGATTTCGGAACGACCGACGCCAGCGGCTCGATTCAGTTCGATCAGCTTCCGGTCGACAACCAGTCCAACTACCGCGCCACCGCCTTCTCCAAAACGCAGTTCAAGTCGGGAGCCACGACCAGCAACTTCGCCATCAACAAGAATCAGACGACGACCGCCACCATCATTCTCACGTTCAGCGGCGAGGTAAACGGCAACCTCGTCGATCCGCAGAACAACAACGTCCCCGTCCCGGGCTCGAACGTCACGTTGTCCGGAAACTACATCGGTAACTTCTATCAGACCCGCGACACGACAGCGGCCGACGGCACATTCGACTTCAAAGGAGTGCGCGAAGGGAACTTCAGTCTCGAAGCCCGCGCTCCGAACAGCATTCGCATGGCCCGCGGCACGGGACTGGTCAGCGCCGTCTTCCCGACCGCCACCATTCCTCTCGCGCTCGAACCGACCTCCACCCTCACCGTCAAGGCCTTCCTTCCGAACGATGCCGGCGGAAACTCCGGCGTCCTCGCTCCGCTCGTCAACATCGACGTTACGCAGGAGGCGCCCGGCGGCGAGTACCTCCGGTCGTCGCAGACGAACGGCGCGCAATTCCCAGGTCTCGTGCGCACCGCCAACGACCACCAGGTCGGAATTGATGTGAGCGTTCACGAACTCGGCGGTCTCGAGCGCGTGGTCAAGGCCAGAACCAACTTCGACGCCAACACGGCCGCCAAAGAGCTCGACGTCGTCTTCTCCGCCTCAGGCACCGTCAACGTCACCGTGAAGGCGGGCAACCCGCCCGCTCCGACGGCAAACGTGCAGGTCACCGCCAACAGTGGCGGCTTCCGCCGCAGCGGCTTCACCGATGCGAACGGCTTCGTGTCGCTGAGCGGGCTGCCGCTCGGCAACGTCAGCATTGAAGCCGCGACGCAAGGGGCGACGCCGCTCACCGGTTCGACCTCCGTGTCGCTCACCAGCCAGACCACCCCGGCGACCGCGAACATCATCCTCGGCTCCTACGATGGCGTCACCGGAAAGGTCATCGCCGAAGGAACGTCGTTGCCCTCGGCCGGTACCCGCGTTTTCGCCAACATAGGCGCCACGCAGATCGAGACGCGCACCGACTCGACCGGCGTCTACACCTTCCTGGGCATCGCCACGCCGGCCAACGGCCTGACCGTCCATCTCATCTACCTCGGACCGGACGACAACACCATCGGCGGACAGCAGGACGTCATCCTGCTGAGCGGCCAGGGCGTCGTCACCGCGCCCGATATCACCCTCGACTCCACGCCGCCGCGTCTCATGGGCATCTTCCCCGCCGACGGCGCGTCGAAGGTCGCCCCCGACACGCAACTGAAATTCACGTTCAGCCGCGCCATGCGCAGCGATCAGCTCACGTCCGGAGGAAACGGATACTTCCACCTCTTCGACAGCGCGGCCGGCACCGAGCTCACCATGACGCTGGCCTCGGCGCTCGTGCAGCCCGACAACACGGAAGTCGTCACCTTCAACACGCCGCCGGCGCCGGCAGGGCAGAACTTCCCGCTCAAGAGCAACACGCTCTACCGGATCCTGGTCTCCGGAACACTGCTCGATCTGGCCAATCACATCCTCGGCGCCGACCTCGGCTCGAGCTTCACGACGTCCGATTACAGCGCACCGCAGGTCACCAAGGTCGATCCGTCGCCGAAGCAGCCGCTGACGAAGAACGGCGTCCGCATCGGCGTCACCTTCAGCAAGCCGCTCGATCCCCGGCCGTGGCAGGGCGGCGGCAGCGGCTCGATGACCTTCACCCAGATCAGCGCCATTGGCGGGCAGACCATCGGCAGCCCGGTCGCCGGCAACGTCCAGCTCGATCCCATCACCGGCGCGACGCTCTATTTCGGACCGAACGTCACTCTCGCGCCGGCGTCGTTCTATCGCCTCTCGGTTTCCGGCGTCGTCGACACCGATGGCCGGACCATGGTCGATGCAAACGGCCAACCCCTGAGCGTCTTCACGCAGGACTTCTTCACCTACGATGCCGTCGCGCCGGTCGTGACCATCGGCACTCCGCTGATCAACGGAGTGGCCATCGGCAACAGCGATCCGCTCTACCTCAGCGTGCTCTACACCATTCCGGTCACGCTGCTGAATCCGGACGGCAGCGCCGTGACCGATCTCGATCGCGTCGACTTCTGGTCCGTCGACGCCACCGGCAACATCACGCCGATCACGAAGACCTCGCCCACCACCGTCGCCATCGCCGCGCCGCCGGGCACGACCACGTTCACGCTGCGCGCGGACGCGTGGGACCTCTCGCTCAACAAGGGAACGGCGACGCGCAGTTGGACCGTCGCCTCGCAGCCGCCGCTGACGGTCAACTCCACCACCATCGCGCCGGCGACCGTCTACCCGGGCGGATCGCTCACCGACACCGTGCAGATCGGTGGCGGCGGCCTCGACGCGAACGTCACCGTCACGGCCACGCTCGACGGCAGCAGCAACACGCTCGTCTCGGCGGCGACCTCCATCAGCCGCCATCTCTTCACTGACCCGTGGCCGAGCGCGGTACTGTCGCTGACCATCCCGCGCAGCGTGGCGGGCGGCGCGAAAGTCAACCTCACCACCAGCGTCAGCGACATCCGCGGATTCTCGGCCTCGCCGAAGGTGGACGCCATCACCATGGCCACCGACGCCGTCGCGCCGGTCTCGCAGCCGGTCACGATCGAAGTCGTCAGGAACGTGCCCGCCACTCCGGCCCTGACCCTCAACAACGGCGACCAGTACCGCGTGCACGGTTTCGCCAGCGATGCGGAGACCGGCGTCGCCTCGATGACCTTCACCGTCGATGCCGCGACATACACAATCAACGCGGGCGCCTCCGGCTCGACGTTCCACTCCGGCACGGGCGTGTGGGAGTTCGTCTCCCCCACAATCACCGTGCAGTCGCACAACAACGACGCCGCCATCTCGATCGGCGCCAGGGCGAACGACAACGCCGGCAACAGCAGCTCGGTGTCCGCCTCCGTTACCTACCTCGGCATCCACGATCCGAACGCACCGAACGTCTCCTGGATCGCGCCGCTGCGCGACGCGGCATGGCCCGCGAACGTGACGAACTTCTCGGCCAAACTGCGCCTCTTCGCCAGCTCGCCGCTGCCGCTCACCGGCACGTTCGACGTTCCGGGCGCCGGCACGCTCACCGCGACCCGCACCGGCAACGAGTTCACTGTCACGCTGAGCAGTTTCACGACGCCTGCCGCAGGCACGCCCTTCCAGATCGTCGCGCACGTCAGCGACGGCGACGGCGGAAACAGGATCGACCTGCCGATCAACATCGACATCGTCACGACCGGACAGACCATTCCATCCGGCGGCACGATCGCGGTCGACGCCACCCATCCGCTCGTGTCCGACAGCGTCGTCGTCGACGGCGGACGTCTGATCCTCTACGTCCCGACCACGCTCAAGAACCTGATCGTCATCAACGGTGGCATCGTCGACACCGTCCCCAGCACCACCGCGGCCGATCAGAAGATCGATCTCACCATCACCGATCACCTCTACATCGACAGCGACTCGTCGATCGACGTCTCGCGCCGCGGCTACATGGGCGGCCTCGAGGCGAACGCCGACAGCAGCGGCGCCAACCCGTCGCCGAACGGCGTCACGCGCGGCCGCGTCACCGCCGGCGGCGCGACCGCCGGCGCGTCCGGCTCGTACGCCGGCATCGGCGGCGACGACGCCGGCGCGACGAACGCGACCTACGGCTCCATCACCGCGCCGGTCGATCTCGGCAGCGGCGGCGCGGCCGACTCGAGCAACCGCCGCGGCGGTCAGGGCGGCGGCTCCGCCTACATCCACGCCGCCACCGGCGGCCTCGGCAAGGTGGTCGTGGCCGGCGCGCTTCTCGGCGATGGCGAGTCGGGAACGAACATCGGCGGCGCCGGTTCCGGCGGCAGCATCCATGTCATCGCGAACGAGATCGTCCTCGGCGCGACGGCGAAGGTCAGCGCCAGCGGCGGCGACGACGACGGCTCCACGACCGCCACGCGCGCCGGCGGCGGCGGGCGCGTCTCGCTCGAAGCGTCGCAACTGCTCGACATCGACAGCAGCAACGCCACGCACGTCTTTGCGCTCGGCGGCCGCAACCTCACAGGTGAGACCGCCGGGACGCTCGACGGCGGCGCCGGAACGATCTTCCTCCGCAACGCCGGAGAGGCGAACGGCGAGCTGTTCATCTCCGGACTCGACTCGCGTTTCCCGACGACGACCGTGCACCTCACGCGCGCTACGCCGCTCGCCGGCACGCTCACCTTCGACAAGGTCACACTCGGCGCGAGAGCACTCGCGCGCGCCGACGCCAGCATCACCATCGCCGGCACCGCCGACGACAAGACGAAGGCAACGATCGACGCAAGCGCCATGCTCCTGCTGCAAAGCGATCAGCCCACGCTGACCGTCACCACGAATCCGGCGGCCGGCAGCAACCTCATTCAGGGCACCTCGCTCGGACTCACGTACACCGCCGCCTCGCTCGCCGGCGTCGGCGGCGTCACGTACACCCTCGCGCCGGCGACTGCCGCGCACACCGACAACCTCGGTTATCAACCGGCGCCGGCACAGCAGACATCGTCGATCGTCGTTCCGGGGAGCGCCACGCCCGGCACGGCCACGCTCACCGTTCGCGTCACCGACCGCGCCGGACGCACCTTAGACGCGGCACCGTCGACGTTCACCATCGTCGCCAACCAGGCGCCCGTCATCACCAACTTCGCACTCACGGCGCCGAATCCGCTCTACATCGGCAACAGCATCTCCGCCGCCATCGCCGCAACCGACGAAGTGGCCGTGAAGACGCTCTCGCTCACCACGCAGATCGGCAGCGGCACGCCGTCGACGCAGACGTTCACCGCGAACAGCGCATCGGCCAGCACGACCTTCACCGTGCCGATCGCCAAAGATCCGACGCTCGACGGACAAACCGTGACGCTCACCGCCAAGGCCGATGACGGCACCGCCGCTCCGGTGACCTCGGTCAAGACGCTGACCATCGCCCACGACGCCAACCCGCCGGTGATCACGATTACGCAGCCGGCCACAAACGCGGGCTACACCGTCGGCGTCGGTTTGATTCACGTCGTCGCCACCGTCATCGACGCGGAGAGCGGCGTCGCCACCGGCACCATCACCGCCTCAATTCCGGGCTCGCCGTCGAAGCCGATGACCGCGACGGCGAATGCGAACGAGTATGCCGCCGACCTGGCCATCCCGTTCGAGCCGGGCGTCGATCCGGTCACGGTGAACGTCACCGTCACCGCCAGCGATCTCCTCACCAACGCCGGCAGCGCTACGACGCCGGTGCAGGTCACGCCGAAGTTCGATCCGACCGCGCCGGTCGTGACGTGGAACTGCGGCGCGAGCGGCGTGCTCGTGCCGGCAGGCTCGACGATCCCGCTCTCGGTTACCGCCGTTCCGGGATCGAGCGGCACGGCGATCTTCCAGGTGACGTTCAACGACGGGACGAACACCTTCACCGCCACCGCCAGTGGCAGCACGTACAGCTACAACTACGTCGTCCCGGCGAACACGCCTGACGGGACGGTCATCAGCATCCTCGCCAGCGCGTTGACGAATGGCCAGGGCACGGGAACGCAGCAGGCCCAGATCACGGTCGTTGCGGTCGACAAGACCATCAGCGCGGATACGACGATCCAGTCGAACGATCTGAGTTACGACTTCCAGAACGTCGCCATCACCGGCGGCACAACGATCCTGATCGGCCACCACGAGTTCAAGAAGCTGATCATCCTCAACGGCGCCACGCTCACGCAGACGCCGACCACGGCAACGAACACGTTCTCGATCGACGTGAAAGCGACGTCGATGTACGTCGCCTGCGGCGGTGCGATCGATGTGAGCGGGCGCGGCTACCCGGCTGGCCAGAGCTATCCGGGGGTAAGCGTATCGGTCAACAACAGCGGCGGCAGTCACATCGGCCTTGGGATCGGCGACAGCGGCACCGCGGGAGCTACGTACGGCAGTGTGGAGCAGCCGCAGGAAGCAGGAGCGGGAGCCGGCAGCGTTGCCAGCGGCGGTGGGATTATCCGCATCAACGCCACGTCGCTTGCCAACGACGGAGCGATTCGAGCCAACGGCGCCAACAGCAACAGCCGAAACTCCGCTGGCGGATCGATCTGGATCACTGCCGGCATATTGGATGGAAGCGGTTCGGTCGAGAGCAAAGGAATCTGCTGTGGCTTCGCCGCAAGCGGCGGCGGCGCGATCTCGATCAGCTACAGCTCGCTTCAAAGCGGAGCGACGCTGCTCAACAACGCCGTGGCCAGCGGCGGCGCAGGAAACGGAACCGGCGGCGCCGGCTCGGTCTACATCAAGGGCCCGAGCTCCACGTTCGGCAGCCTCACCGTCGACAACAAGGGTCCGGCGGGCGGCATCACCCAGCTCCCATCGATGGGCAACGGCGTTGCCCAGACCGGATCGAGCGGAGCGACCCTGGTCACCGATTCGCCCGCCAACATCCTGGCCTTCTTCGCCGGCCACTGGGTCGAGGTCCGCAATGCCGGCGGAACGCTGAAGGGCGCGTGGCGGATCGCAACGGTCAACGCCAGGACCGTGACCCTCACTCCGAACGGCAGCGAAACGATCTCCGTCCAGCCAGGCGACTTGTGGCAGGGCGTCTATCAGTTCGACTCGGTCCAGGCGCCGAACGGCGACACGATCAAGAGCAGCGATCCGATCCGCATCGGCGCCAACGGCGTGGTGACCCTCGCCGGCCCGTCGGCCGCGGGCAAATACCTGGAGGTGTCGTCTCCAATCAGCGGCAACACCGTGACGGTGACCGGAAACGTCTCGGTCCCGTCGATCACAGCCCAAACCCTGACGGTCAAGAGCGGCGCGACTCTGAGCGTGCCGGCCACCACACCGCCGGGCGCGCTGACCATCAACGTTAGCGGAACGATGACAGTGGAGTCCGGCGCCGCCATCGACGTGAGCGGGCGCGGCTACCCGGGGGGCCAGAGCTATCCGGGCGTGAGCGCATCGGTCAACAACAGCGGCGGCAGCCACATCGGTCTTGGGGTCGGCGACAGCGGAACAGCGGGAGCGGCATATGGCAGTGTCGAGCAGCCGCAGGAAGCAGGAGCCGGGGCCGGCTTCCTTGCCAGCGGCGGTGGGATTATCCGCATCAACGCCGGAACACTGATCCAGAACGGAGCGATCCGCGCCAACGGAGTCAACACCAGCAGCCGCAACTCGGCCGGGGGTTCGATCTGGATCACCGCCGGCACGCTGGATGGAAGCGGCTCGGTCGAGAGCAAAGGAATCTGCTGTGGCTTCGCAGCCAGCGGCGGCGGCGCGATCTCGATCACCTATACCGCGCTCCAGAGCGGGGCAACGGTACTGAATAACGCCGTGGCCAACGGCGGCACCGGCAACGGAACGGGCGGCGCCGGCACACTCTTCGTCAAGGGCCCTGGCTCCACGTTCGGCACGTTGACCGCTGACAACAAAGGTCAGGCCGGTGCGATCACCCAGCTCCCGTCGCTGGGCAGCGGCGTGGCCCAGACCGGATCGAGCGGGGCAACACTGGTCACCGATTCATCCGCCGATATTTTCGGCTTCTTCGCCGGTCATTGGGTCGAAGTGCGCGACGCGAGCGGAGCGCTGAAGGGCTCGTGGCGGATCGCAACGATCAACGCCAGGACCGTGACGCTCACTCCGAACGGCAGCGAGACGATCGCCGTCCAGCCGGGCGACCTGTGGCAGGGCGTCTATCGGTTCGACTCCATCCAGGCTCCCAACGGCGACACCATCCAGAGCAACGATCCCATCCGGCTCGGAGCCAATGGGGTGGTGAACCTGACTGGGCCGGTCATCGCCGGCAAGTTCCTCGAAGTGCTCTATCCGATCACCGGTACCTCCATCACCGTCACCGGAAATGTCTCGGTCCCGGCGATCACTGCCCAGTCTCTGACGGTCAGCAGCGGAGCGATCCTGGCCGTACCGGCCAGCTCACCGCCAACCGCCCTGGCCATCGACGTCAGCGGAACGGTGACGGTGCAAGCGGGCGGATCGATCGACGCGAGTGGGCGCGGGTATCCGGGTGGCCAGAGCTATCCGGGAGTGAGCGTATCGGTCAACAACAGCGGCGGAAGCCACATCGGTCTTGGCGTCGGCGACAGCGGCACTCCAGGAGCTGTGTACGGCAATATCGAGCAGCCGCAGGAAGCAGGAGCCGGGGCCGGCGCCTTTGCCAGCGGCGGTGGCGTTGTCCGCATCAATGCCGCAACGCTGATCGATAACGGAGCGATCCGCGCCAACGGTGTCAATAGCAGCAGCCGCAACTCGGCCGGCGGATCGATCTGGATCACCACCGGCACATTGGATGGAACCGGCTCGGTCGAGAGCAAGGGATCTTGCTGCGGTTTCGCAGCCAGCGGCGGCGGCGCAATCTCGATCAACTACACCACGCTCCAGAGTGGGGCGACCGTACTCGACAACGCCGTGGCCAACGGCGGCGCCGGCAACGGAACGGGCGGCGCAGGCTCGATCTACGTCAAAGGATCAAGCTCCACGTTCGGCGCGCTCATCGTCGACAACAACGGCCAAGCCGGGACGAGCCAGCTTCCGGCACTCGGCAGCGGCTTCGCTCAAGCCGGCAGCGGCGGCACCACGCTCGTGACCAACGCCGCGTCGAACATCTTCCCGTTCTTCGCCGGTCACTGGGTCGAAGTTCTCGATGCGAACGGCTCGGTCAAGGGCATCTGGCGCATTGCCTCGGTCAACAACAAGACCATCACGCTTGCGCCGAACGGCAGCGAAACCATCAACGTCGCCGCCGGAGATCCGTGGCGCGGCGTCTACCGCTTCGACACCGTGACCGTCCATGGCAGCACGGTGCAGAGCGGCGACCGCGTTGATGGCACCGCTACGGCCGACAACGGCGGCAAGCTCCTCTTCAACGCCGCCCGTCCGCAGTTCGACGCGGCCAAGGCCGCGCAGATCCTGATTCAGCCGACGACGAACGGCAACGCCACCATCGTCGCACCGGCCGGCACGCTCACCGACGCCGACAACGACGGACCGTACACTGTCGTGGCCACGAACGCGCGCACCGCGGCGGCGTTCAGCGCCACAGTCAACGCCGACGGCTCCTTCAACATCGCGGTGGCAGGCGTGACACCCGACAGCTTCACGATCGTCGCCACCGACTCGGGCACGTTCCCGATCTCGTCGGTCCCGGCAAACACCAGCAACTGGGCGGCGCCGCCGACGGTTTCGTCGGTGACCGTCGCGCCAACCACGGTGAATGGAACGACGACCGCGACCGGCACCATCACGCTCTCGGCGGCCCCGGCCTCAAGCGTGTCCGTGCCGCTCACGAGCAGCGCTCCCGGCGCGGCCGCCGTACCGGCCAGCGTGACCGTCGCTGCCGGCCAGACCACGGCCACCTTCACGATCACGACGACGAATCCGGCAGCCGACGCCAACGTCACCATCACCGCCACGCTTTCGGGCACGCCGACGACCGGCACGGTGACGGTCAAGAGCGTCTCTCCCTCGGTGCAGATGACGCCCAATCCGGTCACCGGCGGCCACCCCGACGCCGGCACCGTCACGCTGACACTGCCTGCGCCGGCGAATGGCGCCGTCGTCAACCTTCAGTCGTCGTCCGCGGTCGCTGCGGTCCCGGCCAGCGTCACGGTCGTCGCTGGCGCGACCGCGGCGAACTTCAGCATCACCACGCAGATCGTGACCGGCCCGCAGAGCGCCACGATCACTTCGACTTACGGCGCCGTCTCCACCACCGCGAACCTCTCCGTTGTCGTCGACGCCACACCGCCCTCGGTGACGATCACCGCGCCCGCTGCAAACACCGCGTATCTCGAAGGCACCGGCCAGATCACCGTCACGGCGACCGTGACGGATGCGCAGACCGGCGTCGGCAGCGTGGCCGCGTCGATCGACGGTGTCAGCCATCCGATGACAGCGCCGACCGGCTCCAGCACCTACTCCGCCACCTTCGCGGCGCCGTTCGTAGACGGCACCTCGCCGGTGACCAAGCAGCTCGTCGTGACCGGCACTGACAAGGCAGGCAACAGTGCCAATGCGTCGGCGCCGATCGTTATCAATCCGAACAC
Source organism: Acidobacteriota bacterium (assembly GCA_019247495.1). GTDB lineage: Bacteria > Acidobacteriota > Thermoanaerobaculia > Gp7-AA8 > Gp7-AA8 > JADGNZ01. Next base: position 156,211 of record JAFAOU010000132.1, read on the forward strand.
CGACCCGGCACTTCCGACGCTCTCCTGGGCATGCATCTCGTCAGGCGCAATCCTCCCGACCGGCTATTCCGCGAAGCTGCGCGTCACCGCGATCCCGTCGAGCTCCTCGAATCCTGTCGCCAGTGTGGTCTTCACGCTCGACGACGGCAGCTCGCTCACTGCCTCGCCGATCGGCAACGATGTCTACGAGGCGACGTGGCCGACGGGCGCGACGGCAAAGAGCGTCACCCTGACCGCCACGGCCACGGCGGCCGGAGGCGCAGCCGCGACCGCCACCGCCGCGGTTGCGCTGATCACACCCGATACGACCATCACGACCAGCGGATCGATCTCGTCGTCGAACACGCAGTGGGAGAACAAGGCCGTCGTCATCAGCGGCAGCAGCACGACGGTCACCATCGACGGGCAGCACAACTTTACGAAGCTAATCGTGCTCGACGGCGCGACCGTCGTCGAAACCTCCGGCCTTACCAACCCGCTTTCGCTCGGCACGAGCACAAGCCCGACCGATGTCTACGTCGGCTGCGGCTCGTCTATCGATGCCAGCGGGCGTGGCTACACCTCGAACGTCAGCTATCCGGGCGCCACCACGACGGGCGATGTCAGCGGCGGAAGCCACATCGGCGTTGGCGGCATCCGCAACAATCCGGGCGGCTCGACCTTCGGCAGCGTTTACCGGCCGCAGGAGGCAGGCGGCGGCGCGGCTGCAGGCGGCACGGGCGGCGGCGTCATCCGCATCCAGTCGGGAACCGCCGTCATCGACGGCAACCTCTATGCGAGGGGCAGCAATAGTGGCGGCAACAACAACGATCGCTCCGGTGCGGGCGGCTCGGTTTGGATCACCACCGCAACGATCGGCGGCGCGGGCAGGATTGACACCGGCGCACCCGCCGTGAACTGGGGCACCGGCGGCGGCGGCGCGATCGCCATCGAGTACACCGACCCGGCCAGCACCTTGCCGGTTCTCGCCTCGGCCAGCGCCCCCTCGGGCCAGGGATACCACGGCGGTGCCGGCTCAATCTACGTCAAGGGTCCGCATGCGACCTACGGCGATCTTACGGTCGACAACACCGGCCAGTTTAGCCAGGCAACCGTTCTCCCCTCGCTCGGAAGCGGAACGGCGCAGGCAGGAACCAGCGGCAGCACGCTCGTGACCGGGCGTTCGCCGATCATCGACACGTACTTCTCCGGCAACTGGATCCAGATCAGCAGCGGCGGCACGGTCAAAGGTACGTGGCGCATCGGGCCGATGACGTCCAGCAGCGCCACCGTCAGCCTCGTCCCCAACGGCAGCGAGACCATCTCGCTCTCCGCCGGCGACACATGGCAGGGCGTCTACCGCTTCGACAACGTCACGCTTCGAAACGTCCGTCTGGAAACGACCGGGACCGATCCGATCCTGGCAGCGGGCGCGGAGACCATCGACAGCGGCACCGTCGAGCACGAGCTGATCAACGCCAACAGCCTGCGGGTGCGCGCGGGAGCCACTCTGACCCATCGGGCCGGCAACCAACTATCGATCACGACGCAGGGCGAAATGCGCCTCGAGCCCTCGGCCTTGATCGATGTGACTGCGCGTGGATTCGGAACGGGCGCCACCTATCCATTAGTGACTGCGCCAACCGATGTGAATGGTGGAAGCCACATGGGCATCGGCGGCATCCGCAACCCCTCCGGCGGCTCGCCTTATGGCAGCGTTTACCGGCCGCAGGAGTTGGGCGGCGGCGCCGCTGCCGGCGGCGCCGGCGGCGGTGCGGTGCACATCCAGTCGGGGACAGCCGTCATCGACGGCAATATCAACGCGAAGGGCAGCACTGTCGGCGGTAACAACAGCGACCGCTCGGGTGCAGGCGGCTCGGTCTGGATCGCCACCGGCAGGATCAGCGGCGCGGGCAAGATCGACACCAGCACCCCCGGCGTGAACTGGGGCACGGGCGGCGGCGGCGCGATCGCCATCGAGTACACCGACCCGGCCAGCACCTTGCCGGTACTGGCCTCGGCCTCGAGCGCCTCCGGCCAGGGCTACCCAGGCGGCGCAGGCACGATCTATGTCAAAGGTGCAAATGCCACCTACGGCGACCTCACCGTCGACAACGGAGGCGTGTCGGGCCAGCCGACCGTTCTCTCTTCGCTCGGCAGCGGAACCGCCCAGGCAGGAACCAGCGGCAGCACGCTCGTCACCGGCCGCTCGTCGAACATTCCTGCTTATTTCTCCGGAAACTGGGTCCGGATCAGCAACGGCGGCACGGTCAAGGGCACGTGGCGCATCGGCCCCGTGACAACCAACAGCGCAACGGTCAGCCTGGTCCCGAACGGCAGCGAGACCATCTCGCTCACGCCCGGCGACACCTGGCAGGGCATCTACCTCTTCGACAACCTTCACTTCCAGAACGGCGGACGTCTGAGCAGCGTCGACGCGGTTGAATCGGGCGGAGCCATGACCGTGCAAGGTCCGGTCGATCTGCTCTCGCCGATCACCACCACGAACATGACTGTGTCAGGCGCCGTGTCCGCGGTGCAGATCACGGCCACGCAACTGACCGTCAACAGCGGCGCGACACTGACTCAGGGAGCAACCGACGCGCTTCGGCTGAACGTCACCGACACTCTCACGGTGCTCGGCAGCATCGACGTGAGCGGCCACGGTTACGGCAGCAACACCACATATCCGGGAGCGACCGCGACAAGCGATGTCAACGGCGGAAGCCACATCGGTATCGGCGGGACCCGCAACGGTACGAGCGCCTCGACCTACGGCAGCGTCTACCAGCCGCAGGAAGCGGGTGGTGGTGCCGCTGCCGGCGGCTCGGGCGGCGGTGTGATCCGCATCCAGGCCGGTAACGCCGTCGTCGTCAACGGCAGCATCAACGCCAAGGGCAGTACGACCGGCGGCAGCAACAACGATCGCGCGGGCGCGGGCGGCTCGATCTGGATCACCACCGGCAAGATCACCGGCACGGGCAGGGTCGACGCCAGCAGCCCCAGTACGACATGGGGCACGGGCGGCGGCGGCGCGATCGCCATCGAGTACACCGATCCGGCCAGCACCCTGCCGGTGCTGGCCTCGGCCAGCTCGAGCTCGAGTCAGGGCTATCCCGGCGGCGCCGGCTCGATCTACGTCAAAGGTGCGAACTCGACCTATGGCGATCTGACGGTCGACAATGCGGGCCTGTCAGGTCAGCCGACCCTTCTGCCCTCGCTCGGCAGCGGAACCGCGCAGGCAGGAACCGCCGGCAGCACGCTCGTAACCGGCCGCTCATCGAACATTCCGGTGTTCTTCGCCGGCAACTGGATCCAGATCAGCAGCGGCGGTTCGGTCAAGGGTATGTGGCGCATCGGAACGGTGACGCCCAACAGCGCCACGGTCATCCTCACTCCGAACGGCAACGAGACCATCTCGCTGGCTGCCGGCGACACCTGGCAGGGTATTTACCGGTTCGACAACGTCACGCTCCGAGGCATTCGGCTGGAGACGACCGGGGCCGATCCGATCCTGGCAGCGGGCGCGGAGACGATCGACAGCGGCACGGTCGAGCATGAGTTGATCAACGCCAACAGCCTGCGCGTCCGCGCCGGAGCGACGCTGACGCATCGCGGCGGCAACCAACTGTCAATCACAACGCAGGGCGAGACGCGCGTCGAGTCTACCGGCGCGATCGATGTCACCGGACGTGGATACGGAAGTAACGGCACGTATCCGGGAGCAACCGCGACAAGCGATGTCAGCGGCGGAAGCCATATCGGCATCGGCGGGATCCGCAACCCGTCCGGCGGCTCGACCTTCGGCAGCGTCTATAGGCCGCAGGAGCTGGGCGGCGGCGCCGCTGCTGGCGGCTCGGGTGGCGGTGCGGTCCGCATCCAGTCGGGAACGGCCGTCATCGACGGCAACCTCTATGCGAGGGGCAGCAATAGTGGCGGCAACAACAGCGATCGCTCGGGCGGCGGCGGCTCGATCTGGCTCACCACCGGAAAGATCAGCGGCGTGGGCAGGATCGACACCGGAGCCCCCAGCGTCAATTGGGGCACCGGCGGCGGCGGCGCGATCGCCATCGAGTACACCGACCCAACCAGCACCCTGCCGGTTCTCGCCTCGGCCAGCGCCACGTCGAACCAGGGATACCCGGGCGGCGCCGGATCGATCTACGTCAAGGGTCCGGGCGCCACCTACGGCGATTTGACCATCGACAACGGCGCCGTAACCGGCCAGCCAACCGTTCTCCCATCGCTCGGCAGTGGGACGGCGCAGGCAGGAACCAGCGGCAGCACGCTCGTGACAGGGCGTTCGCCGATCATCGACACGTACTTCTCCGGCAACTGGATCCAAATCAGCAGCGGCGGCACGGTCAAAGGTACGTGGCGCATCGGGCCGATGACGTCCAGCAGCGCCACCGTCAGCCTCGTCCCCAACGGCAGCGAGACCATCTCACTTTCGGTTGGAGATACGTGGCAGGGCGTCTACCGCTTCGACAACATCACGCTTCGAAACGTCCGTCTGGAAACGACCGGGGCCGATCCGATCCTGGCCGCGGGCGCGGAGACGATCGACAGCGGCACGGTCGAGCACGAGTTGATCAACGCCAACAGCCTGCGCGTGCGCGCCGGAGCGACGCTGACGCATCGCGCCGGCAACCAACTGTCGATCACCACGCAGGGGGAAACGCGCGTCGAGTCCACCGGCGCGATCGATGTCACCGGACGTGGATACGGAAGTAACGGGACGTATCCGGGAGCGACCGCGACAGGCGATGTCAACGGCGGAAGCCACATCGGTATCGGCGGGATCCGCAACCCGTCCGGCGGCTCGACCTTCGGCAGTGTCTACCGGCCGCAGGAGCTGGGCGGCGGCGCCGCTGCTGGCGGCTCGGGCGGCGGTGCGGTCCGCATCCAGTCGGGAACGGCCGTCATCGACGGCAACCTCTATGCGAGGGGCAGCAATAGTGGCGGCAGCAACACCGATCGCTCGGGCGCGGGCGGCTCGGTCTGGATCGCTACCGGCAAGATCAGCGGAGCGGGCAGGATCGACACCGGAGCCCCCAGCGTCAATTGGGGCACCGGCGGCGGTGGCGCCATTGCCATTGAGTACACGGACCCGACCAGCACCCTGCCGGTTCTGGCCTCGGCCAGCGCATCGTCGAGTCAGGGATACCCTGGCGGCGCCGGCTCCATCTACGTCAAGGGTCCGAGCGCCACATACGGCGATCTGACCATCGACAACGGCGCCGTGACCGGCCAGCCAACCGTTCTCCCCTCGCTCGGCAGTGGGACAGCGCAGGCAGGAACCAGCGGCAGCACGCTCGTGACCGGGCGTTCATCGAACATTCCGGTGTACTTCTCCGGCAACTGGGTCCAGATCAGCAGCGGCGGCGCGGTCAAGGGCACGTGGCGCATCGGCCCGATGACGTCCACCAGCACAACCGTCAACCTCGTCCCCAACGGTAGCGAGACCATCTCGCTTTCGGTTGGAGACACGTGGCAGGGCGTCTACCGCTTCGACAACATCACGCTTCGAAACGTCCGTCTGGAAACCACCGGGGCCGATCCGATCCTGGCAGCGGGCGCGGAGACGATCGACGGCGGCACGGTCGAGCATGAGTTGATCAACGCCAACAGCCTGCGCGTCCGCGCGGGAACGATCCTGACGCACCGCGGCGGCAATCAGCTGTCGATCAAGACCCAGGGCGAGGTGCGCGTGGAGGCCAACGCCTACATTGATGTGTCTGCGCGTGGATACGGGAGTAACGCCACGTATCCGGGAGCGACTGCGACAAGCGATGTCAGCGGCGGAAGCCACATGGGCATCGGCGGGATCCGCAACCCGTCCGGCGGCTCGTCCTTCGGCAGCGTCTACCAGCCGCAGGAGTTGGGCGGCGGCGCCGCTGCTGGCGGCTCGGGTGGCGGTGCGGTCCGCATCCAGTCGGGAACGGCGGTCATCGACGGCAACATCCATGCGAGAGGCAGCAACGCCGGTGGCAGCAACACCGACCGCTCGGGCGCGGGCGGCTCGGTCTGGATCGCTACCGGCAAGATCAGCGGAGCGGGCAGGATCGACGCCGGAGCCCCCAGCGTCAACTGGGGCACCGGCGGCGGTGGCGCCATTGCCATTGAGTACACGGACCCGACCAGCACTCTGCCGGTGCTGGCCTCGGCCAGCGCCACGTCGGGTCAGGGCTACACCGGCGGCGCCGGCACCATCTACGTCAAAGGTGCGACCGCCACCTACGGCGCGCTCACCGTCGACAATGGCGGCCTCTCAGGCCAGCCGACGGTTCTCCCATCGTTTGGCAGCGGAACGGCGCTGACCGGAACGACCGGCAACACGCTCGTCACCGACCGTACCGTCGACATACCGTTGTACTTCGTCGGGCATTGGGTCGAGATCAGCAACGGCGCGACGCTGAAAGGCACGTGGCGGATCGGCAGCGTCACCAGCAAGACGGTGACGCTCACGCCGAATGGAGCCGAGACCATCTCGCTCTCCGTCGGCGACACGTGGCAAGGCGTCTACCACTTTGACAGCAAGACTGTCGCTCCGAACACGACCCTTTCGAGCACCGATCCGATTCGCATCGGGACCGGCGGCTTGTCGTTGCCGCCGGCCGTTCAGTCGCTGCCTCCGGCCGGTACTACCGAGCAAGCGCCGCTGCCGGGACGTCCTCCGACGGGAAGCATCGCCATCGTTACGCCGGCGGTCGTCTCAGAGGTCCGGCTCGACTCCGCCTCCGTGCAGCAAGGCAGTGCGGTGTATGCGGTCGTCCTCCTGACTGCTCCGGCGCCGCCGGGCGGAACGATGGTATCGCTGAGCAGCTCCGATCCCGCGGCGGTTCCACTTCCGGCGACGGTCATCGTCCCCGAGGGGTCCATCGTGGCGTCGTTCATGGCGATGACTTCGTGTGCCGGGCACGATCCCGGTGACGTGACGATCACCGCAACCTACGGGACTGCGCGGAGCGCAACCGTGAAGATCACCGATTGCAACAAATGAACTTGAATGAGGTTCGCGGCGCCGCCTCGGCGGCGCCGCGTGGTCCAAAGGGAACACAGGAAAACCAGATGACTCGTTCGAAACTCGCTGCCAGCTTCTTAACAGCGCTTCTCGCGCTGGCCGGCTCGCTCGCCGCGCAGACGACGCCGCCCTTCACCGTCACGCCGCCGCTGGCGTCGAACGCCATTACCTCGTGCGGCGATGTATCGCTGTCCGGACAGGTCACCATCGACTCTGTGGGGCTGACGTCGTCGGTCGGCGGCAACGGGGGCAACGTTCTTTCCAACGGGCAAATCACTCTCAGCGGGCAGGCAACGATCAACGGCAACGCGACGGTTGGTCCGGGGAAGAGAGTCATCACCAGCGGCAATGGAACCGTCACCGGCACCACCTCAGTGGCGACGACGGCCTACGACTGCAAGCCGGTCGATCTCACCCAGCTCACGGCCACCGTCAAGACCACGAACAACAACGCCAACATCCCGCTGACCGCGAAGGGGAACCATCCGCTCGCCGGAGCGAACAAGACCGACTTCACGATGTCGGGCAACGACAGCATCACCCTTCCCGCCGGCACCTACTACTTCACCAGCATCAATCTCAGCGGCGGATCGAAGATAACGCTCGCCGGCCCCGTCAACATCCTATGCGCCGGCTCGGTGAGCATCACCGGCGGAACATCGATCAACACTCCTTCCACCGGAAAGCCGAACCCGTTCCTCCTCCACCTCTGGAGCAGCGGAACGAGTCTGTCGCTCGCGAACTCGACGATCAACGGCTTCGTCTACGCGCCAAATGCGAGCGCCTCGATGGCGGAGTCAACTCTGTCCGGCACTCTTTTCGTGGCCTTGTTCAGCGCGAGCGGCAAGACGCACGTCACGCGGACGATCGACGACGTGCCACCGCGCGTGACCATCACTGCACCCGCGAACAACGCCATCTTCTCCGACGGCTCGCATATCGTCGTCACCGGCACGGCCTTCGACGATCAGACCGGCTTCACACTCAAGGTCAACGGCAACGCCGTCACCGTCAACGCCGACGGGTCGTGGACCACGACGCTCAACCTCTCCGGTGCGTCGCCGCCTGTGACCATCACCGCGCTGGTCACCGACATCGCCGGCAATACCGCCACGGCGAAGGTGACGATTCAGATCATCCCGCCGCCGATCATCACCCTCGGCTCCCCCGCTCCCGGCTCGATCGTGAAGACGCGCACGGTCAACCTCGCCGGCTCGGCCGGCACCGCGGCGTCGGTCACCGTCAACGGCCAGGCCGCAACGATTGCCGGAGGCAACTGGACGCTCGCGAACTTCGACCTCGGCGCCGACGGTACGCACGCGCTGACCATCGTCGGCACCAGCGCGGGCGGCTCAAACACCATCACGCCGGCCCCGACGATCACCAACGACACCACGCCGCCGGCGATTCAAGGCACGATCACGCCCGCACCGAACGCCGCCAACTGGAACAACAGCAACGTCACCGTGACGTTCGCCTGCTCCGACACCGGAAGCGGCATCGCCACCTGCCAGGCGCCGATCACCGTTGCGACCGAGGGCGCCGGCCAGATAGTCACCGGCACCGCCGTCGATAAAGCCGGCAACTCGGCAACGGCGCATGTCACGGTCAATCTCGACAAGACCGCGCCGCACTTCACCGTCACCTCGCATACGAACAACCAGATCGTCACCACACCGCAGATCACCGTCTCCGGCGGATCGGACGACGCCATCAACGCGACCGTCAACGGCGTTGCCGCGACGGTCAACACGAGCGCGAAGACCTTCACCTCCGCGCCGCTGGCTCTCGTCGAGAAGAACAACAGCATCACCGTCAGCGGTAAGGACATTGCCGGCAACACCGGCACTGCCACGATCAACATCATCCTCGACACGATCCAGCCGCACGTGACCATCACCTCGCCGGCGAACAACGCAGTCGTCTCGGGAGATCCGGCGCACGTCGCCGTCAGCGGCACGGCCGGCGACGATCAGACCTCGGTCACCGTGGTCAAAGTCAACAACCAACCCGCCACGCTGAACGCCGATGGCACGTGGACGATCACGCTCGATCTCTCCGCCGCCCCGTCGCCCGCAACGATCACCGTCGTCGCCACCGACGCCGCCGGCAACACAGCGAACACCAGCATCTCCGTCGTCACGATTCCGCCGCCGGTGCTCTCGCTGATCTCGCCCGCGCCCGGCTCGCTCGTCAAAACGCGCACCGTCAATCTCTCCGGCAGCGCCGGATCCGCCACGACAGTCACGGTGAACAGCCAGAGCGCCACGGTCTCCAGCGGCAGCTGGACGCTCGCGAACTTCGACCTCGGCGTCGACGGTCCGCACACGCTGACTATCGTCGGCACGAACGCCGGCGGCCCGACCACCATCACACCGAGCCTCATCGTCGACACCACGCCGCCCACGATCACCGCCGCGGCAGCGCCCGCCGCGAATGGCGCCGGCTGGAACAACAGCGACGTCACCGTCACCTTCACCTGCTCCGACTCCGGCAGCGGCATCGCCACGTGCCAGACGCCGATCACGGTTTCGGCCGAGGGCGCCTCGCAGACGGTCACCGGCACCGCGACCGACAAGGCCGGCAACAGCGCCAACGCGACCGTGACGCTCCGCATCGACAGGACCGCACCGGCGTTCACGTTCACCTCGCACCATGACCACCAGATCGTCAACACGCCGCAGGTCGTCATCACCGGCGGATCGGACGATGCAATCACCGCGACGGTGAACGGTCAGACCGCGACCATCGCCGCGGCGTCGAAGACGTTCACCTCGCCGTCGCTCACTCTCACCGAGGGGAACAACCCCATCGTCGTGACCGGGAAAGACATCGCGGACAACAGCGGCACGGCCACGATCACGCTGAACCTCGACGACATCAAGCCGCACGTCGCCATCACCTCGCCCGCGAACAACGCCACCGTTCCCGATCCGACGCATGTCGTGATCAACGGCACCGCCTCCGACGATCAGACCGCGGTGGCCAGCATTCAGGTCAACGGCCACCCGGCCACGCTCGCCGCGGACGGCACCTGGACGATCACGCTCGACCTCTCAACGGCCACCTCGCCGATCGACGTGACGGCGATCGCGACCGACGCCGCCGGGAACATCACCACGACGAAGATCTCGGTCGTCACCCTTCCGCCGCCAACGCTGACCCTGACCCTTCCGCCTCCAGACTCTTACGTCAACCATCGCACGGTTGCGCTCTCGGGCGGCGCCGGCTCAGCCGACAGCGTGACGGTCAACGGACAGCCGGCCACGGTTGCCAACAGCGCCTGGTCGATCGCGAGCTTCGACCTCGGCAACGACGGCCCGGTGACGCTGACGATCGCCGGCACGAACGCGGGCGGCTCGACGACGATCACGCCAAACCTTTTCCTCGACACCGTGCCGCCAGTGATCCAGGCAGCCGTGAGCCCGGCGCCCAACGCCGCGGGGTGGAACAACAGCAACGTCACCGTTACCTTCACCTGCGCCGACAGTGGCAGCGGCATCGCCACCTGCCCCGGCGCTGCCAACGTCGCGACCGAGGCGGCTGGACAGATCATCACCGGAACGGCGGTCGACAAAGCCGGCAACAGCGCGGCCGCGCGGGTCACGCTCAACATCGACAAGACCGCGCCGCACTTCACCTTCACGTCGCACACGAACAATCAGATCGTCACGGCGCCGAAGGTCACGATCGTGGGCGGATCGGACGATGCCATCACCGCGACCGTCAACGGCGTCGCCACCGTCATCGATCCGGTGGCGAATACCTTCACCGCGACGCTCACGCTCGTCGAGGGGAGCAACAGCATCACCGTGACCGGCAGCGACATCGCCGGCAACAGCAATAGCGCGGCGATCACTCTCGTCGTCGATACGAAGGCGCCGCAGGTCTCGATCACTTCGCCGTCCGCGAATGCATGCCTCAACGCCAGTGCCCTCGACATCAAGGGAACTGCGTCGGACACAAACTTCAAGAACATCACCGTGCAACTCGGCGGGACAACCGTCACGCCGGCGGTCGACGCGAGCGGCAACTGGCTGGCGAATTTCCCCAACGTTCCGGAAGGGAAAGCGCTCTTCACCGTGACGGCCACCGACACGGTCGGCCACACCGCGACTTCATCCCTTACCGTCAACATCGACCGCACCGCGCCGGCGATTGCGTTCACCGAGAGCGGCATCCCTTTCACGGCCACGCTGCTCAACCGCGCCGTCACGCCGCTCGTCCGTGTCACCGATTCCGACCCGGCGCCGGCCGTCACCGTCACGATCGACGGCGCGGCGTACGCGGCCGGAACGGCCATCGCCGCCGAGGGACAGCACACCCTCGATGCGATCGCGACTGACTGCGCGGGGAACAGGAACGAGAAGTCGGTGCAGTTCATCATCGACCGTACTCCGCCGACGCTCAGCAACTTCACGCCGGCCAACGGCAGCGCGCTCGGCACGTTGCCGGCGTCGATCCAGGGAACAGCCAGCGAACCGGCCACCATCTCGGTCGCCGGCGGCGCCGGCGTTCAAACCGGCGGCTCGAACAACTTCACACTCGGCGGCGTGCCGTTCACGAACGGCATCAACAAATTCACCCTGCACGCCGTCGACGCGGCGGGGAACGTTTCCGACACCGCCTACAGCGTCACCGTGCGCACCGGCGCGCCAATCGTTACCATCAGCGACAACGGAACGCCGATCGTCAACGGCACCCTCTTCAGCCGCGCCATCACGCCCGTCGTCACCGCCGACTCCGCGGATGACACCATCACTGCGAAGCTCGATGACAACCCCTTCACCCTGGGCACCGCCATCACGGCGGACGGCACCCACACGTTCGTCGCGACCGCGAAGGATCCGGTCGGCCACACCACGACCGCGACCGTCACCTTCTCCATCGACCGCAGCGCGCCAACGATCAAGATCACCTCGCCCGCCGAGGGCGCAACGATCGACGCCGACAGCACCACCGTCACCGGCACGGCAGGCGACGCCGTTGCGGTCTCGGTCAACGGCATCGCCGCCACGCTCTCCTCGGGCACCTTCACCGCGAACGTGCCGATCGAGCCGGCGTCCACATTGATCATCGCCATCGGCCGCGACGCCGCCGGCAATCAGGGCCGCGACCAGATCACGGTCAATCGTGCCGGCAGCGCCACAGGCATCCTCCTGACCTATCCGCCCGACGGAATGCGCACCAACCGGCCGGCCACGGTCGTGACCGGCCGCGTTCTCACGCCGTCCGCGGTGCAGAGCCTCACGCTCGAAGGCCACATTGCCTCCGGCCAGAGCACGGGGACGACTCAGGTGACGCGCGATCCGAGCGGCTCGTTCACCGTCACGAACTTCGCGCTCTTCGAAGGGGTCAACACCATCACCGCCACCACGACGACCGCCGCGGGCAAGAGCGTGTCGGCCGTCATTCAGGTGGACGTCGACCTCACGCCGCCGACCGTCCAGCTCCTCGCGGGCGGCGCGGCGCTCGACGACGGCGCGCACTTCCCGAGCGCGACAACGCTCACCGCCACCGCGGATGACGCGCCGATCGCCGGCTTCACGCAGGGGCCGGCAACCGTCACGCTGCAGGTCGACGGCGTCGCGGCGACGCAGCCCGTCGCGGTCAGCGCGAACGGCGGCCACACCGTGGTTGCGATCGCCACCGACGGCGCCGGCAACCAGACGCGCGTCCAGCGTGCCTTCTTCATCGGCACGACCGCCGGGACCGCCGGATGCGGTCTGGCCGGCTTCGATCCTGCCGGCGGTTCTGTCGTCACTTCCAACTCCACGACGCTCGTCGGCCGCAGCGGCGGCGCGGCGGGCGTGAAGATCAACGGCATTCCGGCGCAGATCGCGAACGGCATGTTCTCCGGCACGGTCGAGCTCTCGCAGGAAGGCGCGAACAGCGTCACCATCGTCTGCACCGACGCCTCCGGCGCGCCGACCGGAACACCGGCAACGATCACTCTCAATCGAGTCACTGCCGCGCCGTCGATCACCATCGACTCGCCGGCGGAAGGGACGGTCGCCGGCACCGACACCATCACCGTCGGCGGTACCGTGCAGAACGCCAGCTCGGTCGACGTGAACGGCGCCGCGGCGACAGTCACCGGCAGCACCTACTCGGTTGCGAGCGTCCGTCTCGCCGCGGGCCTCAACATCCTCGTCGCACACGCGAAGAACGCCGCCGGCGCGGTCGCGATCGCCTCGCGGCGTGTCATCTATCTCAAGAACCCGCCGACGATCTCGATCACCTGGCCCATCGACGGCTTCAGCACCGGCGCCACCACGATCGACATCAGCGGCACCTACACGAACCTCGATCCGACCTCTCTGCAGTCGTCGCCCGCCGGCACCATCGACGCACACCCCTGGTCTGACACGACCGGCTACTTCGTCATTCACGGCGTGCCGCTGGCTGCCGGCACGCAGGCCGTCACGATCACCGGACGCAACGCGCTCAACAACCCCGCAAGCGTGACGGTCAACGTTACTCAGACCCCCGGCGCCCCCTCGATCACTGTCACTTCGCCGGCCAACAATAGCTACCTCCCCGCCGGCACTACCGTCCCGGTGAACGGCGCATTCAACGGCCCGACCGGATCGCAGATCGATGTCAACGGCACCGCCGCCACGGCTGACTCGACCGCGTTCACGTACAGCGGCACGGCGCCGTTCGCCGCCAGCGGACCGACGATCATCACCGCGCATCTGTCGCAGCCCGACGGCAACGCCGCGATCGCGACGGTGATCGTGAACCAGCTCGCCGCCGCGCCGGCAGTCAGGGCCGTCTTCCCCGATTCCGGCGCCTCGGCCACCGATCCCGGCGTCATGGTGCTCGTCTCCTTCTCCGCGCCGATGGACGCGAGCGCGCTCCGCGGCGCGTTCACGCTGCTCGACGCCTCGAACCATGCCGTGACCGGACAGTTCCGGCTCGACAAGGACGTCCTCAGCTTTGCCCCGGCCACCACGCTCACACCAGGAGCGGCCTACACCATCGACATCAAGACCTCGGCGAAAGATCTTGCCGGCAACCCACTGGCCAGCGAATACACCAGCCAGTTCACCATCGCCACGAGCGCTCCCACGACGCCGCCGAGTGTGAACCCGGTCGCGGGGCCGATCTGCGCATCCTCGGTCGCGATCAGCGGCACCGCTCCGGCGGGCTCACGGATCGAAGTCAACCTCAACGGCGTGCCGACCTACGCCACCACCGACTCGACCGGTAACTACACTGCCACGCTCACGATCCCGCAGGTCTCGGGATATGACGTGGCGCGCGTCCGCATCATCGGCGCGGACGGCACGTTCTCGCCGTCGGCGTCCGTGAGTTTCCAAGTCGACTGCTCCGGTGCGCAAGTCCTCGGCGCGACCTACGACCGCACCGCCAACGCGATCTCCGTCACCTTCTCGAAAGCCATCGACGTCTCCACCGTCACCATCGGCCCGGCCGGCTCCACGCAGCTCGCGCTCAACGACGGCACGCAGCTCTCCGGCACCGTCGCCGCCGGAAGCTCCGCATCATCGATCGTCATCACTCCGTCGGCGCCGTCGGGCGCGTCCGATCCGCGCACGAGCACCGTCATCCTTACCATCACCACCGCGGTGAAGGACACGACCGGCCGCAATCTCACCACGCCGTTCGGGCAGACCTTCACCGCCAGCGGCCAGCCGCAGCAGACGCCGAACGACGGCACCGGCTACATCAGCGGCCAGATCCTCGACGCCACCAACGGCCGCCTGCTCGCGGGCGCGTCGGTGTCGATCGACGTTCCGGTAACTGCACTCAAGAGCCCCCGCGTCAGCGCGACAAGCCTCACGTCGCGCCACGGCATGGCGAACGTCGCATCGACCAGCGACGGAACCGGTCATTACACGTCGCGTCTACCTGAAGGCGCATACGCCATCCACGCCTCCGCGAACGGCTACACCGACGTCTATCGCCAGGTCGTCGTTCCCGCCGGACAAGGCATCATTCCGATCGACATCCGCCTGACGCGCCGCGGCAACGGCGTGACGGCGGCCGGCTCCGATCTGACGCTGATCCATGGCGGCGACGACACGCTGACGCGCAAAGCCACGCTCACGATTCCGAGCGCGGCAACCGCGAGCGGCACGGCGGCGACGTTGACTGCCGTCGGCGGACAAGGCCTGCCCGGCCTCCTGCCCCTCGGTTGGTCCCCGCTTGCCGCCGCAGAGATCCATCTGGTGACACCGGCCGCGGCGCCGATGGGCGGCGCGACCTCGTCGCTCGCCTTCCAGTTGTCCAGCGACGTTGCGGCCTCGGGCCGCACGATCAGCGCGGCCGCGTACGACGCCGCGCGCGACGCATGGGACGTTGTGCAGCCGGTCGTCTCGATCGGTAGCAACGGCACCGCGACCATCAACGTCTCTCTCCCCGCCACCAGCGCCGACTCCACCGGCGCAAACAGCGGCACTGCCGCGATCGCGCTCGTCTACCCTGACATCGCCCCGTACGCCGCGCCTCCCGCGCCGGTTGCCGGCGGCAGTCTCACCGGCATCGCCGATCCATGCGCGGCCGGTGCCTGCCCGCCGTTCACCGCGAAGTCGTTCACGCTCAATCCGCCGATCGTCACGCCGAACCAGCGCACCGTGGCCACGCTCGTCATCGACGGCTCCGCGACGTCCGCGCCCCAGTTCCCCTCCGGGACGGCCATCGACGCGCTCGTCAACGAAGAGCTCCGTCTCGTCGACGGCAGCATCCTCACCGACCAGCCGTTCTCGACCGACCTCATTCTCTATCGCTCGCTCGACACGAAGAGCGCCACCGCCGATTTCCACCTCGCGCCGAGCGCGAAAGCGTCGCAGGTGACGCTGCAGATCGGCTTCGATCACATCCAGATCCTGCCGTATCCGGGGCGTCTCGACCGCGGCACGCTGATCGGGCCGGCGGGAGGACGCGTCCCGTCCGACGAGCAGGTGCAGATCAACATCCCCACCGGCGCGGCCACCGAGGCGCTGCACGCCACGGCGAGCTCGATGACGGCGAACGACCTCGCGCAGTTCGGCAGCATCAACGGCTTCCAGATCGTCGGCGGCTTCACCCTCACGCTCGATCCGGCAGCGACGACGCAACAGCCGTTCACGTCGACGCAGCTCCTCAAATCGGCGAACGCCACCTTCACCGTCGACCCGGCCGTGGTCGGAAATGCGCCGCAGCTCATCCTGGCCGAGGTCGTGCCGCAAACGACGTTCGGCCGCATCTTCCGGCTCGCCGGTCCGATGGCGGCGCCGCAGCCGATTGCGTCGTCGACGCTGCTCCACGTCACCACCGCGACGATCAACGCGGCGACGCTGCCGGTCGACGGCATCGTTCGTCCGGGACAATACCTGCTTCTCCTCGCCAGTCAGCCGATCGCCTTCGCCACCGGCACCGTCTCGCTATCGACCGGCAATGTCGTCGCCGGCGCGGCGGTCGTCTCCTCCACCCTCGGCGTGCGCGATCTCTCGCGCACCACCGGCATCTACAACGTGCCGGTGATCGCCAAGCCCGGCGCGCCGTTCGCGCTCACCCCGCTCCATCCGTCCCTCGGCGACGGCGTGCCGTACACGGCGACCGCCAGCCCCGATCCCGCTGCCATCGTTCCGGTCGGCCTGACCTTCGCCTTCCAACCGCCGGCGCTGCAGAGCGTCACCGTCAGCGGCCCGCAAGGCGGCATCAACCTCATCACGAACAACGGCGCGGCGGGCGTCAGCCTCTCCACGGGCGTTCAGGCGATCTTCAGCCAATCGCTCGATCCCGCCTCGGTCACGCCGGGCTCGATCACCGTCACCAGCTCGAACGGCCAGACGGTCAAAGGGACCACCACTGCCAGCGGCCCCGCGCTCACGTGGACGCTGGCGCCGGGTACAAAGCTCGCCGTGAACTCGAATTACTCGGTGCAGATCAGCGGCAGCGTGCGTGGAGCGCACGGCACACCGTTCGGATCGACCGCGGTCTACACCTTCTCCAGCGTCACGCAGCTCACCAGCACACAGATCAACGCGTCGAAGATTCGCATCACCATCCCCGACTCCAACGGCATCTCCACGATCATCGGCGACGCCGGCGCGCTCCCGACTGTGCCGCCCGAGGCGAACGTATGGAGCGTCGTGGCGCGGCGGCGCGGCAAGGACTTCGTCACGCAGTACCAGGCGCAGGCGCACACCGACGGCAGCTTCTCCGTAACCATCGGCACCTGCGGCGGCGGCGGCAACTGCGTCGACAGCGTCACCATCAAGGACCACATCGACCTCGAGATCCTCAACGCCGCGCAGAACATCGCCGCGATCATCCCGCTCACGCCATTCGTAACGGCGGATGGGAACGGATTCATCGCCCCGGCGGACCAGACCAGCACGTTCACCAGCAAGGATGGCGTGACCGTGACGGTGCCGGCGGGATCGTTCGATCAGCCGACGGTCGTTTCCGTCGCGAAGATCAACGACGACGCGCCGTTCGCTGCCATCCCGACCTTCCACCAGGACATGAACCTCTACGGCGCCGTGCAGGTCACCTTCGACTGCAGCGTCGGAGCGTCCGCCGACGTGACCGCCGCGCCGTGCGAGTCGCACAAGCGCATCGATCTGTCGATCCCGACCAACGTCGACCCGGCCGGCAAGTTCTTCCTCCTCGGCTGGCTCGGGCAGTCGGTGCGCGGCCCGAAGATCATGATCGTCGACACCGTCACGGACGTGAACGGCAACCTCACCACCGCATCGCAGAGCACGTCGCAGGGACTGCGCGCCACGCCGTCCTCACTGGCAAAACTTCCGGTCGGAAAGGCGTTCCTCTCCGGCGCCGACGCGAAGAGGTTCCTCACCGGGGTGATCCGCGGCGGCACCTACAGCTACGTCGATATGCACGTCGCCACCGGCAACAGCGTCGGCTTTGCGGCCATCGACGCCCTCCAGACGGATACCGACATGTTCTGGGACTGCTGGGCGTCGATCTTCGCGTCGCATTTCTACCTGATCTCGAACGGCGGCCACGTCATCATCCCGGTCATCACCGGCAGGCCGATCAACGTGGTCGGCTACGACGCCGGTACGGGAATTCAGTCATTCCAGAAGGTCTACGACCCGCTGCCCCTCGGCGATCCGGGAGCGGCGTACATCGTTCCCACCCCCTTCGCCGAATTGCAGGGACCGTATCCGGTCTTCACCTCGCCGGGCCGCGTGGAGATCGTCGATCTCGCCGCGGAAAGCGACGCCACACACTCGATCGTCATCAGCAGGACGAACTTCAAGATCGAGCTGCAGGGTGGCTACGTCACGGTCAAGGACGATCCCGACAACACGCTCGATTCCGAAGTCGATGTCTGGTTGCTGAACGTCTCGAACGGCGCGGCGCAAATCCGCGGAGGCGGCTCCGCCAGCGTTAAGGCAGCAGTCGGCGACCGCATCATCATCCTCATCGGCGAGCAGAACGTCGATGCGGAATCGATGCTGAGCGTCGTCTTCAGCAAGCCGATCGACACCGGCACCAGCACCGCTCCGGACGACGTCGATTCCTATCTGCACACGCACAATTTCTTCACGGTCAAGATGGCACCCGCGCTGCCGCCGGGAACTGCGGCCGGAACGCCACAGGCGTGGACGGACATCACGCTGCAGGCGAAGTTCAGCACCGACTCCGGCGGGCGCCGGGTGAAGATCGACGTCGGCGCGTCGTTCCAGCGCGGCGCAACGTACCGCGTCGAACTGAACGCGGCGATCACGAGCGTTCCGTCCAGCGGTTCGACCACACCTCCCCTTGCCATCGGTCAGGTGCGCGACAGCAGCGGCACCGTCAGCGGCGGGCTCAACTCCACCAACCCGATGGCCCTCTGGTTCAAGGTACGTGACGTGACGACGCTCGGCGCCTTCAAGCTGCGGCAGAACAGCACGACGTCGCACGGAAACATTCGTGACTACGCGCTCAACGGCAACGTCCTTTTCGTCTCCGCGCTCGACGGCGGTCTCCTCGCCTACGACGCGGCCGATCCCGCGGCGCTCAATGAAACCGCAACGACTCCACCGCTGCCGCTCGGCTACGTCGAAGGGTCGCAGAGCTTCTGGGCGGTCGCCACCGACCAGCACGGCCGCGTTTACACGACCGCGGCCGGCCCCACCTTCACCTCCATCAACAGCTTCCGCATCGATGACTTCGCCGGCCACGACGGCGTCGTCCCCCCGACTCCGCGCGTCGTGCAGCCGCGCTCCGCAGGCACCGTGTCGTGGGCAGTGGGCTTCGGCGCCGGATTCGACGTCGAACTGGTCCTGAGCAACCGTCCCCAGGGCATTCCCCGAAAGCTGCAACTCGCCGAACAGGACACCACCATCGACCTCGGCACCCTGCAGCAATTCATCAATTCGCCGCCGGCGGGCGTGACGATCACGAACCAGACCACCACGAACGGCATCGTTCAACTCACGGTCAAGGTCCAGAAAGAATCGCAGGCGTTCCCCTACGTATCGCAGCGCATCACGCTCGAGAACACCACCCGCGACATGCGGTGGTCGGTTGATGCCTACGACTCCGGCACGCTGGACATCGACTACATCGTCGGCGCCCCGGGCGACACGCTGCGCCTGATCTACAACGAGCGCACCTACGGCATCGTTACGATCTTCGGCTATGGCATCGGCGTGTTCGACCTCAACGCCATCGAGTCGAACGACGACCATCAGCACCAGCCATCCGGCTACGAGCCGATCAGCGAGAGCGTGAAGATCACCGCTGCCGACGTCCTGTCGACACCGATCGTCTCGGCCATCGGCGAGATGGGGTGCCAGCCGGTCAACGATCCAGCGGCCATTCCCGACCTATCACTCTCTCCCGACGTCGCTCTTCTGCCGGGGATGGACGCCACGACCAACAACCCGACCCTGCGCGCATTCGGTCTGGACGTGCATCGCGGCGCGCTCGATGACGTGATCACGCCGCCCACGAGCAGCACGCCCGCTCCCAATGCGTGCGACGACCGCGCTCCGATCGGATTGATTCTCGGCCCGGCCACGATCGCGCCGAAAGATCCGCTGGGGACGCCGAATCCGGCCGTGTCGCCGCATATCCGGGCGATGGTCACCGCATTCCAGGCGCTTGCCGGCCGCGATCCCTCCGCTCGCTTCAACGGAATCGCGACGTACCACTGGCGCCTCGAAGCGCAGGACAACGCCGCGCTACCCGCCGCACAGGCACAGCAGGGAGCGCCGCCTCCTCCGGTCTGGGGCCAGCGTCACTCCACCGCGGGACAGGCGGTCGACCGCGATTACCTGCTCATCCCCGCATACGAGTTCGGCCTGATCGTTCTCGATGTCACCTACCCGGTCACCGCGCACCTCGACGACAGCGCGGTCGCCGACGTCATCTGGATCCCCGGCGGCGCCACCGGCGTACGCGTCATTCCGCGCAGCCACTACGCCACCGTCGTCGATGCCAACGGCCGCGTGCTCATCGTCGATCTTTCGAACCTCGACCAGCGCTGGGACTCCAACGGCAATCCCATTCAACCGAACGCAATCTTCAAGAACGCCGCCGCGGCGCTGGCAGGAACGTCGTCGTACGGCACCGGCGCGCTCGATCCGCGCGTCGTCTGGATCTCGCCGACGCCGATCGTCAGCAGCACTCTTCCGCCCGTCATCGACATCGATACCGGCATCATGTTCGCCGGCTCGGTCGGCGACCAGATGACCAAAGTCATCGCCGCCTTCGATCCGCAGATCGAGATTCGTGCCGACACCGGCCGCGGCGGGACGAGCCAGGTCGGCGGGGTCGTGCCCCTCGGCGTCGATCCTCCAGCCGGCGCGCTCGTCGCAGCCCCGGCGGGATCGCCGCAAAACAACGCCTCGCTCGGCGCGTTCCGGCTCCAGATCACGCTCCCCGGCGGCGTCGCCGAGAAGCTTGCCAACCAGATCCTGCAGCTCGCCGTCGAGAGCGAGCGCGTGCCTGGCGCGGTCGTCGAGCAGACGCCCGCGATCAACAACAATCAGCCCTTCCCACGCTCGAGCTTGCGGCAGGTGCGTCCGGACGGCATGAGCGACATTCGCGCCGTTCCAACCACGTTCCAACTGAGCCGCTTCGCGCCGCCCAACCTCGCTGCCGCGCTGCGCCGCCAGAAGGGATTCAACACCTTCGTCTCGCCATGGATCGTCGCCATCGCCGATCCGCGCGCGAGCATTTCGTACCAATGGAACGGCGCGACGCCGAAAGATTTCGGCTGCTACACGTGCACACGTCCGCCCGCACTGCAAGGAAAGACCGAAACCGACGGCGTATTCGAGATCTGGTCCGGCGGCCGCGACTTCAAGGTCCGTCCGGAGCTCGTGGCCACCGCCCCGGGTGTTACGCTCAAGACGATCTTCGACAACACCGGATACAGCTATCTCGCGCAGGGCGATCGCCTCGTCAAACGCTTCCCGACCATCATGGGCGACACCACCCGCAGCCTCGACGTCGTCGCGGCGGCGCAGAATCCGCCGGCCGCGGGCGGCGCGATCCAGGAGACGGTCCTGCTCCACTCCGGCGAGCTGATGACCTCCAGCGTCGACCTCGCCCCCGGCGGCCGCGCCGGCTGGAACGTCGCAGTCGACCGTAACTACCGCTCCCGCACCATGCTTCCGAGTCCGTTCGGCCTCGGATGGACCTCATCGCTCTTCCGCCATCTCCGCGCGCTGCCGAACGGCTCCGTCGAATACCGCGACGAGACCGGCGAGGTCTTCCTCTTCAACGCGCCGGCGTCCGGCGCCGACCACTACGGACAGCCGAAGGGGCTGCTCATGCGCCTCGCGCGCACCGACAACGGTTGGCAGATGATCGACATGAAGCGCCGCATCTCCACCTTCGACAACTACGGCCGCCTCGTCACCGAGTCGGACGAATTCGGCGACCCCGGCATCTCGCCAACGAACGGCAACAGCATCCGCTACATCTACGACCTCACCGGACGGCTCGTGCAGGTCATCGATCCGGTCAACCGCGCCACGAAGATCGACTACTGGGATGATTCGACGCTCACCAGCTGGAAACACGGCCGCGTGAAGACGATCACCGATTGGCGCAACCGCAAAGTCGACTACGACTACGATGACGATACCAGTGGTGGCGGACGCCTCAAGCGCGTGCAGCTCGCCGACGTACCGAACGTCGAAAACCGCCGCCCAACGATCATCTACACGCCTGCCCCGATTACCGCTCCCTCGTACAACGACGGCATCGAGCTCTATCCCGAGCTGAAGGCAATCTCCGATCCGTCGTTCAACGACGGCACGACCGCGGGAACGAGCCGCGTTACGTTCAACTACAACACGGGCAGCACCGATCACGGCAAGGTTGCCGGCGAGACCTGGTCCACCAACGACCAGGTCATCTTCACGTACGGCACGTCACCGATCGTCACCGACGCGCGCGGCCACGCCCGCACCTATACGTTCACGACCGCTGCAAAGCCGGCGGACTACAACGCCGACCGCGCGCACATCCACACGATGACCGATCAGGCCAGGGTCGCGCCGTGGCCGATGGGTCAGTTCAGCGCCGGCATCCAGGCGGCGTTGGACACGACGTCGTTCTCGCAGACCGCCAGAACGTACACCTACGGCTACAACGCCGACGGCCAGATGTCCACCCACTCGCTCGACGGCGCGTACTCGATTTCCCACGGTTACACGACGCTGTCCGACGCCACGGCGCCGGGCCAGGTCCTCAAGACCGTCGACACGACGCCGGCCTCCGGCTTCTCCGCTGGGCCGAAGGTCCCCACCGCGGGCGAGGGCGCGCACATCACGTACACACCGCAGCTGACCGGTTCGAATACCGACGGCCTCTTCATCGAATCGATCACGGCCAACAACATCGGCAGCGGCGGCGATCTGAAGCTCTCCATCGGCCAGCCGCACCGGCAGTTGACGACGACGCCGACGACGAACGACAGCGTCACGGCCACGCCGGACTACTCCGTCTCCGGACAGCTCAAACACGTGCAGACCACCGGTGGCACGGACGGCTCGCCAAGCACCGGCGAAACGAAGATCGACTACTACGACCAGCCGGCCGACGATCAATTCAAACGCGGCAATCAGAAGCGGGTCACGCTCGGCGCCGACCTGAAGACGAAGTACGACTACGTCCAGAGCGGCACCGGCATGACCGTGACCGAGACCGACGAGTCGCGCGACATCGATACCGTCACGCAGCTCGACGCGTGGGACCGCCCAACCGACATCAGGACCACCGGCGCCGAGCTGGAGATCCACCAGACCTACAAGTACTACGCGAGCGGCCAGCTGCAATCGGTAACGAGCGACCGCACGCCGGTCACCAGCAGCGGCGCAGGAAGCCCTTCCACCGACACGACGTCGTACACCTACGACGCTCTCGGCCGCGTCACCGACGTCCAGAAGACGAACGCCATGGTCGACGGCAGCCCACAGGTGCTGGAAACGAAGATCGCCTACGACACGCTGACGAAGACGACCACGACCCTCCCCACCGGACACAACGCCGTCAGCACGCTCGACGACCTCGGGCGGACGATCAAGACCGATACCGAAACCGGCACGCTGCCCATCCTCCATTTCTACGGGTATGACATCGCCGGCAACCTGGTGTACCAGTCGGACAACTTCATCGCCTCCGAAATGGCCTACGACGCCGCCGGACATCAGGTCGGACTCCTGCGTCAGGACGGCACGTACACCACCACCGACTATGACGGCTTTGGCAATCCTCACAACGTCGACGACTATGCCGCGGACGGAACGAACATCGGCCACAGTGGCGCGGACGTGACCGCGAGCGGGCGCCTTTCGCAAGTGCAGACCGACGTCGGCGGCACCGCCGGCACGCGCACGACCAGGTACGCCTGGAACGGCTCGGGCATCACCAGCAACGTCGCCTCGACCGCGCCGAGCACGCCGGCAGCCCCGACCACCGGCATCAACCGCGCGTCATTCGCGAACTACGACTCCGCCGGCCGCCTCACCTCGAGCAAGTTCGGCCCCGGCACCATCGCATCGCCGATCACGACTCCGTTCTCGAGCGTGAACGTCACCAGCTACGCCGGAGGAACAAGCGCCCTGCCGACGCTGACCAGTGTCGCCGAGCGCTTCAGCTCCGCCCCGTACGCGCAGACGTTCGACTACAACACCGCCGGCGATACGATCAGCGCAACGCTGGCCGGCCTGTCGTCGAATCAGCACTTCGACCAGAGCGGCAATGTCACCAGCCAGACGCAGCCAAACCGCAACGAGGCGAAGTTCGACTACGACGGCCGCGGCGCGCTGACGAAGGAAACGTTGCCCGATTCGAAGCAGATCGCGCATCAGACCAGCGCCCTCGGCGTGCCCACCAAGTACACCGACCAGGTCTCGCAGGACACCACCGTCACCGATAAGGACTTCATCGGCCGGCCGCTGCTCCGCAAGTACCCGGACAACACGTTCGAGCACTTCGAGTGGGACGGCCCGCGGATCTCGACGTACACCAACCGCCAGGGCCAGAAGGTCACCTACTCCTACTACCCCGACACCGGCAAGCTGTTCCAGATCGTCGGCAGCGTCGTCCTCGACGAGTTCCGTTACGACGCCGCCGGCCGCGTCTCGATGATGAAGACGCCGGATGCCGAGATCGACATCGATTCGTACGACAAGGAAGGTCATCCTCTTCATGTGACGGAGAAGCGCATCATCAACGGCACTCCGTTGTCGGCGCTCGAACAGACCTACACCTGGAACGCGCACGGCGAGCGCACGTCGTGGACGATGCCGCGCCTCGGCACCCCGCAAACCGGATGGACCGACACCGTCTTCGAAGATCACGACGAGGCCGGAAACGTCATCGGCATCAGCCGCACGCAGTTCGGCTCCGGCACGTCCGTGCCGGCCACGCTGCTCGGCGCAACAGCGTTCCGCGATGCCGGCCGTCCCGATCACCGCACCGTCACCACGAGCTGCGCCGGCGTTCAGGTCTGCACCGGCGGCTCGATTCTCCGTAAATACGGCTACAACGCCAACGCGCAGATGAATTCGCTCACCGTCACGAGCAGCGGCGGCGCGATGGCCGGCTCGGTCGCGAACTACGAAGCCAACGGCCTGCAGATTCACGATGTCAAGATCCTCGGCCTCTCCGGCGGAGCGCACTACAACGTCTACGGCTACGACGACCGCAGCCGCCTCGCGGGCGCCGTACTGAATACGCCCGATCCAAACGCCGCTCCGGGCGGCTCGGCGCCGGGCACGGTCGGCATGAACTACACCAATCCCGACGGCAACGCCGACTTCCTCGGCGGCATCACGCGCGTCCCGCGGCTCGACGCCGCGACGCGCTCCGCGCTCACCGCGCAAGGGGTCGACGTCGACAAGATCGATCCGTCGGGCACCACCGCCACTCCGACTTCGGGCGGCCACAAGATCGCCACGTTCGGTCCGATCGGCGGCACCGCGCGGACGTTCGGCTACGCCGGCTCGCTCGTCAGCGACGACGGCAAGTACGCCTATAGCTGGAACGAAAAAGAACAGCTGGTCGCGGTCACGCAGAAGCCAACGACTACCGCCTTCCCGATCCGCCGCATCCGCTACTACTACGACGGCCGCGGCCGCGTGGTGGGACGCCGCACCCAGACTGCGAATGTCGTCTCGTTATCCGACAACCTCGACACTCTGCAGTGGCAGACGGAGACGAACCCCTCGCTCCTCGCCGCCGACGGCCTGCCGGCCGACACCACGTTCGCATGGGACATGGTCTCCGATCAGTTGATCGCGGTCTTCAACACGAATCCGCAGCCGTCCGATCCGAACGCCGGCCTGATGCGGCAGATCATCCACGGCGGTCTGACCTACGACGATCCGATCGAAGTGACGATGCCCGCCGGTGACCTCAGCGGCAAGCTGAATCGCCTCTACCCCGTCTTCGACGAGGCGGCCGCCGGCTCGCTGCAGGCGGTGCTGAACGCCGACGCCCAACTCGTCGCGCGCGATCTGCCCGACGATCCGGCCGGCTCGGAAGATGTCTCCTTCGCCGGCGCCACGATCGACCGTGCCTCGATCCACGCCACGAAGGATTCGTCCGGCAACCTGCAGTCGATCGACGTGACGATCCACGCCACCGAGCCGCTCGAATCCGGGACGCTAGCCACAGGCCTGCGCCTGGCATCGGTCACCACGAACGGCGCGACCGTGAAGACCTTCATCGGCGCCGCGCAAGCGGTCAGCGGCGACGCCTACTCCGCGAAGTTCACCCTCTCGCCCACGGACTGGTCCACGCTCAACGACCCCGCCGCCCAGGCGCTCTCGATCGGCGTGACTCCCACGCTCCGCGCCCAGGGCTGGGCCAGCGGCCTCCCCATCCTCCCCCCCACCGAGTGGGCACGGCTGAACGGCATCTTCACCAGCCCCGCCCTCCCGGTCGAGATCCGCGACTCGCTCAGCTCCATCTCGACGTTCGTGGCCGCCATCAGCAACAGCAGCCAAAACACGACCACGATCTACAACGTCCCGTCCCTTGCCCTCCTCGGCTCCACCGGCACCGGCGCAGACGCCACGAGCGCCCTCTTCACCGCGAAGTTCCAGGCGCTGCCGTTCAGCGACCCAGCGACCGGATTGGTCTACGCGCGAGCGCGCTGGTACAGCCCGGAGACCGGGACGTTCCTGTCGGGGGATCCCATGGCGTATAAGGATTCGTCGAATTTGTATGCGTTTGCCACAGGTGATCCGGTCAATCGCAGAGACCCGACCGGTGAGGACTCATACGACGACAAGTTGCAGGCGTACACCGCATGGTACGGCTCACAAGTCGATGCGATCTGGCAAAAGAGGAAGACTCTGCAGGCGCAGATCAGACGTCAGCGTGCGGTCACGAGCGATACAGGCGTGTTGGATTCCGAAGATAACTATCTCGCTACTCAAATGATGACGTTCGGGGGCACGCCGGACAATGCAGCCCTCTTTTTCGACTACGCGCGGGCCCACGGTAAGACAGACGTTCTCTCGATGTCGTTCGAGCAGATTCATGCCGGCGTAGTTGCGGACGAGGGTGTGCGGAACATCGGTGCTGCGGTGGTCGGCGCGTTTGGGCCGCACATTGCTCAAACAGAAGGGGTCAATTTCAGCGGCGCCTGGCGGCGAACTAAGCAGTTTGTTAACGATGCCATCGATGCGTATGGCGAGTCGATCTTCTCCTCCGAGGTCGGAGCGGTTGGATCGGGCGTGCGGAACGTGCCGCGGCGCGCACGAAGCTTACGAAAGCTCCCGCCGCTCACGGGATCAGTCGGGGGTGCGTTCGATGTCGTACTCGAGCGCACATACAAACCTGGCACCAGAGTATTTCGTTCGCCGCAGGAAGGCGAAGATCCTGCACGGCCTGGCCCTTGGCTCAACACGCGTCGAACGGCCACACGTCGCGGTACAGAGTCTCAATCCAACCTTATCAAGTGGGGCAATCCCGTCGAAAAGTTGCGGGAGTATGAGTTTACGCAGGAAATCACTCTCTACTACGGCAAGGTTGCCGACGGTAAGGGATATCAAATTCTGTTTCCACCCGGAACTGTTCCGGGCGACTATCTAAAGTTCGTTGGCGAAGTGCCTCTCAAATGAAGAAGAAACTTGTAGAAACTCTGAGGCAGATCGAAACACTACTACGCGAATGTGGTTGGGATGATCGGGCCAGCTGGTTGGCGAAACGTCGTAATATCATCGAGCACACTTCTTATCGAAACGATAAGTTCCACGATGTGCTCACCGAACTTAAGTCCATTATCGCTGGCATGGGGTCACTTTCCGATGTACCGATGTACCCTAAGGAAGGTTCGTCAATAACGGCCAAGGAAGCGTTCGCGCGCCACTGGGATCTCGTACAGACACTTGATGAGACACTTGCGGCGATGCTAAAGACCACGGTATCCGCAGAAACGCGAGCATCCCGTCGCGGTGCGAAAAAAGTCCGCGCGTAGCCAAAAGAGGTCATCGATGCACGGGAGCGAAAGAGTCCAAGTACGTGATGAAGCTTGTCATGTTCCTGCTGAGCGGTAGCCAGAGCCGATCTACAGGCGCTCACGCCGACGCAGCCATCCGTTTGATCCGCTTCTTCGCGAGGAAAGCGTCAAGGACCGAGATGATACTTCGAGCTTTTCCGATCGTCGCTCTCTTCATTGATGCGTTGGAAGCGATTGTGAAGAACCGCATGGCGGATTTTTTTCGGGGCCTCCGACTCTTTCGTGCTACCGATCAATAAGTGATCTATCGTGACTTGAGAGAAGCGCGCGCGCAAGCCAGTGTGGTGCGAGGGAATCCTGCTTTTTCCTTCGCTGCTGCTGTCGTAGAGTGAACGCCGAATGACGGCCAAAAAAAGCGCGTTCCCGCTGTTCGCGCTCGCGGCAATCTTGGCGAGCGCAACCGCCTTCGCTTCGATCCCCCGCAGCACCGTTCCCGATTCGCAGCAGATCGCCCATCAGACCAGCGCTCTCGGGGTGCCCACCAAGTACACCGACCAGGTCTCGCAGGAAACCACCGTCACGGACAAGGACTTCATCGGCCGGCCGCTGAGCCGCAAGTACCCGGACAATACGTTCGAGCACTTCGAGTGGGAAGGCCCGCGGATCTCGACGTACACCAACCGCCAGGGCCAGAAGGTCACCTACTCCTACTACCCCGACACCGGCAAGCTGTTCCAGATCGTCGGCAGCGTCGTCCTCGACGAGTTCCGTTACGACTCCGCCGGCCGCGTCTCGATGATGAGGACGCCGGATGCCGAGATCGATATCGATTCGTACGACAAGGAAGGTCATCCGAACTGCGCATGGCGGGACTGCAAGTTCGCACATACCAGATGCGCAACTTCACAGGGCTAAACAACCAAACGCTCGATGCAAACCGGTCGTGGATACGGTACTGGTCGAACAAGAATGCTTTGTTCGTAGACATCGGCCTCGAACCTGGTAGCCTGAGCCGCGGCGCTTTCTATGCTCTTGAAGATAGTTCGTTAACTCGGTGGTCATATGGCAGAAGAATTCAAGTCACGCCAGGATTTTGAAGAACAGTCAAGACGTCGCGTCTCTGCCTTCGTGGCAAGCGTGAAAAGCTCGTTCCGTTACCTGGTCGACGAATATGGGTTTACTTCAGAAGAACCGGAGTATTTGTGGTTCGGCGACCTTCGGGACGCGCTGGTCCGAATGATTTACCGTCGCTCGCCGATTCGGATCGATATTGACTTCCGTCCAGGTGAAAACTTGCTAGCGGTCGGATTGCACGACGTGACACGCGGTTGGGCGATGGATCTGGAAGAACTAATTAGTTTTCGGACACAAGGCTCTCTTGTGCCGGTAATTCCTCCGATTGACTCGGGTCTGTCCTTTGCTGAAATGAAACGACGCGCGGCGAGACGGGAGCAGTTGGTCAGCGAAGATCTGCAGAGTGTCGTACGAGAACTCGCAACGCGTCTAAGATCCAATGCTGCTGACGTTCTGAATGGTGGAACGCAAGATTTGGCGCGAGCCTCCGCCACGACTAGGGAACCAACGGCATGAATTTCCTTGGGGTGCGAAAGAAGTCTTGATGCGAACCGTCGAGAGCTGGCTTCGCGGGCACAAGGTCGCCTGCAGGCGACCGATGACGGTGAGCTTGGAACCTCCCGGACTAGGGTCGGCTGCAGCGCGGTCTTGGCCAGCAGACTCGTGGACGAGGCGGGCCAGCCAGGACGCACCCCGCAAACCGGATGGACCGACACCGTCTTCGAAGATCACGACGAGGCCGGAAACGTCATCGGCATCAGCCGCACTTGGGAATTCGACCCTGCCACGAATCTGTGGATGCCTCCCACTCCATGAGTAAGTCACAAAGTCGCCCCCCCATTCATGACAGTGTCTTTCCGGACGCGGTATCGAGATGTTTCGAGTTCCTGCGGCAATTCGGCTTTTATCAGGTACGTGCGAACTCCCATAGCGTTCGCTACGAGTCCGTGCAGGCATATATTCTGGTTTTTTACGAGGAGTATTCGTTCGAAATCGGGTTGGAAGTGGGCTCTCTCATTGAGAGCAGCGTGCGTTTTCCGATGTCCGCAGTTATTCGACTTTTCGAACCTGAAGAGGCGGATCGTTATAGGGATTACGCCGCGCAAACAGCAGAAGAAATCGAGCGGGGGGTCACCAAACTGGCATCGCAGTTCGCACGTTACGTGGATGCTGGCCTATTCGACGATCCGAAGCTGTTCGAACATCTGCGGAACGTGACCGACCATTCGCTACGACAGTATGCAAGAGAGGTCGAGATGTCCAACACAAGGCAGAAGCTGGAGGTCGCGTGGCGCGAGAAGAACTACGCGAAAGTGGTCGATCTGCTGGAGCCAATACGCGCAGAGCTGACGGCCAGCGAACTGAAGAAACTGGAGTTCTCAAAGAATAAGCTACGGTCTGGAGCTTCGAAGTGGTCCACCAATTAAGACTTTTCTGACAGTTGCCCAAGCTCGATGCGGCAACCAAAGAACAGTGTGCATTGGGACGGAGATTCAGTTCATTCGGTTGGGACAAATGCAAGACGATCAGGCCGGCCGTTCGACCCGTTCGGCGAGGTGAGCGAGTTCGTACTTGGCGATGACGCCGTCGAGAATCTGCATGGCCACTTCCTGCTCATCCTTGGGAAGCTTAGCGAGCGGTCGCATCGAGCGAGGACAGAAGATGGCATCGCAGTCATGACGCAGTACTCCACCGATGCTCGCGCAGTTGCTGCATGGTCCATGTGGTGCGAGCATCTGCTTTTCCCTCAGCTGCTGCTGTCCTAGGGCGAACGACGATGGTGGCGAAGAAAAGAGCGCCCCTGCTCCTCGTGCTAGCCTCGGCCGCGACCGCCAGCTCAACCACGCCGACCACCGGCATCAATCGCGCGTCATTCGCGAACGATGACTCCGCCCGGACGCCTCACCTCGAGCAAGTTCGGCCCCACTATGATCGCATCGTCGATCACGAATCCATTCTCGAGCGTGAACGTCACCAGCTAGGCCGGCGGGAACAAGCGACCTCCCGACGCAGGTGAGCGCGTCTCCGCCCGTTCGCGCAGACGTTCGTCTACAACACCGTTGGCGATACGATCAGCGCAACGCTTGCCGGCCTGTCGTCGAATCAGCACTTCGACCAGAGCGACAACTTCACACGCGGTTATTCGGGCAGGTGCGGCCGACGAGCTCCTATCATGAGATCGCGTTGGCAACGCTGCGCAACAACCCGCAGTATTCGGCATCGATCCTGTACTCAAACCACGCTTCATGTTCGGAAGATGACAATGTTCACCTGGCTCAACAAACAAGGGGTGAAAAGCGATCGTGGGTTCGTCGTGCAACGGACGGGACGCTTCACTTCCGAATACCGGGATAAGGGGAAGGTGGTAACGCTGGATGTGGAGAGCGGTCTGCTCAATGGCAAGCCGTGCCTGAGCGTCGATCCCGATGCATTCCAACACTGGGACGGAGAGATGGCGACCATACCGCCTGAGGAGCAGGCGCAGATGTTCAAGAATCTGCGTGAAGCGATGGAGTTCCAGGGGCTGAAGCTGGAGGTCGAGCGCGGAGTGGAACCTGACGAGCGAGGGATGTTACCGGTGAGGCTCGTGAGTGGTGTGGAAATGCACGTGGCTGGTGACGCCGGGAATCAACCGAAAGAACGCTCGCTGCACTTCGTTTCGATCATGTTTGCGATTTCCGCAGCGACCGTTCTCATCGGCTCGCTACGGACATGGGATGAGCCAAGTTGGTGGTGGCTTACAGCGGTCGTGGTGCTTGTCGCTGCAACGAAGGCCGTGGGGTTGGCTCCACGATGGCAGCAGCCGGTGCTCGTCGCTGTCTCCGTCGTTCTTCTCAAAGCGGTGGAAGGGTGGGGGCTCACGACGACCGCGCAGGTGTTCATCCACTCTTTTGCTACGTATCCGCACGTCTACGTGGTCACCGCAGCTACGGCGTTGATGTGCCTCGTATTCGACGCTGAGCAGATCATTGCCGTTCGACCGGCAACAGCATTGACGATCGCATTGAGTGCTTGTCTGATACCCGGACGTTCCGTGGAAGACCTCGTGCTGACCGCAGCGGTGATGATCGCCTTGCCGGTGCTAGCTTCACTGTCGAGAGTGCGGCGAATGCACCGCTTCGTTCTCCCGGCGTACACAGTCATCGAGCCGGCCGTCGTCGCTGCCGTGCTGTGGGTGATGACGATACGAGAGCCCGCGCCATGGAAAGGTGCGACAGGAATCGCTTCTGAAGGTCGCGGACCGATGAGCATCGGTGAGTTCGAGTTCATCGTGGCTCTGCTACCGGCTGCTGTCACTCTGCTCTGCGGTATCGCTGCTGCCGTCCACGATCGAATGCGCGTCAGGTTCGGCGCGGCCGGTGCGTGACGTGATCGCAGGCATGCTAAGGAGTGAGCATAGATGACCCGCCGTGCCAGCCGCGTCGAAGGCGCCTGCAGGGCGATCGCCAATCGCTCCCGCGATCATCACGTCTCACACCAACAAGCTGACCTGCGCGCGCTACCCGCGCGGTCGTGTGACTCCGTCACCTATTAGCATCCTGCCACCCTTCCCACTATATTCTTCAGCCATCTGAAGAGGGTTATTGAATGAGAAAGGTTCCTGCAGCCAAGCAGTGCGTATGAGTAGGAACTTCGCTATCTGTATCAGCAGGGCTACCGTCCGTCGAAGGCGGACTCGAACTGGTACGCAACGGAGCCAACCTGAAATGATGGCGCGACTCGAAAGAGACATTCACGATGCGTTTCGTGATCTGTTTGAAGCAAAGAAGTTTAGGAAGACCTTTGAGCATTACGATGATCAACACTTCGGAAATGAAGTACTGATGTATGCCTCGCCGGAGCTGGCGCTGAAGTTCGTGCGCGATCGAGGTGAAATACTCCTCGACGTCGGTCCCCCGGATGGAACGAGCTGGTACATGGCTCCTCGGCTTTACGAGTACCTGCGGATCGCGAGCAATGCATACGGGCCAGCAGATTCAGCGTTGCTGCGTCGACATGCTCACCTTCTGAGCGAGAACTACGATCGCATCTCCGATCTCTTCATTCCTGAACGGTTAGCAGCGACAGAGACAGAACTTCGGAAGTTCTGGAAGTTGAACGCCGAAGAGATGTTTCCAAGCGATGGCGTTGGCGAGTACGGGCCACACTGACGAGCGTGCGGCCGGACAGCCGTTCCAGAACCCCGCCCCTCCACCCGGAACTGTCTTCATCACAGCGAGGCGCAGTTCGGCCCGGAAGGTAATCCGCTGAAGGGCCGATCCTGTATTCGGTCCTGGAATGCGGGATGTTGGCAGCACCCACAAAGAGAGGCAGAAAAATCCGGATGTTTCATCCGCTCGATTTTGTGTCCTTCGATCTCACTCGCCGCCGGACGCGAGCGTCTTTCGGATGCTTCGCATTCCGAATGTAGGACGCCGCCCGACAGACATCAGGTTCCAAAATAAGTAGGAATGCGCTGAGTTGTTTCTGATGGATAAGCTCCTCAACGCTTTTCTCGAAGCGCTTCCGCTCCCCGTCGTCGGGGTCGACCGCCTCGGCCGCGTCATCCTCTGGAATGCAGCGGCCGAAACCGTGCTCGGCTGGACCGCGGCGGAAGTGATGGGAAAACCGCATCCCGCGATCCCCTATCGGTTGAAGGAGGCGCACGAGCGTCTGAGGGAATCCATCTTCCAGGGACGCGTCCTTCCGCATCACGAGACACGGCGCCGCCGCAAGCAAGGAAGCGAGTTCGACGTGGTCATCACCATCGCCGCCGCCAGAGCTCCCGACGGTTCCATCGAGGCGGCCCTCGCCGTTCTTCACGATCTCACGCCGATGCGCGACGCGCAGCGGAGATTGAGCTCGGCCGAGCACGGGTACCAGTCCCTGCTCGAAACGGCGAATGCGCTGGCCGCCTTCGCGCAGCGCGCGGTCACGGAGCGGGACGGTGACGCATTGCGCCGCGCCGCTGTCGCGAATGTCAAGATGGCCCTGCAGGCAGACTACGCGGAACTGCTGCCCGCGGACGAAGTGCGCAGGCGCGACCGGCGGTCGCTCGTCGCGTCTGCGTCCGATGCCGAGCCTCTGCTGCGCGCGCTTACCGCCGCTGACAAGACCGGCGCGCCGCACTTGCGCGAGTACGGGTACGGAGCGGCGGTCTGCGTCGGGAGCGGGGACGTGGCCTATGTGCTGGCGGCGTACTCGAAGACGGCGCCGTTTCATCGCGGGGCCCTTCATCCGCTGCAGACGATCGCGGCCATGTTCGCAGCCGCGACGGCGCGCAGCGTAGCCGAAGACCAGCTCGCGGAGGGAAAGAACCGGCTGGGCCTGCTGCTCGATCAACTCCCGGCCATCGTCGCCGTCGTCGACCGTGACATGCGGTTCACCTCCGCGCAGGGGGCCGGTCTGGCCGCCCTCGGTCTCGATCCGAAGGCGGTGGTCGGGCGGACCGTGGATCTGCTCGGTGCGTCGACCGCAATCGCGGCAACCCGCACCGCGCTCGGCGGGGAGCCGACCCGCTTCGAACACATGTACAACGGCCGTACGTTCGACAATCTCGTCGAACCGCTGCGCGAACGCGACGGCACGATCAAGGGGGCCATCAAGCTAAGCATCGACATTACGGAGCGGAGACAGGCGGAAGTCGCGCTGGCCGATTCACGCGAACAGCTGCGCAGGCTCTCCTCCGCCCTGAACCACCTGCAAGAAGCGGAGCGGCGGCGGATCGCACGCGAAGTGCACGACGAGCTCGGACAGCGGTTGACCTCACTGCGGCTCGATCTGGACCTCCTCCGAAAAGAGTGGCGCGGCGAGGAGGTGGAGCGGGCCAACGCGCGAATCGCCACCATGTTCGACCTCATCGACGACACACTCGGCACGGTGCGGCGCGTGGCTACTGCGCTGCGCCCGGCAGTGCTGGACGATTTCGGCTTCCGGCCCGCGCTGGAACACGAGCTGGCCTCGTTCCAGAAGCGGACCGGCATCACCACCACATCGTGGTTCTGTCCGGACGACCTCTCTGTCGATGCCGACCGTGCCACCGCGCTTTATCGCATCGTGCAGGAAGCACTGACGAACATCGCCAGGCATGCCGGCGCCACTTCCGTCGAGGTGCACATTGAAGCGAGCAGCGATGACCTTTGTGCGGAGATCGTGGACGACGGACGAGGTATCACTGTCGAAGAAATCGACAGCAGAACGACACTCGGACTCCTCGGCATGCGCGAGCGCTCCCACGCCCTGGGCGGCTCCGTTATCATCGAGGGGAGCCCGAGCCGCGGTACGCGCGTGTTCGTGAAGATTCCGCGATGAACATTCTGATTGCCGACGACCACAGTATCGTCAGACGCGGACTGCAGCAGATCGTGGCCATGCGTCCGGCGTGGAAGGTGGCCGCGGAAGTATCGTCTGCCGACGACATCCTGCCGGCCTTGCGCTCCGGGTCGATCGACATGGTGATTCTCGATGTTTCGCTGGGACTGCGCAGCGGCATCGATCTTCTCGGCCACATCCGGGCCGAATTTCCGGCCCTGCCGGTGCTGATGCTGAGCATGCATGCCGAAGAGCAGTACGCGATCCGCTGCCTCCGCGCCGGCGCGTCCGGCTACATCCAGAAGGATCGTTCACCGGAGGAGCTCATCGAAGCGATCCAGCGCGTGGCGATGGGGCGGACCTACGTGAGCGAAGCGGTTGCAGAGCAGATGGCCGCCGACGTGAAGCGCGGTTCGGCCGGCGCGCCGCACGAGCGGCTGTCCGCGCGCGAGTTCGAAGTCTTCCGCCTTCTCGGGCAGGGAAAGTCGGCCACCGACATCGCCGATGCGCTGCATCTGAGCGTCAAGACCGTCAGCACCTACCGGACGCGCATCCTCATGAAGACCGGCTTCAAGTCGAACGGCGAAATCATCGCCTACGCCATCCGCACGGGCCTTCTGTAAGGCAACGTCCTACGAATGTTCGCGCCGCATTCCTACGGTGGCGCGCCCGGCAGGGCTGTATTTTTTAATGGCCTCTCCCCGACTCATACAGGAAGTACCAAATCAACGGAACGAAAGTTCGAGGAGAGAATGACCATGAAGAAAATCTACGCAGTTGTTGGTGCAGTAGCGATGCTGGCACTCGCGCCGGCGGCCTTTGCCGACACGTCGAGCGGGACGCTGACGGTGACGGGAACCGTCGAGAGCTCGATCAGCCTGACCATCGAATCCGCCGGCGGCACGACGTCGGGCACGGGAACGGCCGCGGCGACGAGCGCGCTCGGGTCCATCAGCAAGTTCGGTGCGGCTCCGACCGGCTTCACGCTCGCTCGCGGCGCGTCCAACTGGACGCTGTCCTCGACGGCCGGGGTGAAGGTCGATAAGGCCAACCTCACCAGCACCGATTACACCTTGACCGCGCAGCTCGGCAGCGCTCCGGCCTCGGGCATCACCTGGAAGCTCAACGGCAGCACGCTGAGCGACTCCGCGGCCACGACGCTGACCTCGACCGGCACCTACGGTTCGACCGGCAGCTACTCGTGGGACATCGTCGTCGCCGACAGCGCCGCTGCCGCTGCGATCGACAACAGCATCGCCTTTACGGCCACGTCCAATTGATCGCAAAACGGTGGACAGCCGGTGCAGGGGGGACGACGGCTCCTCCCTGCATCGGCGTACTGATGTCATGAAACGAACGAGCACGATCGCACTGCCGATGTTCATCCTGGCGGCTCCTTCCGGCGAAGCGCGGAGGCGGGCCGCCGCGCCCGTTCCGACGCGGTCGCTCGCCATCGAGATCGCCATGACCTCCCGGAGAAACCACCGATGCCCATGCACCCCGTACTTCTCGTCGACGATGAACTGACGATCGTTTCCGGTCTGCAGCAGCTTCTTTCCCTCGAGAATATCCCCGCGACCATCGCGAGGGACGCCGTCTCCGCGGAGAAGATGGCATCGGACCGCTTCTATCCCGTGGTGCTGACCGATCTGCGGCTGCAATGTGGCGACGACGGGCTGCGACTCATCGAGACGATCCGGCGGATCAGCCCCGGCACGGCCGTGGCGGCGATGACCAGCTATGCCACCCCCGCCATCGAGAAGCGATTGCTCGAGATCGGCGCGTCCACTCTTCTGCGCAAGCCGTTCGAAACGGACGACTTCCTTTCCACGGTCCGCACCCTGCGTCCGAAGAACCTCGAGACGCTGTATCGCGAGACCGCTCCGCGGCTGCGCGCCATGATGGCGCGGCGCTTCGGCCTCGGCCCCGATGAGACGCAGGATGTCCTGCACCAAGCCTGGTATGCCTTTCTTGAGAATCGCCGTTTCGTCCTCGATGCCGGGGCGTGGCTCACCGGGACGGTGATCAATCTCTGCAAGCGGACGCTGGAGCGAGCCGCGCGCGAGCGTCCATTCGAAGCCTTGCCGGCCGCGGAGCGCAGCTACACGGCGGCAACGGTCGCCGTCACGGCGGTACGGCAGGCCCTCCAGCGCCTCGACGACAAGTCGCGCGCGCTGTGCGAGCTGATCGGGCTCGAGCAGCTTTCCTACGCCGAAGCGAGCGACCGTCTGGGCATCCCCCTCGGCTCCGTTGGTCCGCTCTACATCCGCGCGAAGCAGAAGCTCCGGCATGAGCTCGAAAACTGAAGACTGTAGGACAAATGCGGACAGACTTCGCCCACGCAGTCTGATAGCGCGCCGCCTTCGCACCGGTTAGGGTTCGTGACGCAGCGAAATATGTCCCTCCCGGTGTCCATCATCATCATCTTCAGCACGGTACTCCTTCTGGCCCTCTCGGGCTTCACGCTGCGTCTTCGGCACAAGTACATGCGCCGGGAGCGTGAGCTGGAAACCGCGCGCGCGGCGCTCGAGCGAGCGCACGAGATTCTGCGCGGCCGCGTGGAAGAGCTGGAGGGCGGCGGCGCGGTCGCGAGCGTGCGCGCAACCGTCAGGCAGGCGTCGCCAGCGACCGACATCGAGAAGCTGCGCCAGCGCGTCGAGGAGCTCGCCACCCGGCTCAGCCAAGCCAATGAGGAGTTGGAAACGTTCAGCTACTCCGTCTCGCACGATCTCCGCGCGCCGCTGCGGAGCATCGATGGCTTCAGCCGCGAACTTCTCATCGGCTATGCGGAGACGCTCGACGACAAAGGGAAACATTACCTGACGCGGGTGCGTGAGGCCACGCGGCGGATGTCGGAGCTGATCGACGACATGCTGAATCTGTCGCGTCTCAGCCGCAAGGCAATGCGGCGGACCAGCGTGGACCTGACCGCGATCATCGAGGCTGTTGCAGCCGAGGCGGAGGAACGGGCGGAGGGGCGGCGGATCGAGTGGACGATCGAGCCGGAGCTTCGCGCCTATGCGGATCCGCAACTGATCAAAATCGTGTTCGAGAACCTCATCGGCAACGCGGTCAAGTTCACAGCCTCGCCGAGCGGAGCGAGGATCGAGATCGGCAGGGAGGGGGACGCGCTGTTCGTCCGCGACAACGGCGTCGGGTTCGATCCGCTGTTCGCGCAGAAATTGTTCGCGCCATTTCAGCGGCTGCATGGCAACGAGTTCGAAGGAACAGGAATCGGACTCGCCATCGTGCAGCGCCTCATCCATCGACACGACGGCCGGGTCTGGGCGGAGTCCGCCCCCGGCCGCGGCGCCACCTTTCGCTTCACCCTCGGCGGCGCAGAACAGGAGTCACCGTGAGCCGCATTCTTCTCGTCGAGGACAACGAAGACGACATCGAGTTGACGCTGATCGCCTTCCGCCGGCAGCAACTGGCCAATGACCTGATCATCGCGCGCGACGGACAGCAGGCCCTCGAGATCCTGCACGGCACGCCGTCCCGGCCGGCCCAGCCGCTTCCGGTCGTAGTACTGCTCGATCTGAAGCTGCCGCGCCGCGACGGGTTCGAAGTACTCGACGCCATTCGCGCGCATCCGCACACGCGGCTACTGCCGGTGGTCGTGCTCACCTCGTCGGCGCAGGAGCGCGACCGGCTCAAGACCTACAAGCTCGGAGCGAACAGTTACATCGTGAAGCCGGTGGACTTCGAGCAATTCCTGGAGGCGGCGCGCCAGATCGGGATGTACTGGCTCATGCTGAATACCGCTCCACCCGATCCGGAGGGGAACGGCCATGCGGCTGCTGCTCCTTGAGGACTCGGAACACGACGCCGAGCTGACCATTGCCGCTCTGGAACGCGACGGACTGGCATTCGAGAAACGGGTCGTCGCAACGCGTGACGAGTACCTCCGTGCCCTGAACGACGGCCCGTGGTCGGCAATCATCTCCGACTACCACCTTCCCGGGTTCAGCGGCATCGAGGCGCTGCGCTTGCTGCGGGAGCGCGACGCCGACCTGCCGTTCATCGTCCATTCCGGGACGATCGGCGAGGCGCGGGCGGTCGAAGCGATGCGCGCGGGCGCGAATGACTACGTGATGAAGGACGATCTCGGCCGGCTGGCGCCGGCGATCGAACGCGAAATCCGCGACGCCGACACCCGCAGAGAACGGACGCGTCTCGAACGCGACCTGAAAGCCGCGGAAGCTCGTTACCACCGGGCATTCCGCAACGCGCCGATCGGCGTCTGCAGCGCGGATGCGAAAGGCTTCATCATCGAAGCGAACGACGAGTACTGCCGCCTGGCCGGCAAGCCCGCCGATATCGTCGTCGGGAGCCATTTCACGGCGCTCATCCCCGCTGCGGAGATCGCCGCGGCGGTTGCTCGTTATGAAGAATTCCTTCGCTCGCCGCGGTTGCACGATCAGTATGAGCGGCGTTACCGGCATTCTGACCGCTCGATCAGGATCGCCACCGTCACGATGTCGAAGGTGCTGACGGACGAGGGCAAATTCGAATCGGTGGTGGTGCTGGCGAACGACATCACCGCTCTGCGGATCGCCGAGGAAAGCAACCGGCTCAGCAAGGAACAGCTCGACGAGGCCCAGGTCATTGCGAACGTCGGAAGCTGGGAGTACGACCTTGCAACCCGTACCCTCTCCTGGTCGGCCGGGCTTCGTCGCGTGCACGGCTTCGAGGCTGACGCGAAACCGGATCCGGAAAGAGTCTACGAAACCATTCTTCCCGACGATCGCGAGGTCGTGCGCTCCGTGTTGGAATCCGCCGCGAATGCGACCGATCCATTCTCGATCGACTACCGGATTCTGCGCGACGGCGACGTGCGCACTCTGCACGGGCGCGGCCGCACGGTCCGCGACGGCAGCGGGCGCCCCATCAAAATCTTCGGCACCGTCCAGGACATCACCGAGCGGGTCCATCGCGAGCAGGAGCTCCATCGCACCGCCGTGCAGCAGGCCGCGGTCGCACACCTCG
Organism: Acidobacteriota bacterium; assembly: GCA_019247495.1. GTDB lineage: Bacteria > Acidobacteriota > Thermoanaerobaculia > Gp7-AA8 > Gp7-AA8 > JADGNZ01. The sequence continues at coordinate 196,464 of JAFAOU010000132.1, forward strand.
GACAGGCTGCTCTCAGCGGCATGTCTCCCGAATTCCTGCTGAATCAGACGGCGACGGTCGTCAGCATCGTTCTCGAGGTTGAATTCTCCGAAGTGCTGCAGCGTCAGAACGGAAGTCTCATCCTGATCGCCGGAGAAGGATGGGATGAGAACGCCATCGGCACGACGAAGGTCAGCAGCGGACGCGGCTCGCAGGCCGCATTTACGCTCGATTCAGGACCGCCGGTGATCCTTTCGGACATTCACACGGAAACTCGCTTCGAGCCCTCCGAGCTGGTTCGCCGGCACGGCGTGGTCAGCGGGATCACGGTCGCAATCGACTGCGGCGAAGCCGAACCGTGGGGCGTTCTCGGTATCTACACGCGATCGAAGAGATCGTTCAGCACGACCGATATCGACTTTCTGCGATCGGTAGCCATCGTCCTGGGGCAGGCCATGGAGCGTTGGCGGGCGGAGGCGGAGTTGCGGACGCGCGCGTTGCAGCAGAACGCCATCGCAGATCTCGGCCAGTCGGCGCTCGCGTCGTTCGATGACGGCACCTTGCAGCAGGCCTGTGACCTCGTGCGCCGCGGCCTGGATGTGGAGTGGTCGATCTTCGCCGAACTGAATGAGACGCGGGACAGTCTGTTCTTTCGCGCCGGCGTGTGGGGTGACGTCATGCCCCTCGAGTCTCCGGTCCGCGAGAACACGCATGTCGGCCTGACGGTGCTCAGCGGGAAACCGGTGGTCGTAAACGACTACGAGAGCGCGGCGCACCTGGTCACCGCCAAAGCCGCGCTCTCGGCAGGCGTCCGCAGCGGCCTGTGCGTTCCCGTTGCCAGCGCGACGAAGATCTACGGCGTGCTGACGGCGCACAGCAAAGTCACCCGGAACTTCGGCGCATCCGATATCGACTTCGTCCAGGCGCTCGCGAACATCCTCGCCGATGCAATGGAGCGTGCCGGCGCGCAGCAGCAGCTCATCGAGTCCGAAAAGCGCTACCGGACCGTCGTCGAAGGGGCGTCCGAAATCATCTTCACCATCGACGCGGAAGGGCGTCTGGTCACGTTGAACCGCGCCTTCGAAAGCATCACCGGCTGGCGATGCGAGGAGTGGATCAGCCGCCCGTTCCTCGAATTGATTCATCAAGGGGACGTCCGGAAGTGTCTGGAGCTCTTCCGGGACCTCAAGGAAACAACTGTCGTGGTCGAGAGAGAGTTGTTGATCACCGGCCGGGACAAAAGCGTACTGCTGCACGTCACCTCGTTTCCCGAGATTCGCGACGGCGTCAGGACCGAAACCTACGGCTTCGCGCGCGATGTAACGGAAGAGCGGAAAACGGAGCGCGAGCGGGAGCAGGTCACCCGCAATCTGCAGCTCGTGCTCGAGTCGACGGTCGAGGGGATGTACACCATGGACGTGACGGGGCGCTGCACGATGGTGAACCGTGCCGCGGCCCGGATGCTCGGCTGGTCGCGCGAGGAGCTCCTCGGCCGCAACATTCATGACACGATGCATAGCCGCCATCCGGACGGCAACCCGTATGCCGCCGAGCAGTGTCCCATCCAGCACGTGCTCTGGTCATCGGCTACGCGCAGCGTCTCGAGCGATACGTTCTGGCGCCGCGACGGCATCGCGGTGCCGGTCGACTACTCCGCCGCCCCGATCATCGACAACGGGGCAGTCGTCGGGGTGGTCGTCGCTTTCATGGACGTGAGCGAGCGGCGCAAGCTGGAGCTCAAGCTCGAGCAGGCGAACCGCCTCTCCGCCCTCGGCCGGATGGCCGCGACGATCGCGCACGAGTTCAACAACGTCCTCATGGGAATCGCCCCGTTCGTCGATCTGATCCGGCGCGATCCGAAGCGCGTCGAAACCGCTGTCGACCACATCGCGCGTTCCGTCGCGCGCGGAAGGAGAATCACGCACGACATTCTTCGCTTCACACAGCCGGCCGAGCTGAATCGCTCGGTTTTCGATGCCGAATCGTGTCTGCAGACCGTGGCACTGGAAGCGCGGTCCATTCTCAGCTCCGCCTACAAGGTCGATGTGCACTCGCGCGACCCCCGGATCGCCGTCGAAGCGGACGAGAACCAGATCCATCAGATCGTGATGAATCTCGTACTCAACGCGCGCGATGCCATGCCCGGAGGCGGCCGGTTCACCATGGCCGTGCGCCGGGAGCCGGCCGGCGCGCAGTTCCCGTTCGGCATCGTCGAGGCCCCGGAGCGTTTCGCGCACTTCATCCTGCGCGACACCGGTTGCGGGATCGGACCGGAGATCCTCCAGCACATTTTCGAGCCGCTTTACACAACCAAGCCGAGCGGAACCGGGCTGGGACTGGCCGTCACGCATCAGGTCGTACAGAGACACGGCGGGGAGATCTTCGTCGAGAGCGAGGTCGGCCTCGGAACGACGTTCCACATCTTTCTGCCGCTCGCTGCTGAGGATGCCGGTTCGGCGGCAGTTCTCCCGGAGGCGGGAGGAGAGATTCCCGAGGCGGGGGGCAATCACCAACAAACCGGCGGGACCGTCCGTGTCCTTCTCGTGGAGGACGATCCGGCCGTGTCCTCGGGCGTCTCGGCGCTGCTGGAACTGGAAGGACTCGAAGTGGACGTCGCAAGCTCGGGACACGAAGCCATCGAGCGCGTCAGCCGTGCCCTTCCGGATGTCATGGTCCTCGATGTCGGGCTGCCCGACATCGACGGCACGGAGGTTTATCGAAAGGTGATGGTCATGCATCCCGGCCTGCCGGTGATTTTCTCGACCGGGCATGCCGATCGCGGGCAGCTCGACGAGCTCTCCCCCGGCGGCGAAGTGTTTTACCTGCTCAAGCCGTTCGAGTTCGGTCTTCTGATCGAGACCATCCACTCGGCAGTAGCGCGGGCGTAATATTCGGCTAGCGCGCCTGGGAGGGCGCACCGGATACTTCCTCAAGCGGCCATTCCGGCGTCGCACGACCCGCGGATCGTCGTGCTATCGGTGATCGTCTCGATCACGGGCGCCTACGCCGCGGTGTATCTGCTCGAGCGCCTTCGGAACACCGAGGGAAGAGCGTGGGCGGCTTGGTTTGCAGGCGCCGCGGCCGTGGATGGCATGGCCACCTGGTCGATGCACTACACCGGCAACCTCGCGCTGAACCTCCCGCTGCAGCTCGACTGGCGGATCGTGGTCCTGTCGTGGGTCGTCGGCGCGGCAGGATCGGCGGCGACCCTTCTGGTCATGATTCGGCGCGAATTGACGTGGCCACGAGCCATCGTGGCCGGCGCGTTGCTCGGCGGCGTCGGCATCTCCGCGCTTCACTACACGGCGATGGCGTCGATCCGCTCTCCGCGGTTGCAGAACCATCACTCCCCGCTGCTGGTCACGCTTTCGACCGCCTTCGCCATCACGATCTGTTCGTTTGCTGTCCGGCTGGCGCATCGCTCCTGGGATTCGACTCCACGGCGGCGGCCGAGCAAGCACGCCGTAGCGCTGCTCCGCGGATCTGCCAACCCTGTCATGCATTACACCGCGATGGCAGGAGTCGTCTTCATGATTTCGACGGAGCCGGCGGTCCTGAGACACACCGTCAGCATCCGGTCTCTGGGCTTGATCGGCATCAGTGTCATCCCGGTCACCGTTCTGATCGTTGCCGTGCTGACGTCGGTGGTCGATCGTCTGCAGAAGCAGCGCGCACTGCTCGATGAACTGTTCGAGCAGGCGCCGCAGGCCGTGGCGCTGACGACGGAGGACGACCGCGTCATCCGCATCAATCGCGAGTTCACCCGAATGTTCGGCTACCGCGCGGAGGAATCGACAGGGCGCCGGCTCTCCGAGCTCATCGCCTCTCCGAAAACACGTCTTTTGCTGGCCACGCAGCGCGTGCCGGTCCTGCTGCCGGACGGCGAGGTGCAGATTTACGCAATTCTCCGCGACGTCACCGCGGAGAAGCGGGCGGAAGAGGCGCTGCGAACTCTGCCGAGAAGGCTGATCGAGATGCAGGAGACGACCGGGAAACAGATCGCCCGTGAGCTGCACGACGAGATCGGGCAGGTGCTGACCGGGATCGGCATGCTGCTGAGCATTCCGGAGCGGCTGCCGCCGGCAACGCAGGCGCGGATCGAGGAGGCGCGGCAGGCCGTGCTCGAGCTGAGCGCCCGCGTGCGGGCGATGGCACTCGACCTCCGGCCGGCCGCACTCGACGATTTCGGGCTCATCGCCGCTCTGGAAGGTCTCCTGGAGCGGTATACGCGGCAGACGGGGATCGCGGTCGAATTCGTTCACGCCGGGGTGGAAGGCGAGCGCTTCCGGACAGAGGTGGAGGTCGCCGGCTATCGAATCATCCAGGAAGCGCTCACCAACGTGGCCCGCCATGCTGCCGTCCGGCATGCCAGCGTGACGGTGGAAGCGGGCGATGGAGCGCTGCAGGTGCTGGTCGAAGATGAGGGCGCGGGGTTCGACGTCTCCGCTGTCCACACGGGCGCCGGACTTGGCGGCATGCGTGAACGCGTCACCATCCTGGGAGGGGAGCTGGAGATCGTCAGTGCACCCGGCAGCGGAACGCGCGTTTCCGCACAACTTCCGCTCAGTCCCTGATGTTCCGGCCGGAGTGGACATGGTGGTCTACTCCTACTACAAGTGTCGAAAAGGGATGCGGCGCCCTGTCGATTCGCGCTGAAAAACTCGATGCAGTTCGCTTCGGATGCGTGGCGACGTCCCTTCCACTGCAATCAGATTTCGATCCTCCGAATTCGGCGCGCCAGTGATACGGTGATCTGAAGTGTCAATGGTTCCCGACGAGGGTGAGGCAGTGTTGATAGAGCGGGTCGCGATTCGCCGTTGGTGGTATGTGGTGTGTCTTGTATTGGTTCTATGCGGAGCGGGGGCGATCCGCATATTTCGGCTCAACGCGATTCCCGTCGACAGCGACGAGGCCGTTACGCTTTCGTGGCTTGCGGAGCCGACGTGCTGGAAAATGCTGCGATCGGTTGCGGCCGACCTCGTCAATCAGCCGTTGTATCCACTTCTCTTGCGCTTGTGGCGGGATATCCGAGGCGACAGCGTTCCGCAGCTTCGTGAGCTCTCGGTGTTCTTTGGCTGGGCTGCTGTAGCCTTTTCGCCATTTCTTCTGAGAAGAAGGGCATGGCCGGGCCTGATGTTGGCTGGATATGTCGCTGTGTTGCCCATCCACGTTCAGTTCTCGCAACGGTTGCGGGCGTATGGCCTGCTGCTGTGTCTCGCGACGCTCCAGCTGGCAATTTTTCAAAACTGGTCGACAGGCGGCCGGAAACGTGGAGTCCTGCTCGCTGTTGTCACTTGCCTTGGCATGTACTGCCACGTTGTTTTCGTATTTCTTGTGGCGGGAGAAGTTTTGGTATTGCTGCTCCAACGCAAAACCTCCTCAACAACCACACGCCTATGGGCCTTGACGGTAGGAGTTCTTGCGTTTGCTCCATGGGCGGTGGCCTCCTTGTATTTTCGCGAACAGGGCATGGCAAACCACGCCGGATGGATTCCAAGACCTTATCCGGACCGCCTGGGCGGCATCGCGAGCCGCCTCGTTGTGGGCGCGATGCCCTCACTCGCCGTGAAGTGGATTCTGGCGTGGGTTTCAGCAATAGGCGCGATCGGCGTTGCTACTTATCATTTCATGCACCGGCTGGTGAGCAGGAAGCGCGAGGAACGGCGGTTACTCATCATGGCTGGCGTTCCAGTGGGCCTCGTTCTGGCCGCAAGTTGCGTGTTGCCGTTCTCTCTGGCAATCGACCGCTACTTTCTCGCCTTGCTCCCAGCGATATCGCTTTCGGTCATCCGAGGGCTTTACAGGACGCGTTTTCACGGTGCGGCTCTGTGGGGTCTGCTCATACTTGATTGTCTGATCCTAACCCTTGGCAATCCGCCTGGAGTGGGCGCCTACGAGCCTTGACGAGGGCATTCTGAATTCGCTTCTTCGAATCGGCGCGGGCTCACTCAGTTGCTAGGTCTCGCGAGGCAGAAGCCGGGACGGCAGCGGCTGATGCAGGCGCAGGATCGCCTCAGGTTCCGAGGACGAGACGATGCCGATGGCGGCGACGAAGCCGTCGTCGCGCTCTTCGATGTGTATCCTTTGTGGATTCGTAATCCGGTGCGCGAGATGTTGTCCATCGCGCGTGACGAAGATCATCTCGATCCCGCTCGCATCGCACGTGATTCCGCGAAGCGGCAGCTCGTCGACCTCGATCTGCGCTCCGAGGTCGCCGTCGAGAATCTCGAGAGTCGCTGTCGAGCCACTGTACATCCGGCTCAGGGAGTCGAACGTCTTCGTCCAGTTCTCACGCAAAAGCTCACGTGTCTCCACGGTCGTCCTCCCGGGATCCGCTGCTCATCGACTCGCTCTGCCTCCCGACACGCGAAGCGCCGCGAGCAGGCTTCGAGCGTCGAGGAGTCCGTCGTAGCGCATGCCATTGATGAAGAACGTCGGTGTGCCATTCACGCCGCTGCGAACGCCCGAAGCAAAATCGCGCCGCACACGCGTTTGCCACGTGCCGGCGGCGAGATCCTCGGCCACCTGCTCTGCGTCGATGTCGATCGCCGCGGCATAGCGGAGGAGATCGCGATCGGCTAGTGCAGTCTGGTTCTCGAAGATGATGTCGTGCATCTCCCAGAACGCGTCCTGGGCCGCGGCCGACTCAGACGCCTCGGCGGCATGCTCGGCGTGCGGATGAATCTGCGTGAGCGGAAATTGGCGAAAGACGAACCGGAGAGTGTCGCCGAGCAGCTGCTGAATCTCCTTGACGACGGGATGGGCGGCACCGCAGTGCGGACATTCGAAGTCGCCGTATTCGACGAGCGTCAGCGGCGCATTCACCGGCCCGGCGATGTGATCCTCTTCCGTGACGGGTTGTACCAGTTGAGCCATGCCTGTCCTGTCTTTCTCTCAGTGCAGCCGTTCGAGCGCGCTCAGGATGCCGTCTGCTCCGGGGTTGATGTGAATGGGCGAGACATGCGACCAGCGGATCACGCCATCGCTGTCGAGTACGAACAGCGCCCGCTCGGCGATCCCATCGTCCTTCCGATAGACGCCGTATCGGCGGGCGACGGCGCCCTTTGGTTCAAAGTCGGCAAGAAGCGGAAACTGAAGGTGCCGCGCTTGTGAAAACGCCCGATGGCACCAGACCCCATCGACCGAGATCCCGCAGAGCTGCGCCCCGTATTTTTCGAACTCCGGCAGAATCTCGTTGTAGAGGGCCATCTGATCGCCGCACACCGGACTCCAGTCGGCGGGGTAGAACGCGAGGATGACCGGCTTGCCGGCGAGGTTGCTGAGTTTCACTTCCTGATCGGGAGCGGAAGGCAGCGTGAAGTCGGGTGCGGCCGTGCCGGCGTTGAGGGGAGTTTCGTCGTCGCTCATCACCCCCTCACGGTATTGCCTGGCACAAAGGGAGTCCGTCTGGTGTCGAACGCAGGCGCGCTGAATGAGGAGATTTATCAGAACGTCGGTATCCGGCGCGCACCGGTGCGGATGTTGCATCCTCCACCGGTTCCGTAAAGAGCTCCTGATTGCCGCGTGCCGAAGTCGAATCGCGTAGGGCAGCGACGGCAGAGAAGATCGCCGAGTTCGTCTCTACATTAGAGATCTGACTCCGACGACTACGAGCTCGTCGTCGCGTTCGTGAGTTCCGCCGAGCGCTTCAGTGAGCGGGCGGGATTCCGATCGAATGATCATAAAGAAGATCGCCGTGTTTCTCGTGGACGACCACGCCGTCCGTGACGGCCCTGGATTGCGTCAGCGGCCCGAACGGAATCTCGTGCAGGCGGCTTCGCGGCGGCACGTGCGTGATGGAAAGCCTCCGCCTTTCAGCAAGTGAGGGGAACATGATGAATCGGGAAATCGCGCCCTACGTTGCCTTCGGAGCGCCGCGCTCTCCTTCCACGAATGAGGTTCTCCTCGCGTTGCCGCCGGTGGTTTTGTCGCGCCTGGAAACGCGGATCCAGCGGGTGAGACTGCACGACGTACTGTTAGCGATGCCCTCCGATCCCGTCACACTCTACTTTCCGCACCGCGGCACCGTTCTGTCTCTGGTGTGCACTACGGACACCGGTTCTCAGCTTGAAGTAGCTCTGATCGGGCCCGAAGGCTTCATCAGCGTGGAATCGCTCATCCGGCGTGGCGCGATCGACAGCTCGGCCATCGTGCTGGCGGAAGGGGACGTCACTTGCGTGAGCGCGATGCGCCTGCGCGCCGAGTTCGCCTCGGACTCGAGAACCAGGACCGTTCTGCTCGACTATCTCGCTCTCTATGTCCAGCATCTGACCCAGAATGTCGTCTGCAGCCGCATTCACTCCATCGAGCAGCGCCTCTCGAAATGGCTCCTCGCTCTTCGAGACCGGGCCGCCGATGACGGCATCCATGTCTCGCACGATCTGCTCTCAAAGATGCTGGGAATCCAGCGATCGAGCGTGACGCTGGCGATCGGCAATCTCAACGCGGACGGCATCGTCGAGCGCGGACGGGAGTCAATCCGCGTCATCGACGCCAATGCGCTTGCCGGCCGCGCCTGCGAGTGCTTCGAGATGATGCAGAGGAATCTCGACCAGTACCGGGCGCAGCGCACCGCCCGCGGCGCGGCATAGGCAATCCGATTTCACACCGATTGTCATTGCCAGCGGCATCTGTGTGCCATCGAACGTTCGGCGGCTCGGCCGCGCATTACATTGCGCTCCGGAAGGAGGACTTATGAAACGACAAATTGTGATGCCTCTGATGATGGCCGCGGCCATGGTTTTCGCTTCCTGCAATCGACACGAAGAGAAAGTTCCGGTCGTTACGGCCACCGCGATCGATACCACGCCGACCTCAGCGACCATCGCCACGACGACGATCGTCATGAACGACCCCGACACGCAGTTCGTGAAGGACAGCTACGCCGGACTCCTGGGGTCGATCGCATTCGCCCGCACGGCCGATGTGCAGGCCGTGAACGTCGCCGCCAAGGCCTACGCGCATCTCGTGGCCAATGATCTCGACCGGCTCGCGAACGAGCTGCGTGCCATCGCCGGCAAAAAAAATGTGACGCTGCCGGCAGAAGCGGAGGCGACGATCGTCACCGCCAACGAAGAGATGAAACGCATGTCGGGCAAGCAGTTCGACCAGCGGTTCGTTCAGAACATGGCCGGCATCCTCGATACGCTCATCGCTCTGTTCGACTCCGAGTCGAAGATCGTCGCCGACGCCGATCTCAAAGCGTGGACGAATCAAACCTTGCCCACTCTTCGCAAGCACGTCGCCGAGGCCCGCAAGGTTCAGGACACGATCGCGAAAGCGAAATACTGAGATTGCATCGAAGGAGGAGAAGGCTGGCCCAGCCCCGTACGGACAATCAGAGCCAAGCGTCACCTCGGGACGATGACACTCCTTCACATCGGCGATGCCGCCGGATACGGCGCCGGTCACATTCCGGATGCAGTACTGATCGAAATGTCCTCTCTGCTTGTGCAGCGCGACGGCACGCCCAATGAGCTGCCGCCGATCGACGCTCTCGAACGCGTCTTCCGCGCGGCAGGTGTCGGAACGCGCGAGCGCATCGTCATCTACAGCAACGATCCGCTGCCGGCGGCGCGCGCCTGGTTCACGCTCGACTATCTCGGCCAGGGCAACCGGACCGCGCTGCTCGATGGCGGCCTGGAGAAATGGATCGCCGCCGGCTACACGACCACGAAGAAACCGGCGCAGCCGAAACCGGGATCGTTCGAGGCGTGTCCCGTTCCGGACACCGTCACGCTCCTGGCGACCATGCGAAACGTGGTGCGTCTTCGCGACGACGGCGCCCCCGATCTCGTGTTGATCGATGCCCGATCACAGGCGCAGTTCTGCGGCAACGAGGCCGGAGTGGACGTGCCGCACGGCGGGCACATCCCCGGCGCGGTGAACATCCCTACGCCTCGAATCTCGATGCCACCGGCGCGTTCAAGCCGGCCGACGCACTTCGCCTGATCTATCACCAGGCCGGTGTGAGGAGGAAAACGACGAACATCGTCTACTGCCGTACCGGCATGCAGGCGTCGATGACGTACTTCGTTCTCCGCTACCTCGGCTACGACGCCTCGCTCTACGACGGCTCGTTCATCGAATGGAGCAAGGCCGGAGAAATGATCCGGACGGGATGAGCCCGATCGCTCTCGCCTCTCAGCGTCACCGCCGTCAGCACGGTCTCGCTGGTGGGACTGCTGACGCTGTCGATGATCCTCCGTTCAGGAGCAGCTCGAAACGCGGCGGATTCACGATCTGGTTTTTCACCGCGCAGTGATCGATGGCGCGTTCGATGGCGCCTCGATACTTCTCCGGAAACGCGGACGGAAGTTCGACCGCGATGCGCAGCGCCGTCATCCGTTTGCCGTCGCCCTCGCGCAGCGGTTCCAGCGTCAGTCCCAACCCCTCGGTCGAAAGGTTCCGCTCCTGGCAGAAGCGAAGCGCGTAAAAGCCCATGCAGGTCCCGATCGATGCGAGAAAAAGATCGAACGGCGACATGGCCGTATCCGCTCCGCCGGCCGACAGCGGCTGATCGGTGTGGACGGTGTGCCCCCTATAGGTCGCGTCGACAGCAACTCCGCCCGGAAAAGACACGCTGATCACGCTCATGGCGCGACAATGTTACGTCCGCGTCTTCCCTCCTGCATCCGCCATCACACAGCACGGTGACGATGCTCGTGCTGCGCCTGCGCGCGGACGTTAAGCTGCACGCGTGGACTGCCCGCAACTACCGGCCGATTCCTTCGCGCGGCCAGCCGCTGCCGTCGCGGAAGAACTGGGGTTCACTCAAGGACGCAATGGAGCGCTGGCGTCCCCGCCGGCTGGCCCGGCGGCGTCTCGCCGCCGAACCGCCAAACCCTCGAATTTCGCTGGTAACACGACGCCTTCGCAAGCCTCCCATTCGGCGGCGAGACGCCAGCGCTCCGATTGCGACACCGTTACTCGGCGGCCTTGCGGTGAACCCGCCACGTGCCTCTCAGCGGCGCGACGCTGCGAACCGAGTAGGTGACGAACGTTCCCTCGATCCACTCGCCATCGGCGCGTCCCTGGAAGTGCGTTTCGAGCGTGGCGCCGGCAACCTCGGGATCGGGGTACGCCGCCAGCTTGCCGCTGATTTCGCCCGACGCGATGCGGACGAATTCGATCGACAGGACGCTGCTGGCACTCGCCATCGGCACGTGCTGGCCGTTCGGCTGGTCATAGTCGATCTGCCGTTTGGGCACCATCAACACATCGCCGTGTGCCCCCTTCGGATCGGCCGTCAAATGGAATGCGATACTCCCGCTCCGTCCTGTGGCGCTGCTCTCATAGGTGCCGATCCACTCGCCGGTAATCGGCGCGAGATCCGTTGGAGCGCCAATCACCTGCACCGGCCGGGGTTTGGAAGAGCCGCAGGAGATTACGAACAAAGCAGCGCAAACAGACGCCGCGAAAACGGTTGCTGAGAAAGTTCGGCGCATGGGACACCTCCACCGAGAAGGTCATGCCTCGCGCCGATGCGCGCATTGTCCGCGATCACGATGCCGCGTGATCGTGCGCCCCACTTGGCGGCGAGACGGCCGCGCTCAATCCGCCTCGTCACACGTGCAAGTGAGCGCCGTCATGCTTTGCGAAATCGCGCTCCGACCACGATCCGCGCGTGACCGCGGACGCATCGGTTCAGGCCCCGGATTGGATTCTTGGCAAGTACCGCCTTCTCGCGGAAACCATGCACGATCTGGCCATCTTTGTTGACGCCGGCGGACGGATCGTCGAAGTCAATGCCGCGGCGGCCGCCGCCTATCGCGTGCCGGCCACCGATCTGGTCGGAATGCCGGTGGCTGGTCTCTGCCACAACGGCGAGCGCTGCGCGATCCAGCGGACGCTCGAATCGGGAGAAGCGCGCACCTGCGAATGCGTGCATCGCCGGCCGGACGGAACGCTCCTCCCTCTCGAAGTGAGCGCCGTGCGTGCCGAGGTTCAAGGGGAACCGCTCGTGCTGTGCGTGGCGCGCGATCTCGCACACAGGCGCCGTCGCGAACTGCTGCAGTCGATCATCCATGAGATCGACGGCGCGATTCTGCGCGGTCAGCCGGCCGAGTCAATCCTGGAGTTCATCTGCGGACAGCTCGTCGAGCTCAATGATTACGCGCTCGTTCAGATCAGCTTCAAAGAGCGCGGCGGCCGCATTTCCATCCGCGGCTCGGCCGGTGCTGCATCGGCGTTCCTGGACGGAATCGACGTTCGCTGGGATCGCGGAGCGGAGTCGCTCGGTCCCACCGGCCGCGCCATCCGTGAAGGGCGCCTGCAGATTTGCGATATCGAGTCCGACCCCGATTTCGAGCGATGGCGCAACCGCGCCGCGGAGTTCGGCCTCGAATCCTCGATTTCGCTTCCGCTCTCCGCGCACGGCCAGATCCTAGGCGCTCTGACGATCTTTTCGACCTCGAAGGATGCCTTCGACGAAGAGATGAACGACGAGTTGGGCAGCTTTGCGGACGAAATCACGCTGTCGATGATCGCCGGCCTGGGACAGGACAAGATCCGGCTGCAGCGCGTGGCGCTCCAGTCGGCTGCGAACGCCATCGTCATCACCGATACGAACGGAGTGATCGAGTGGGTCAACCCGGCGTTCACCACGCTCACCGGCTGGACTGCCGAGGAAGCGATCGGAGACACGCCGCGCATCCTCCGCTCCGGCAATCACAGCCGAACGTTTTATGCGCGGATGTGGCAGCAACTGAACGCCGGCGAGACCTGGCGCGGAGAGATGTTCAACCGCCGCAAGGACGGGACGATCTATCCCGAGGAGCAGACCATCACGCCGGTGCGCGACGAGAACGGCAGGATCGCGCACTTCGTAGCCATCAAGCAGGACATCAGCGAACGGAAGCAGCAGGAGGAGCAGATCCGCTTTCTGGCTCTGCACGACACCCTCACATCGCTTCCCAACCGGCGCGCCTTCGAAGCGCAACTGACGCGGTTCACTCATGACGCCCGCGCCAGCCGCAATGCCGCGATCCTCGTACTCGACGTCGATGAGTTCAAGCTGGTCAACGACACCGCCGGACATCCGGTCGGCGACGAGCTGCTGATCGAGATCACCTCAATCCTGCAGGCGCACCTACGGCCCGGCGATTTCCTGGCGCGCCTCGGCGGCGACGAGTTCGTCGTCCTCCTCCAGAACGTCGAACGCGATCTCGCCCACGACATCGCCGAGCGTCTGCGCGCCGCCGTCGAAGCGATGTGGTTCGAGCACGAAGGCATCGTCTACGCCGTCACGATCAGCGTCGGCGTCGCCATGCTCCGCGCCGGCGAGGATCCGAAAACCCTCGTCGCCCATGCGGACACGGCCATGTACTCGGCCAAGGAACACGGCAAGAACCGCGTGGCCGGTTATCCGCTGGCCAGCGGCGAGGTCGTACACGAAGTCACCCGCTGGCTGGCCAGGATTCGCTCCGCGCTTCGCGACGGCGGTTTCGCGCTGACGTTCCAGCCGATCATCCAGCTCGGAAACGGAGAGCCTCTGCACTTCGAGGCTCTGATCCGGATGCGCGCGGAGGACGGAGCGATCATCCCGCCCGACAAGTTCCTCCCTGCCGCCGAGCGCTATGGATTGATGCCGCAGGTCGACCGCTGGGTGTTCGACGAGGTGATGCGCATCCTCGAATCGGAGGGCGCGCTACGCGTCTTCATGAATCTCTCCGCGCGCAGCCTCAGTGACGACCTGCTTCTGACGCACATCGAGGACCGCCTCCGCGCCAGCGACATCGCGCCGGGCCGGATCTCGTTCGAGATCACCGAGACCGCGGCGATCTCCGATCTCGGCAGTGCACGCAACTGGATCCGCCGCCTGAAAGACCTCGGCTGCCTGATCGCGCTCGACGATTTCGGCGTCGGCTTTTCTTCCTTCGGATACCTGCGCGCCCTGGCCGTCGACTACATCAAGCTCGATCGAACGTTCGTCCGCGATCTCGACACGAACGCCACCAACCGCGCGCTGGTGCAGGCCGTCAACACGGTCGCACGAATCCTGGGCAAAGAAGTGATCGCCGAGGGCGTCGAAAGCGAAGCGCACGCGGACGCCCTCCGCGAAATCGGCGTCGACCACGGCCAGGGCTACCACCTCGGCATGCCGGTCGAGTTGGAAGCGACGCTCCTGAGCATGGCGAAGTGAGGGGGGGCCGCTCTTTCCTTAAGCGCGACGCCGTTCGCCGGCGGCCGCCGTCACTCGTCGAAGCGAAGCCGCTTTACCGTGGGCAGCGTGAAGTCGGAGAGCAAGTCCGCTGGCGGGATGTTCAACGCGCGGCAGAGCTTGAGAATGATCGTAAGGCTCGGGCTCTTGCCTGCGCGCTCCAGTTGGCTGACGTAGCTGCTAGCAATCCCCGCGGCGTGAGCAAGATCGTCCTGAGTTAGCTCGCGCTTTTCACGCCAGCGCTTCAGCGCGGCGCCGAAAATCTCAGTGTCATTGGTTCCGGTTTTCATATCGAAACGATGCAACGCGCCGCTTGACAACGAGTGGCTTCAGTAGCACAATCGTACTAGTACGATCGCGACATACAAACAACGACGATCGGGATCAAACGCAGGAGATCATGCCATGACCGAAGCCACCGCGCACATCCGCCGCCTCTTCCTCGATCCCAAGGATACCTACTCCGACAGCGAAGCCGCACAGCTTCTCGGCACGGAGTTGCTCGAACTGACCAGGCGGATCGAAAGCGGTGAGCTCGAAGGCGTCCGAACCTGCCGCGGCATGACTCTGTCTCGTAAGGAGTTGATCTCCTTCGCGATGGACTACTGGCCGCAGGAAACGATCGAAGAAGCTCTCAGCGACGACCTCGCGAAGGGCATCCCCAAACTCCTCCGCCTCGCCAACCTGCACGTGCGCATCCCCTGTTACGAGATTCTCGCCCTGGAACGCCTCGCAGAACGCGACGGCAAATCCGTCGACTCCGTCCTCGCGCGCGAGTTGCGCGACGTCGTCTCCGCCGAATCGGATTTCCTCGCGGCGAAGATCCCCGGCTTCACGGCTGCACTTCGCTGACCTGCGTCGTACGCGCCTTCAAATTGCTTGCGGCGTCACCGTCGCCTCGAACGTCGTCTACATCAACAGCGTCGACGATGCCTCAGGTCGGCAGCGAGACGTAAACGCTCAGAACGCCGCCGGCACGGTCATCGACGGCGCAACCGCGGCGATGGAAGCCACCGGCGGCAAGAGCCTTCCGCGCGCAAACTGCTGCACGGACGGCACCGCCGGCACCTGGAACAAGTCGCTTCGACGTTCCGCACCCCCGGGACTGTCGGGCTTAGTGGCTGCGCCAAAGGCGCCTTCATCAACGAGTTCTCTGACGCCCTCGGCACCGGCACCTACGTCTACGAGTTCGTGGAGCTCTTCAACGCCAACTGCGCTGAAAGCCGGCGTGTGCTGGTGATCGGCACCCGCCTGATCCGGCCTACTCCACGCAAAACAGCGAGCTGGCGCGTCATGCGGGTGCAGCCGCGCCAACGTCTTCCGTTATCTTCTCCGGCTCTCCCAGCGACACAAAGTCCACCCCAATTCTTGAGGTGTGATGTCCCGTCTGATGAAGAAAACGATCTGCGTACTCGCTACGCAACTGCGCGATCACGCGAAACGTTCGAGCGTCGAGTGCCGGTTCGCCGGCTGCACCCTTTACGATTGCGTAGGCCCTGAATTTCTGATCAGCGTCAACGCGACCTTCATCTTGGAGAATCAATGTCTCTGGCCGCGGATGCCCCGCGATTGCGTCAAGCACCCGCAGAGCAACAACGCCGTTCGGGCCGCGCACGAAGATATGTTTGCCTTGTGTCGCCTCGTTGAGAGCCACACTCATCTTCTTTGTGACCTCTAGTCGAAGCGCCAGCATAGGCAACGACGGATGGAGATCACGCTGCCACGTGCCTGACTTCGGCGTCCGAGGCACAATTTCGCACGTCGGCGCAACACATACCCACCAGTTCTTGGAACTCTCATCAAGAAAAACGGTACCGGCCCAAAGATGGCTTGCGTCGAAGTCACGGGAGCACAGAAATGCGTTTAGCGAAGCGATCACCTGCTCATCCCCGACCGGCTGACTGTCGCTTTCCCTCGTCATTTCGCGCGCTCGTTCTATAAAGTAGCGCTTCTTCTCGTCCGCCGTGGAGTTCGGAGGCACAGGAGTTGACGACATGCGGTCGTGAATAATCTCCGCGCCGAACGTTGCACTGTCGGATGCGAGTTCGCGCCTGACGCTATCGAACAGACGACGCAACATGTCCCGCAGCCGTACTGTCTCGTCGGGCTCCTCGCTTTCGAGCGCGTGATATAGCAAACCGATCTGCTGGTCGGCCGCTCCCGCCGTAACCTGTTCATACGTGAAGCCGCGCTGCTGCATGCGGCTCCGCGCATAGCTCAAAATGATCCGCACTACGCCCGGATTCCAAGCCAAAAGCGCGTTCTCGAGAGCGTCGATGAGGTCAGTTGACTCGTCAAGTTTCGACACGAACGCTACGAACACGTTCTTAAACTGAATCCATGGCACCGCAACATCATCCGCACTTCGTGTAATGTCCAACGCGTCAGCGCGATTAGGGGCACCTACATGACGGTAGCGTTTTCGCAACCAAAGCTCAACGCCAGCCTTAACAACTTCGTAAAAATGTTTTTGATCTACGCCGCTGCGCCGCAAATCGTCTCTTGCCTTCGCGATGAGGTTCTTGAGTGCGTCGCGATCACCCGCGAGATGCTTGAAAAGGGTGTCCGCATCGAACTCCGGATCCCATTCGCTTAGATCGGTCGCGTCGTACTCGGAAGGGAAGTCGGCAGATTGATCAATCCCGCGAAATCTCACGAAGACATCCCGCAGAGCTTTATTTAAGTCGTATTTGGTGTAAACAATGACCAAGTTAGCGTGATGAGTTTCCGCAAGCGTATCCAAGATCGCCAACGCTGGCAACACATCGGCGTCGTCCTTCGGCGTCAAGTGATAATCCAGTACCACGAGATCCGACTTCGTGATGCGCTCAAGCTGCTCTTTTGAGAGCAAATCACTCGAACGATTTTCGATATCGCAAATGAGCGAACGGCGGTGGCACATATTGACCACCCGAGCGGCAGTCTTCGATTCTATCCAGGGGCTTTCCTCGTCCTTTTCCGCATTCACTAATTGTTCGTAACGCGGAAATCCGTCGTCCACCAGAATGGCAGAGCGAAGCGGCGCAATATACGCCTGAACTATCTCCTCTTTCGTACAGCTACTCGTCCCCGCCAAGCGCCATCTCCCTAAAATGGATGAGAAAGTTTGCCCCCGCCAGCCCGGGCGACCCGTTTCGATACTGGATCGTATGACCTGAGGCACCGAGGTTCGCGCGCGCGAGATACAACCCGATACCCCGGCCGCCAGCCCGCCGAGTAAAGAACAGCTCAAATAGATTCTCCAAATCCTCAGGCTCAACGCCTGGGCCGTTATCGGACAAAACCACATCGCCACCGATCACATCCATGCGAATCGCACGTTCTTCGACAAACTGCAACCAGTAGAGGGCATTGTTCGTGAGATTCATAAATACCGGCAACAGCCGGTAATGGTAATCCAAGACCACCATAGAGAGGAATGCGTCAGTGGCATCCAGAACTATATTTCGCTCCTTCAGCTGCGCGCCAAAAAAGTCGCACACGTACTCGTAAATCTCACGCCCTGTAATGCGTTCGCGTAGCTGTGGTCCCGAGACCTTCAACGGTCCCAGGAACCGCAGGCGGCTCACGAGCGCATCGTATGCCCTCATCGCTCGCTTGAAGACAGACGAGGTCTGGAGGTCTTGGGGTAGACGTTCAAATTGCGTCTGCGCCTCCTCGTTGAGCCGTTCGAGCTCATGACCGACGATCTCGACGGTAATTCCCATTTGCGCTAACGCGTTAAGCTGCGAAACTCGCTCCTCAAGAAGTGAGCTGTGGTAAAGCGTGCTCGTGAGAGCCAAGTCGACGCTTAGCCCCTCGGTTAGCCGTTCAAGTGTGCTCGCATATTGTTCATAGTAGGGAATGATTTCGGTCCGAAGCGTGTCAAACGCGGCGTCGACCTCTTCAAGGACGCCTCGAAAGTCGCCGGCATTGTCGACACGCGCCGCGAGGGCTTCCGAGGATACTTGCACTCGCTTACGATCCTCCGCGGCGCGCCCATCGATACGAGCACGCTCGCTTGTGAGTGCACCCTGGATACGTCGCACGACGTCGTTAAGCGTTACCACAACGGCAACGCGGCTTCGCCGTACCCGCGTAGCAACGGCGTCAGCCACTTGGGCGGCCGTTCTTTCCTCATAACGGCGTCTCACCGAAGATCGGGCGGAGTCTACGGCATCTGCGAAGTCGCGAAACCGTGAGCGAAAGTCTAAGTACTTAGGTTCATTAAGGCCAAGCTTGCCGGCCCGCGGCGGGAGACGAAATGCCTCGACTGCCACCAATAATGCATCCACATCTCGATCGATCTCCGCCAAGCGATCGTTTGAAAGCTTCGCCTCGCTAAGTTCCTTGATGAGCGACTCGGTGCGCTGCAATGCCGCGTCGAGCTGCGGAGCGTTCTTTCGAATATGCTGTAGAACACGCTTGTTCGTTAAACGTCGGGCTGAATCGCGAGCTTCGCGCGCGGCTATGTTCATCGCGCGAACTCGATCCAGGGTAGACTGCCTTACCTCAGCGTCAGAGCCGAAGAAATGCTGGGCAGTATAGCGAAGGACATGAACAACCAAACTTTGAAGCTGACGACGGGCGGTGTTGTCGATCAACCCCTCGCGGCCGGCCTTATCGCGCAAGTTTGGATTGGCCTTACGGGAGAGAGCTACGCGGCCAAACACCCGGCGGTGCTGCCAAAATTCGCGCCCGGCGTGTTTAGAACGCCGTTCTTCTATTCCGAAAAAGTCGGCTTCAGGGCGTCCGTAAGGCATAACCCGCAGGCCGTCGCGATATATCCGCAGCCCAGCGTAGCGCACAGCTTGTTCGCGTAAGTCAGCGTGCTCCTCGGGCGTATGGGTACTGTTTGTAGCCTCCTGCTCAAATGTGCCTATGCAGAACTCGAATGGCCCTACTGGCGCGGCTCTCCGCAGGCCGGCCCACGGTGGCGGTATCTTCACTTTTCCGTGCGACCTGCCGAAAGCGGTAACTGTGCCGACGAACATACCATTCTTGTCGAAGTGTCCATCAACGTGGTGTTCAAGTCTTTCGAAGTTACTCCTGTCGAATTGGCGGGCACCGGACAGAAAGACCGCAGTTCCACGGGTGCGATGCGCGAAGACACCGTAGTCGAATAATAGCGGGTTTTGCGCGTATGGATCGACGAATCCCATCAAGGTGGCTCGAAGGTTCCGCTGTAGATCATCGCTCTCATCTGAATTGCCTGTCACGCCTGGATCGACGCAGACGACAATTTCTGGCGTCGGCTCAAAAATCACCAGGGCGGTGCCGCTTGGACGATCGCCCCGCCAGACACTCCAATTCTGAAGCAAGTCATCTGTTAGGTCGATATCGATGGCGGCCTTCGCCATTCGATCTTCTGTCGTCACCTGCGTGCCGGCTTCACGTTCAAAAGCGGAGTATTTATCCCACGCTGCCCGCAATCGTTCGGCGCGTTTGTGATCCGCGTTTGTCTTCGGCCAGACGTTGTCGGTTAAGCTTTCGACAAGGTCGCCGATAACCCGCGATAGCGAGTCACGGTCTGCGAATTGTGCGACGGGCGTGTTCAGATCGTTGAGCGTGATAAAAGGATTTTCGAAAGCTCGCCAGTCAACTGCCGACGCGGTGAAGATAGCATCGGCGCGTTTCGATATGATGAGGCTGACAGGACCGAGGAATGCGACCGACAGCCGCCCTATGCCCTTTTGTCCCTGACGCTCGCGCTTTGGCAACCCGTTTCTGTCGGCCTCGGGAACTTCGTCGGTTAGTTTCGCGCTTGTTCCGAGTACAAGCCAGCGCTCGATGAATTCATCCGCCGACATGCCATGGCCGTCGTCGAAGAGAGCGGCGACCGCAGGCGGCCCCTCAAAGACGTGAAGACCCACGCCGGTTGCGTATGCATCGTATGCATTCTTCCAAAGTTCGCTCACGGCCGTTGGGCTGTCAGCTATCTGTTCACGCCCAAGGTGATCGACGGTTCGTGCCGTCACAGCAAACGGAACCGATCGAAGCGTCGATTTCATAGGCGATCTGCGTGGATTGTTCGACAAGTTTTCGCGCGGCGCTCCTCGATCGCACGCTTCAGCACCCGAAGCACATGCCTTCCGAGTTGTCGCGGGACGGCATTGCCTATCTGCCGCGCTGCGGCGAACAAGCCACCGTCGAACGTGAAGGAATCCGGAAACCCTTGAAATCGAGCAGCATGTCTCGCCGTGATGCCGTGATCTTCGAGGGGATGCAGGAAGCGACCTTTAGATGGATTTATGCATGCGGTCGTCATCGTGGGTCCGGGTTCGTTCAGACGAATACGACCGTAGACGTCCCGATGGCCGTCGTGGTCCTCATGACAAGGGAGAATGCGACCCGAGTCGGAGCGGCTACCGCCATTCTTGGGCGTGTTTCGAAAAACGCGAAGAAGTTCTTCGGTGTGATTGATGTGCACAGCGTTCGGGTCATGCTTGGGCAAACGGGTAGCAAAAACCGACGTGGCAGTGACGAACGCGCGCCGATTGAAGTCGATGACGTCCTCCGAGTCTGGGGGGAAATGCGTCGGCTTGGGTGGCCATTCCAGAGAAAGCGGCAGATCAGAGCGCCACCCGACGATGAACACACGTTTGCGGTTTTGGGGAACGCCGAAGTCCTTGGCGTTTAGAATGGTCGGCTCAAGTACGGTGTAGCCAATCTTTTCGGCCGATGACATGAACTCATTGACATAGCCCGCGTGGCGCGGCCAAAGCATACCGGTCACGTTTTCGATGACGAAGGAGGCGGGTTGTATAAGCGCCATCGCATCAAAATACGCTGCAAGTAATTGGTTGCGTGGGTCACCCACTCCCGTCCCCTTGATTCTGTGAGTTGAGAATCCTTGGCAGGGGGGGCCACCCATGAGGATCGAACACTCGCCGGGCCGCAGACCAGCCTCCGCGAGAGTTTCCGGCCACTTAACGTCGCGGATATCGGCTCCTAGCACCACGGGCGGCGATGCGCGCCTACGAACGAAGTTCTTGCGGTAGGTGGATACGGAGTGCTTGTCAAGTTCTACGGCAATGCGAATTCGGACACCGAGGTCGCGAGCAGCCAGGCTGAACCCGCCCGCGCCGGCGAATAGGTCGATCGCGGTGAGCAGTTCCTGCTTCCCCATCCGATTCAGCAGTTTAGAGGTTAACGGGCTGAACGAAAAGCCTAATCTGAATGGGATGTGATGCGTCGGATACGTGAGGTGAGGCGGTGTTCGTTGCGCGCTTGGCATTCCCAGATAATCGCGACGCGCCAGCCCGCGGCGCGGAGTTGCCTGGCGGTTAGGCGGTCGCGTCGAACGTTACCGGCAATCTTCGGTACCCAGAAGTTGCGATTGGACGCAGGCAGTGCTCCTCGCCTACAGGCACGATGGTTATGCCAGAAGCATCCGTGGACAAAAATTGCAACACCAAAATCGCGAAGAATGAGATCAGGAGTTCCGGGCAAGTTGCGCGGATGGGAGCGATAGCGCAGGTGCATGCGGCGAAGCAGGGCCTGTACAACGCGTTCAGGTGCCGTACCGCGCTGCCGAACGCGCGACATGAGCCGACTCCGCTGGCTGGGCGTGAGTGTGTCGACCATGCAGCAACTTTAGAGCATTCTTCGCGTGGCTACTCGGCGGTCGTCAGCAGCGGCGCGACAGCTCACGACGCGTCGCTCGAACACCGGAGCCCGCTTTCGCGGGCCCCGGCTCTACTGCTTGTGGGTTACCGCTTCCGCAGGCGGCCGCGCGGAGGGATGCGGATGCGCATCGTCTCCACCACCGTCAGCCAGGGATAGCGGCGGGCCGTATGCCCCCGGCACGAACCGGCCGTGGCCGGCTACTCGCTGGATTCGAATCATGACGTTCTCCTTTCGTTGATGAAGTTGTCGGCTCACGCCGGGAGCTTCGGTTCCATCGTGCTGGCCGCGGCGTCATCTCCGACGGCGAGGTCCTTCCCCGCCTTGAAGCTGGCGGTGACCTGATCGAGCGTCGCCACCAGCACGCCTACGATGGCGCGCCAGTTGGCCGGGATGAACGGGATCGCTGCCAGGGCGACCAGGATCGGACGTGCCGCCGTGTACGAGGTCAGAAGGCGCTGCGCGCGCGAATGGCGTGAAGCTCCCGATCGAGAGCGTCGGATGCTTCCTTTCAACGCCGCGGCGATGGCCGCATGACGCGCGACGCCGCTGCTCACCGGACGGTGTGATCGCGGCTACCTGTCCGCACGCCTCGGCGTTCACGTCCGTTGTACGCTGCATCGATGCGAGCGATGCTGCTTCGTCAGCCGGGTCGTCCACTCGAAGCTGCTGAAATTGCGCTGCCGCGGCCGGGGCGGGATCAGCTGCTGCTTCGCGTCGAATGTTGCGCGGTCTGCCGTACCGATCTTCATGTCGTCGACGGCGAGCTTCGCGATCCGAAGTTGCCGCTCGTGCCCGGCCATCAGATCGTCGGACTCGATGAATCGACGAACATGCGCCTCGGCGTTCCGTGGCTCGGTTGGACGTGCGGCGTTTGCGGCTTCTGCCGCAGCGGCCGCGAAAATCTCTGCGACGCGGCGAAGTTCACCGGCTACACGCTCGATGGCGGTTACGCGGAGTACACCGTCGCCGACCGCCGCTTCTGTTTCCCGATTCCGGACACGTACACGTACGAGGAAGCGGCACCGCTGCTTTGCGCGGGATTGATCGGATTTCGCGCCTACCGGATGGCGGGCGACGCGCGGCGCATCGGCTTTTACGGCTTCGGATCGGCCGCGCAGATCCTCGTCCAGCTCGCGCGCGCCGACGGCCGCGAGGTCTTCGCCTTCACGCGCGATGACGACGCCGCCGCGCAGCAGTTCGCGCGCGAGATGGGAGCGGTCTGGGCGGACGGATCGAGCACGCCGCCGCCGGAGCCGCTCGACGCCACGGTCATCTTCGCCGCGGACGGCACGCTGGTCGTGACCGCACTGCGCAACCTCGTGAAAGGCGGCACGGTGGTCTGCGCCGGCATCCACATGAGCGACATCCCGTCGTTTCCGTACGAGTTGCTGTGGAACGAGCGCAGCATCCGCTCCGTCGCCAACCTCACCCGCGCCGACGGCGAAGCATTCTTCCACCGCATCGCATCGCTGCGGATCGAGACGCGACGAACCGTCTACCCGCTCGATCGCGCAAACGAAGCGCTTGCCGATCTTCGCGACGGGCGGCTGGTCGGGACGGCCGTCCTCACGATGTGACTTTCAAATCGCCAGCGCCGCTCCGGATCCGGTGTGGAGCTCTTTGAGCCGGCGCGATCGCTACCAGTGACGTCTTTCGCGCGACCTCTCGTCAACTCAGCGAACGGCCGGCGCGGGCCGATGGCTGCTGCACTGCCACATCGCGCATCACATGACGAACAACAACGGGGGATGCGCGGTGGCGGCGGGCTCATGGTGGTCATCAATGTGGCGAGGTAGCGATCAGGTGACGTTCGTCACGCATCGCCGTGAGCGACGACGTGTCGCGGAATCTCAGCCGCGCGTACCTTGTCGATCGAGACTACGAAGATGCGCGCCACTGATCCGATGACGACTGCACCTCGACGGCTTTTCGCCGGCGCGGCGGCGTTCGTCTTTGTTGCGGTGTTCTTCGCAGTCCCGCTCTACGCGGTGGCGACGATGTGCATCCATCCGTGCTGCCATGCCACACGCGCCGCCGGTCAGGCGACCGTCAAGACCGATGCGCCGCCATGCATGCCGCAGTGCTCGATCCGCACGATCGACGCGATGGCGGCGAAGAGCGTTCGAACGATCGTTCCGCCGGCACGCGCAGCGGTTGACGCGGCACCGGCGGCCGCGGTGGTCGCGATCGTCGCTCCGGCGGAGACGCTCTCTGCAAACGCGAGCTGCGAAGGGCCGCCATGTAATTCCGCCACCCCGGTTCACCTCCTCAACTCCGTCTTCCGCATCTGATCCGCGGTCTCTTCCGCACTTGCCGCTGCAGGCGCACCCCCTTCGTGCGTCCGCGCCCAGAGGAGACCGCACGTGTTCACCCGTTTCAGCTTCGCTGCCGCCGTTCTGGTCCTGACAATCTCGGCGGCGCCGGCACAAACCATCACCCGAGCCGCGTTACCGGATGCGCAGCTCGACGCGCTGGTGACCGAGGCGCTGCGCAATGCGCCGGAGATGGCGTCGGCGCAGGCGAACGTCGAAGCCGCGCAACGGCGGATCGTGCCCGCGCAAACGCTGTCCGATCCATTCATCACAACGACCTGGCAAAACGACGGTCGCACCCCCTCGCTCGGCAGCGCGGAAGGGAGCTTCCTCGGCGTGATGGCGAGTCAGAGCGTTCCATGGCCGGGCAAGCTGCGCCTCGCCGGGAACGTCGCGGCGAGTGAAGCGCGCGAGATCGAGCGCGGCTCGCTCGGTCGCGCGGCGCTGACGCTCGAAGCGCGCGTTCGCAATGCGTGGTACGACCTCGGGCTCGCTCGCGCGATCGACGGCCTGATCGACGATCGCCGCACCGCCGCCACACAAATCGAGGCATCCGTGCGCGAACGCTACGCCGCGGGCCTGGCCGTGCAGCAGGATGTGGTCCGCGCGCAGGTGGAGCTGGCGCGGCTCGACGAGGCGAAGGCCACGCAGGCGGCCACGATAGCGAATCGGATCGCAGAGTTGGATCGGCTGATCGGTGCCCCGCAGGATCGCGACGTCGCGACGCCTGATCTCCTCGCTGACGATGCACCGCTTCCGCAACTGGCGT
This sequence comes from Acidobacteriota bacterium, assembly GCA_019247495.1. Lineage (GTDB taxonomy): Bacteria > Acidobacteriota > Thermoanaerobaculia > Gp7-AA8 > Gp7-AA8 > JADGNZ01. Next base: position 221,293 of record JAFAOU010000132.1, read on the forward strand.
CGCTCCTCGCTTCTGTTGCGGCGAGGAGTCCGGAGCTTGCGGCGTCGCAGCAGGCGATCGACACAGGACGCGCGCGCGTCGAGCTGGCGAAGAAGAACTTCCTCCCCGACTTCACCGTCAGCGCCGGCTCGATGTACCGCGGCAACTTCGAGATGGGGCCGATGTGGCAGGCCGGCGTCGGCGTGTCCGTGCCGCTGTGGACCGCTCGCCGTCAGCAGAACCAACTCGCCGAGGCGCGAGCGATCGTCCGCGGCCGAACGTCGGATGTCGATGCGATCGCGCGCGAGCTGGAGCTGCGCACGCGCGAAAGATTTACGCAGCTCGACGCCGCGCGGCACATCGCCGCGCTCTATCGCGACAAAGTGCTGCCGCTCGATGAAGTGTCTCTGGAATCGGCGCTGGCCAGCTATCAGGCGGCGAAGGTCCCGTTCATCACGGTGCTCGACGCGCTCAACACGCTCTACGGCGATCGTGCGTCGTACGCATCGCGCATCGCCGAAAGCGCGAAGTGGCGCGTGGCGATCGATGAAGCGAGCCTTCAGCCGACGACGATGACCGGCGCAGCGGCGATGCCGGCGAGTGCCGCCGGCGGAATGGCGCAAGCCGCAGCGCCGGCAGCAGCAACCAACACGACGCCGTCCATGAACTCGATGAGGTGATGCGATGAAAACGAAACTCCCCTGGATCCTGACCGCCGTCCTCGCCATCGCGCTCGTCGTGGTCGTGTTCGGACGAACGAACGACGCGCCCCACGCGAAGAGCACCGCGGCGAGCGGACACGCCGGGCACGCCGCGGCGCAGAAGAAAGTGCTCTATTGGATCGACCCGATGCACCCGGCGTACAAGTCGGATAAATCGGGAAAGGCGCCGGATTGCGGCATGGAGCTCGTGCCGGTGTACGCGGGCGACGCGGCGCCGGCCGGCGCACAGACGAACGTCTCCGGTTACTCGGCCGTGAAGCTCACGCCGGAGCGTCAGCAGCTCATCGGCGTGCAGACAGGCGTCGCCGAGACGCGCACGATCGGCCGCTCGGTGCGCACCGTCGGCCGCGTCGCCGTCGATGAAACGCGGCTGCACAAAATCACCACGAAGTTCGACGGTTACATCGAACGGCTGAACGTGAACTTCACTGGCAAGGAAGTCCATCGCGGGCAACCGCTCTTCTCGATCTACAGCCCCGATCTTCTCGCCACGCAGCAGGAGTACCTCATCGCGCTGAAGGCCGCGAAGCAGTCGCCGCTGCTGCTCGATGCCACGCGCCGCCGTTTGCAACTGTGGGACATCAGCGCGGCCGACATCCGCGAGCTGGAGCGCAGCGGTGCAACGCGCAAGTCGCTCACGATCTCTTCGCCGGTGAGCGGCGTGGTGCTGAACAAGACCGCCGTCGAAGGCGCACGCGTCGCAGCGGGCGAGCCGTTGTTCGACATCGCGGACCTCAGCCGCGTCTGGATTCTCGCCGATGTGTACGAGTCGGAGATGTCGTCGGTCCGCACCGGCTCGCGCGCATCGATCGGCCTCACGTATCTGCCGGGCCGCACGTTCGAAGGCACGGTGACGTTCATCGCGCCGACGATCGATCCGATGACGCGCACGGCGAAGGTGCGCATCGAAATCGACAACCGCGACGGCGCGCTCAAGCCGGAGATGTTCGGCGACGTCGTCATTCAGGAGCCG
>JAFAOU010000145.1 GCA_019247495.1 Acidobacteriota bacterium
GATGCCGTCGTCGGTATGGCCGACGTCGTTCGGGATCGTGTGATGCACCGAGTCGTACTTCAGCAGATACGCCAGCGTGGCGGCATCGGTGAGATCGTTGACGGCGACGAATTCGACGCCGGAACTGCGTTCGAGCGCGGCACGGAGAACGTTGCGTCCGATGCGCCCGAAACCATTGATTCCAACCCTGACCATTGGTCCTCCGGAAACGGCTCGTAGTATAACGACGGCCCTGTGACGCCCAGACCGCGAATGATTGAGGGATTTGTGAGACTTGAGGGACGAGGGATGAGGGACGAGGGCACACCCGCCCAACTTCATCAACTGTGCCGCTTCACCTCGCCTGCCTCCCTCGCCCCTCGTCCCTCGTCCCTGCCTTCCCATGCACGTTGAACCTATTCGATGGCGCGGCAAAGCGCTGGAGCTTCTCGATCAGCGCCTGTTGCCGCGGGAGGTTCACTACGTTGCCTGCCGCGATGCCCATGAAGTGGCGGTGGCCATTCGCGACATGATCGTGCGCGGCGCGCCGGCAATCGGCGTCTCGGCCGCGTTCGGCATCGCACTGGCGGCGCAGCGCGGCGATGACGTCGATGCCGCAGCCGCTGAGCTTCGCGCGTCGCGTCCGACCGCCGTCAATCTGATGTGGGCGCTCGATCGCATGCAGCGCGCTCGCGACGCCGGCGGCGATCTGACCGCCGAGGCAGAAGCGATGTTTCGCGAGGACGTCGAAGCGAACAAACGCATCGGCCGCAACGGCGCCATGCTCCTCGGCGAATCCCCGACGATCCTCACCCACTGCAACGCCGGCGCTCTCGCTACCGCCGGCTACGGCACGGCTCTCGGCGTGATCCGCGCCGCCGTCGAAGCGGGAAAACGTGTGGCGGTGTTCGCGGATGAAACGCGTCCGTATCTCCAAGGTGCGCGGCTCACGGCGTGGGAGCTGAAACAGGAAGACATCGACGTCACGCTGATCACCGACAACATGGCCGGGCACTTTTTCCAGCAGGGTAAGTTCGATGCGGTCATCGTCGGCGCGGATCGCATCGCCGCGAACGGCGACACCGCGAACAAGATCGGCACGTACACCGTGGCGGTACTTGCGCACGCGCACGGCGTTCCGTTTTACATCGCCGCGCCGCTGTCGACGATCGACGTGAACTGTCCGACCGGCGCATCGATCCCGATCGAGGAGCGGAGCGCCGCCGAGGTGACGTCGATGAACGGCGTGTCGATCGCGCCGGACGGGATCAGCGTTCGCCATCCCGCATTCGACGTCACACCGGCGCGCCTGATCAGCGCGATCATCACCGACCAGGGCGTGCTGCGAAAGCCGTACGACGAATCGATTCGGAGGGTGTTCTCGTGACCGAGGAGCCGATCGAAACCGCGCCGCAGCCGGCGATCTTCAATATCTCGTTGCCCGACCCTCCGCGCCGATCGTCGCTTGCAATCACACGCCTGATCCAGGCGCTCTGGCTCGGCAGCGGCGTCTTCCTTCTCCTCACCGCCTCGGCTGCATTCCACGCGGCCAGCAACACCACCGACGCTGCGAATGTCGTCGGCGCGGTGCTCGTACGCTGGCACTACATCGCGCTGCTCGCGCCGCTAACGCTGATGTTTCTGGAATGGCGCCGCAGCCGGCCGATCATGCTGATGATCCTTTTCGTGGCGGTCCTGTTCGCGTCGTGTCAGGGACTGCTCGACACGCGCATCCGCATGATCCGTGAGAGTTCGCTCGCGCCGATCAGCAGCCTGTCGAGCGAAGATCCGGTGCGGCGGCAGTTCGGGATGCTGCACGGCCTGTCGTCGCTGCTGCTGATCGGACAGGTGATTGCCGCGGCGGCGGTCGTGGCGACTCGCGAATAACGCGAACAGCGGACGGAGCGCTGGCGTCTCGCCGGCTGGCCTGGCTGCGTCCCGCTGCCAGCCCGGCAAAGTCGAAAGTCTTGCTGGTAATCAGGCAGTGTTGCCTTCCGCTGTCGGTTATCAGGTCAATGTCGCGACTATGCCGGAGTGGCAGCGAGACGCAGCCACGCCAGCCGGCGAGGACGCCAGCGCTCCGTTAACCGCAGCGCACGATACGGAGCGTTGTTCACTCCTATAATCCGCGCCTGTGAATCTGCTGATCGTTGACGACGAGGCGTCGCTGCGCGATTTCCTCTCCATCGTTTTTGAGGACGAAGGATGGCGCGTCGAGACCGCCGGCTCCGTGGCGGAAGCGCGCGCGGCGGTGGCGAAGAGCGAGCCAGACCTCATCCTCTGCGATCTCATGCTCCCCGACGGCTCCGGCATCGACCTGTTGCGCGAAGTGAAAACGGCCACGCCGTCGATCGCTGTGGTCATGATCACCGCGCATACATCGACGAAATCGGCGGTCGAGGCTTTGAAGGCCGGCGCGTTCGATTACATCGCCAAACCGTTCGACATCGACGAGCTGAAGATCATCGTCCGCAATGCCGTCGAGCGGAAGGAGCTGGAGGACGAGAACCTTCACCTCCGCACCGCGCTCGAGGAGCGCTTCACCTTCTCCAACATCATCGGCCGCAGCACCCGCATGCAGGAGATCTTCTCGGTGGTGCAGCGCATCGCCAAAACGAATTCGACCGTGCTCATCTCCGGCGATTCCGGCACCGGCAAGGAGCTGATCGCGCGCGCCATTCACTACAACTCCGGCCGCCGCGGCAAGTTCGTTTCGATCAACTGCGGCGCGCTGCCGGAGACGCTGCTTGAGTCGGAGCTGTTCGGTCATGAGCGCGGCGCATTCACCGGAGCGATCCGCGAGAAACGCGGGCTTTTTCACGAAGCTGACCGCGGCACGATCTTCCTCGACGAGATCGGCGAGACCTCCACTGCCATGCAGATCAAGCTGCTGCGCGTGCTGCAGGACCACGTCGTCCGCCGCGTCGGATCGAACGTCGAGAATCAGGTGGAAGTGCGCGTCATCGCCGCCACGAATCGCGATCTCGCTGAGTCGATCAAGGCGGGAACGTTTCGCGAGGATCTCTTCTACCGAATCAACGTTATCCCGATCACGCTGCCGCCGTTGCGGCAACGCCGCGAAGACATCGCGCTGCTCGTCGAACACTTCATCGCTAAGTATTCGAAGTCGATGGGTGTGCCGCAGAAGCGGATTTCGTCCGACGCCATGCGATCGATCGAGAAGTACCACTGGCCGGGCAACGTCCGTGAGCTGGAGAACGTCGTCGAGCGGATGATCGCCTTGGAACCCTCGGACGTCCTCACCACGAAGTCCCTTCCCGAGCACGTCCTCCTCGGCGGCTCCGTTCCGGACATGGCGTTCGATCTGCCACCCGAGGGGATTTCGCTTCAGGATCACCTGGAGGGGATCGGGAAGATCTTCATGCTCAAGGCGCTGGAGCGCTCGGGCGGCGTTCAGACGCAGGCCGCGGAGCTACTACGGATGTCGTTCCGCTCTTTCCGCTACTACGCAAAAAAATACGACCTCATCTCCCGCGAGGCCCGGCAGGAAGAGGCGGTGGAGGTTGAGAATGAAAGCTAGTCTCGTACTGATCTTCGCACTGGCGTGCACGCAACGGAGCGCCGCCCCGGCGCCGGCAACGACGGTAACGACCACCGCCGATGCGACAGCGCCGCGCATCATCTACCCCGACCATTCCACGGTCATCGTCGAGGTAGCCTCGGACGACCCCACGCGCGAGCAGGGCCTGATGTACCGCGATCACATGGCCGAGGACCGCGGGATGATTTTTCTGTTTCCGCAGGCCGGCGAGTATCCGTTCTGGATGAAGAACACGCTCATCCCGCTCGACATGATCTGGATCGATGCGGATCACCGCATCGTTCACATTGCGCACAACGTCCCGCCGTGCAAAGCGGATCCGTGTCAGAACTACCCGCCGAACGCGAAGGCGTCCTCGGTGCTCGAACTCGCGGCTGGTGTGGCAGCGAAGCACCACCTGAAGGATGGGGACGTGCTGCGGTTCGAGGGGATGAATTCGATCGTGGTTCGTTAAAACGTAGTGCGGACGTCTCGGCCGGGACGTCCGCACTACGGATATCAATGCGCCGCGTTGCTGATCTGGAGCGAGCTCGCCATCGTATTCAACACGTTGGCGTAGCGGCTGGCGTCGCGCTCCGGCGTGATGAACAGTATGTAGACGAGGTGCTCGTCGGAAAGCTGCCGCGTGACGACAGTGATCCGCTCGTCGAGACCGGTGTTCGGGTCGCGTCCGCGCAACGCCGCCGAAAGCGCCGTGCCACCGTTGACGCGCATCTGCCGCTGCGAGCCGGACACGACCTGCAGATACGGGCTGCTGCGCTGGACCGTGGCGATCAGGTCATTCGTCGCGTCCTGCACTGAGATGTTGCCGTAGTACCCGCCGCCGCTCGAGCTCCCCTGAAGGCTGTTCGCGTTTCCGAACGGATCGTAGTGATTGATGATCGCGCCGACCACCATGTCGGACTGGCCATTGACGGTACCGATTCCGCCCTGCGGCGCAAACGTCGCGCCGGTGTTGCCCTGCTGGTAAACCTGCCAGTTCGCCGGAATGCTGACGCTGTACAGCCGCGTCGGATTGACGAACGTCTTCATCTGCGTCGACGGTGCGGGCACGTTGACCGTGACCGGCGTCGGGCTCGCCGCCCGTCCGCGTGACTGCGATGGCGCGGCCGACTGTCGCGCAATCTGTCCGGCGGACGGCGCCGCGCCATAGCCGCGCAGGCGTCCCTGCACGCCCTGCAACTCGGCCACGTTCTGAGGCGCGTTCCCGCTCACTCGCAGCACTCGCTGTTCCTGCTGAATCCGCGCGATGCGATCGGGCGGCGCGGGGTGGTCCGACATCCAGTTGGTCTTCTTCGATGTATCCACCCGCTCCAGCTTCTGAAAGAACGACACCATGTTCGACGGGTTGTAGCCGGAGGCGGCCATGATCTGCGCTCCGCGAATGTCGGCCTGCGTTTCCAGATCGCGGCTGTACTTCAGGAAAACCGCATTGAGTCCGATGCCGCCGACGGTGTTGATGATCTGCGCCGCACCCGCGCCGACGTGTCCGCCGAGGAGGCCGCCGAGGATGCTGATGCCGGCTTGCGCGAGGTAGGCCTTCGAAGCCTGATGCGTGCCGTGGCGCAACGCCACGTGCGATATTTCGTGCGCGACGACACCGGCCAGTTCTCCTTCATTGCTGGCGGTGTCGATCACGCCGCGATTGACGTAGACGAAACCGCCTGGCAGCGCGAAGGCGTTGATGTCCGACTGATTGACGACGCGGAAATGGTATTGAAACTGCGGCCCGCCTGCGTTTGCCGCCAGCCGCTGGCCGATGCGATTGAGATATGCATTCGTCTGCGCGTCGTTCAACATCGGAAGCTGCCGCTCCGCCTGCACCGAGGACTGCTGGCCGACGTTTACGTCGTCCTGCGGCGAGAAAAGATTGAAGCCCGCCTTGATCTTCGTCTGCGCATCGGCGATGCCGGCGCTGAGCAGAAGCACGGTGACCAGGGCAATGGTCCGCCGCGCGAGTTGTGTTCGTTGCATGGTTCCTCCCTGTAAAAATCGGGAGGAGCTATTGCACCAGTGATGCCGTGCGCTAACGCCGTACGGCGCGGCCGCGAACGAGAGCCGCCACCAGCGAAAGATCGCGCGCGTCAATCATTCCGTCGCGGTTCGCATCGCAACCCCAACTCGCGTTCTGCACCGCTGTCATCGGCCGCGGCCCGCCGGCCAGCACATTGGCCAGCGCTGCAATGTCGGCCGAATTGACCACGCCGTCGCCGTTGCAATCCCCTGGTGCCGGAACGATCAGCCTGTAGATGCCGAAACCGCTTGCGAAGTAGATGTCGCCATCCGGCGCCTCGATGACGTCGATGATCGGATCGGTCTCGCTTTGAATGACGGCAACCGGATCGGGCACCGGCTGCGCGTAAACGTCGGGCACGTAGAAAAGCGCCTTGGCGACGTAGCTTCCCAGCAGATAGCCGCGGCGAAGGATGGGATTGCGGCCGGTCAGCGGCGCGAGTCCGGTCGGCGCAATGACGGTTGGAAAAACATAGGCCGGCGTTCGCGCTCCGGCCACAGCCGGCTCCTTGCCGGCCGTCGCCGGCCAGCCGCAATCGTCGCCCTCGGCGACGACGTCGATCTCATCATCGACGGCGTCGCCGTTGTCGGTGACGATGACGCGCTGCGCCGCCGCATCCCACGCCAGATCGAACGGGTTCCGAAAGCCGTGTGCGAACTGGATAACCGTTCCGTCGGGAAGAATCCGCCACACCTTGCCGCCGTTCCAGTCGAGCTCCGAGGCCACGATGCCGACGCCGTAGTCTCCGATGGCCAGAAAGATCGAACCGTCCGGCGCGATGGTGAGATTGCCGCCGTGATGTTCAGTCGATACGCCGCGCTCCGGGAAATCGCGGTCCGTCGCAAAGCGATGGATCTCCGTCTCAACCCCGGTTACCAAATCCACCGCCGACACGACGTCGTACGTCTGCCTCGGCGTCGTGTAATGCACGATGGCCGTGTGGTCGTCGCGCAGCGCCAGCCCGATCAGCCCCGAGTTGCCCTCGCCGACGGTCGGCACATGCGCGACAACGACCGGCACGACGCCGGCGCGAATGATGTCGCCACTCTTCACCGAGTAGTACAGCGTCCCCTGCGAGTCGGCAGCGAGCGCGGTGATGAAGCCGGCCGTGGCCTGCACCAACTGCACATGAAACCCGGGCAGAGTGGCCGCGTTCGCCGACGCGGAAAGGAGAAAAATCAGGAGAAGTCGTTTCATCCGAACGAGACGACAAACGATATCCGTGCCAGCCCCTTCCCGGGAATGGCAATCCGGGAGGGTGGGTTACGAAGGCCCTTGACGCTTGCGAGCCGCGACCCGATAATCGCGCCCCTCGCCGCGGCCGGAGCCATCCAGCCGTCGCAGCGTCCTCACCAAATGTCGCGGGGTGGAGCAGTCTGGTAGCTCGTTGGGCTCATAACCCAAAGGTCGCGGGTTCAAATCCCGCCCCCGCAACCAAGTGAATGAATGACTTACGACCGCCAGCGAGGCGGCCGTTCTTCGTAAACCCCGCAAGAAACCCCGCGAGTGCCTCAAAAACCGTGCCTCAAACCGGTTCTCGTGAGGTCGAACAGAACCGGCGCGGGACGGCGCCTTGGCCCCGCGTCGCACTCATCGCCGCGAGCAAGAGGAACCCGGACGAAAGGTCTCCTCGGGCGGAAGTACTGTCGCTGCACTCATGTTGGCGGCAACGACACATATGGGCGGCAAGGGACCGGTGAGCGGCACGGATTACGAGGCGGACGCATTCGCCTACATCGCCGCGCACATTCTGGCCGGCAAGTCACTGCCGTGGTTCAGCGATCTGGACGACGCTCCGGTCACCGTCTGGCTGCAAAAAGGCAAGGAATCCCCCGGTGACGACATCGTCGTTGAACTGCGGGACGGAAGGGCCATCGAAGTTCAAGCCAAGCATGGTGCCAGCGGGAACGAGGACTTCGTTGCGGCGGCGGCCCGCCTTTTCGTTGGTCTCCAACGTGATCCTCACCTTCGCGGCGTGATCCTCGTCGACAGCAGCAGCACCGGCTCGATCCGGAGCGAATTCGATGAGGATGTTCGCCGGTTCGCGGACGGGATTGATATTGAGGGTGCCGCCGTCATGAAGAAGATACTCGGTCGCCTTCACGAAACGGGTGTTCAGTTAAACGCCTCGACGCTTGGTCGATTCAGGCTTATCGTCACTGACTTCAATCCCGGTTCTGACGCCGCCGCGCTTGCGCAGCATCTCCTTGGAACCGTCCTCGAAGCACCATCAAAACGCATTGCCGCATGGGAACTTCTTGGGCGCGAGGCGTTGCGTGTCGCGAAACGCGCAGGGCGGCAAGATGCTTCAGCTGTCGCGGCGATCTTGAAACCGCTTTCCGGAGTGTCCCAAACCCTAGGACCGCAACTCCGCGAGCAATACGTCGATTGGGCCATCGAGACGAATGCGACGTTGGTTCTCGCGCCGCTACCGAATGTCCGAATCGATACGTTCGTGGTGTGGGATGAGCTTCTGCCGAGCAACGGTGTCGAAAAGACCGGAGAGGCCGACGCGATCAGCACGTACCACCGTTGGGAGGAACGTAGCGAGAAAGCTAGCGTGCGCGACCTCTACGACAGTTGCAAGTTGCTGGAAGACTCAAGTAGCGCCATCGTGGTTGGGGGTGCCGGGGGTGGAAAGAGTGCGCTGAGCCGTAAGCTGGTTCGGGAGGCATGTGAAGGCGGCTTCCTCGCCTTTCGCGTGTCGCTGAAACAAGTCGCGCTCGCAGTTAAGCAAGGAAAGTCCTTCGATGATGCCCTCGTGGAGTCCGCATTCCAAGGCTCTGGGCTCGACCTCACGCGACAACGAGACCTTCTCGCACGCGCTGACTTCCTCATCGCTGATGGTCTGGATGAAGCAGAACCTCTGCGCTCCACAGTCGCCACGCTTCTTCTTTCTTGGATGAAAGGTCATCCGAATGCATCGGTGATCGTTACGACACGGCCAGTCGGCCACAGCGCTGGACTTCTGCCGGGCATCCGCACATTCGGTCTAAGTGCGCTGTCGCCGGGCGGAGGGCTTCGGCTCGCGTCAGAAATCTTCAATGCCGCCTTGGCTGACGCGAACCTAGCCGAGAAAGCTGTGGAGCGATTTGAAGAGGAGATCGCCACCAATCGACACGCCAGCATCGCTGCTCGAAATCCCCTTCTGTTGAGTTGCATGGTGGCCCTCAGCATCGAAGGGCGCCCGCTGCCGAGAGACGTGCCGACGCTGTATGCCGAGATCATCGACTTGCTCCGAAGGACAGCGCCGCATGATCGCATTCCATCGGCGGAAAGTATCGACGCAACACTCGCGTGGATCGCGGTGGAGGAGGCCGCGTGGCTTCTCGCAGAGTCTCCGACGATCACGCGCGACGCTCTAGTGGTCGGGGTTGCCAAGCGATTTGTACGCGAAGGCTTCAGCAATCAGTTGCTTGCCTCGCGCGCAGCCGAAAACGCTCTTTTGTATTGGGAGGAGCACCGCCTTCTGGAGCGGCTGCGAATCGGCACCCGCGAATATCTGACCTTTGTTCATATGAATCTCGGTGAATACGCGGCTGCTCGCGCCGTCGCCGGGTTGACCGACGCGAAACTCACAGCGTGGTTGACACGCGTGCGCCGACAGCCGCAGTGGCGCGAAGTGATCCTCCTTGCCGCGTCCGCTGGGGCATCGGAGCAGATCGCCCGCGTGCTGCTCGATCTGGATGACGCGGCCGATCCGACATCGGAAGAAGCATTTCTCGCCGCCGAGTGTCTTGAGGATGTCGGCGCACCTGATCTGGCTCTCGTGGAACGAGCGATTGATAGAGTGGGCGCACGGCTCGGCAGCCACGCGGAAATTCGGGCAGCGGAGGTGTTGGTCCGGCTTGCCCGCTTTGCTCCCTCGGCGGTCTCCCGCGCAAGTCTTCCATTGCTTGAGGCCAAATCGCCTGTCACACGGCTGGCGGCCGAGGCCGGGGTGTTCGCCGGAGATAAAACGCTGGTTCCAGCCGGCTCGTCGCGCAGATGGCTGGAAGAGTATCTCCCCATACAGAGAATCTTCTTCGGGAAGCATCGACCGAAACGCATATCGCCGCTGCCCGAAGAAGCTAGTGAGTTGCAGCAGATGACCGCGTGTCTCGCTGTGAACTCTCTCTTTCGGGTTTCGTCACGTGACGAGGCGGTAGCGGTGGTCCGTAACTTCCTACCGAGGGCATCGACTCTCCATTTAAACGATTTGCAATCGGTGCTACTCCGTCATAACGCACACGATCTCATCGAGCCACTGATATCAGACCAAGTCGGAAGGCTGATGCAGTCGATGCCGAAGTTTGATACCCCCGAAGATCGTGATGAACTCCTTGCACTTCTCGATGCGATCGCAACTGCGGTGGGTCTGCCTGAGGAGGACGAGGACGCGACGGCCCACACATTGCCGCTCCTGTCGCGCATTCTCGGCGCGCTCTCCTTCTGGCAACTGAACCTTCACCGGCTCGATAGGCGCGATGATCAGCGGTCTCTCGAACTCGTGGTTGATCGCGTCCTTCGTGGGATGCGCACCGACCGGCACGCTTTGCGTCGTGAACTGGCGAGCGGATACCGCGCAGCCAGAGCGCTAACGGGACGCGGCATCTATGCCCATATTCGTGAAGTCGCGGTGCGAGTCAACTGGCGCACGGCTGCGGCGGAGCCAATCGACGCGGACTCTCTGATCAGTGCGCTCGTTCATCCATCTAACGTCGTCACCTATGTTGCAGCGGAGTTGCTGGAAAACGGTGCAGCCGGAAACTCGGCAGGAGACGTAATCGCAGGCGCACTCGCGAAGGGTCGCCGCTTCACGTGTGACCTCGTCGTGCAGGTCGCGCCGAAGGTCATCGGAGTCGATGCAGCGGCCGATCTCGTTCGCGTACCTCTTCGAAACGACGGCGATCGTCCGTGGCGGCTTCGTGGCATCTTTGAAGGGCTGGAGAGGAGCGCCGGAGAGTGGAAGAATGCGTTGTACGGCGAGACGATCGCGGCCTTGACGCATTCGAAGTCCTTCGTCGCAGCGGCGGCTGCCGACGCTCTCGAAGCGATGAACTGTCCCTGCAATGCGAAACATGTCGCCACGATTCGGGAGGCTTGGACCTTTTGGTCTGATCACAATGCGTGGTGCGAGCGATGCGACCTCGAAGTCGTGGGGCGGTTTTGCTCCAAGTGTCATTTTGGTATTGAGACGCCGCGAGCGAGTTTGGTGCGCCAGCTTGTGCGGTGCGGCGGTTTGACGGACGTGGAACTGCAGCCGCTTCTCTCGACCGACGACCCGGATGTGAATAAGGCCGCGAAAGAGGCATCTGAAGCGATGACGCGGCAGACCGTTAGCTGAGGTTCGGACGGGCACGCTCCAGACTGCTCGGAGTTTCGCGCGACCGGAGCCGGTATTACAAGCGAACCGAAAGTGAAGATGCGGGGAGCCCTCATGCATCCGCATCGCACAGCATTTTCTGCAAGTTGTGTCGCTCCCTGCCCTTTCACAAGTGAACATCGGCGAGGATATGGTTCGGAGACGACCGGAAATGCCACGTGAGCGCCTACCGGTACGATTCTGGAGGTCTGGGCTTGGGCCTGGCGCGTCAGTCGCGCTGGCGAACTTGGTGCGTCACTCATTCGTTGCAGCGATCTGACAGATGTGGAATTGAGGTTCGGGTTCTTCCGAACGAGAACTCCGATGTAACGATGGCACTGGCGGTAACATCGCCAAAAACTGTCAGAAGATCGATAAATCAGTGTCCAACTGCCCGTCTCCGCGAAGGCGCAGACACACTCACACTCTGCGCGCCGACCGACTCTCCGTCCGCGTACACAGCGGTCACCGTGTACCAGACAGTCCCACTCAACGCGTTATCGTCGATGAATTGCTGTGTTCCCGCAGGGACAAAGGCGAACCGCGTGCCGTCGTGAGTCAGTTGCGCGGGATCATTGCTGCGGTAGATTTGGTAGCCAAGAACCGAAGAACCGGCCAAGGCTCTGACCCCCATTTTGTTGCTCGTCGGAATACAGCCCACAGAGACGGTTGCTTGAACGGTCAATCCGCTCGGAGGCGCATGAACTACTCCCGCATCTGGCGTGTTCCAGTTAAGAGCCAGTCCAAGCGGAGATTGACCGGGAAGAATTCCAAACGTTGGGATCGAACACTTTCCAGTACCGAAACTGTAGCCGTGTCCGGACAAGCAAGGTGGCGCAGTAGCACCTACGAGGCTACCGCAGGCGGCTGGTAAGAAATCAATGGTGCTCGGGCAGGGTACGGCGAACTGCCCGTTCTTGTAGTAGTTCAAAACGATCTGAAACACGGAGACATCTGACATGAGTTCGCCGTGTTCGAGTGGCATGATGATTCCCGGAATCGTTTCCTTTGGCGCACCAGCGGCCCCGCCCAGTTCAACTGACAGCACGCTGTCGAAGGGCACAACCCCGTCGCTAACACTCGACTCAAATGGACAGAGTTGGCCGACATCCTTTGTTCCGGCGATCGCATGAACGTGTCCTGCGAGGCCTGAAAAAAGAGCACGGAACGTCCGGTCAAGGTTGAGGTCACGGACGGTGCAGGTGCTGAGATGATAAATATCGGCAATGGTCTTCGTGAAACAATCTGATCCGCTGTTCGGCGTCCCGAGCATGACCACGTCGTCTAAGTGCTGACCTAATGGCGTATTCGAGTACGTGCCATAGAACTGACGCGTGACAAGATCGCCTTTGCTATGGGCGATAATCGAATATTCCGGCGTCGCTGAGAACAGTCCATTGAAGTCGGCCGTCAGCGCTTGATTGATAGACGCCGCCTCGACTGGGTAGTCGGCTATCCATGCGTAGCCGGGCGCAAAGATGATTAGCTCTGGCCGGTTTCCATCAGAGTTGGCGACAGCGGACCCGTGAGCCCATTTTATCCAGCCATACCAGTCCTCCGGAGTCGATCGAATTCCGTGGATGAGAACGATTGGGTGAGGGAAGACCACGTCTACCGTGGCGTGCGTCAACGTGTAGGGGGCGGTCTGAACGGTTTGAACCGCTGTCAAAACAGGATAAACGGGAAGGCCCGTGGAATCGAGATACTCACCGTCGTAGTAGGGAATGATCGCCCGCACTTGGTACGCACCGGGCGGTGCGAGGATGGAATACCTGCCATCGGAGGCGACTGTAGCGACGTAGGAGGTATCGGCTCCAGCTGCGGAAAGTAGCTTTACGATCCTCTTGCTCCCATCGCCTAAGATTGGAGTCTGGCCCGCGACCATAACGCGACCCTCGATCGTGACGAAGTTGCTGCTCCCGACCTGAATCGCTCTCGTCACGGAATCAGACGAAGAGAGACTCTTGACCGTCAGGCTTACTGAGTACGTCCCGGCAGATGTGTAAATGTGGGTCGGATTCTGGTTCGTGTTGATCGGGCTGCCATCACCAAAGTTCCATGACCATGATGTGGGAGGTCCGCTTGACGTGTCGGTGAAGGTTACCAGCTGGCCAGCGGAGGGCGACGGAGGCGAAACGGTGTAATTGGCGGTGAGAGCTGCTGTCACTACCGTTACCGTTGTGGTGGCGGTATTTGTTCCGCCGGCTCCCGTGGCTATGAGAGTGTAGGTCGTCGTCAGTGCTGGGGTGACCGAGACTGAACCGTTGGCCGGTTGGCTTCCTACGCTAGGGCTTATCGATACCGAGGTCGCATTCGTTGTTGTCCACGACAACGTTGACGACCCTCCCGGCTTGATCGTGGAGGGGGTCGCGGTGAACGTGTTCACGACGGGGTCGGCCACGGTGTTCGGCGTCATGAAGACGTTTTGTGTACTTGTGCCGGGGCAGTTCGACGGCGTGTAATTGATCGATGCGTTCAGGTATCCGGTCTTCCCCACGATCAACGTGGAGTTGGCGCAGGCGATGTTCGTCAGCGTGTAAACACCCGAGCCGTTGGTCGTGGCACTGGAAGCTCCGAACGCCACGGACGCTCCGGAGATCGTTGCGTTTGTCGCGGCATCGAACACCGTTCCGGTCAGCGTCCCGGTGCTGCTGTTGTACGTGAAGCCATTGACCGACGTAGCCGTCCCGAACCCACCGTTCACGACGACGTTGACTGATCCGGCCGCGTGCGCGGGCGTCGTCACCTGAAGTACTCCGGACACGTACCCGATATTCGTGCCGGCCGTTCCTCCGAACGTCACCGATGTCGCATTCGTGAGCCCCGTTCCGTTGATCGCGACCACCGTTCCGCCAGTTGCCGGCCCGCTGCTCGGCGAAATGCTGGTGATCGCCATCGGCGTCATGAAGACGTTTTGCGTGCTGGTGCCGGGGCAGTTCGACGGCGTGTAGTTGATCGACGCGTTCAGGTACCCGGTCTTCCCCACGATCAACGTGGAGTTGGCGCAGGCGATGTTCGTCAGCGTGTAAACACCCGAGCCGTTGGTCGTGGCACTGGAAGCTCCGAACGCCACGGACGCTCCGGAGATCGTTGCGTTTGTTGCGGCATCGAACACCGTGCCGGTCAGCGTCCCGGCGCTTGGCGTCATGAACAGGTTTTGGGTGCTCGTGCCGGGGCAGGAGGTCGGAGTGTAGCTGATCGAGATGTTCTGGTATCCGCTTTTCCCCACAATCAACGTAGAGGTGCCACAGGCGATGTTCGTCAGCGTGTAACCACCCGAGCTGTTGGTCGTGGTACTTGAACTGCCAAAGGCAACTGACGCTCCGGAGATCGTCGCGTTTGTCGCGGCATCGAACACTGTTCCGGTCAGCGTGCCAGTGTTTGGCGTCATAAACAGGTTTTGAGTGCTCGTGCCGGGGCAAGAGGTCGGGGTGTAGCTGATCGAGATGTTCTGGTATCCGCTCTTCCCCACGATCAACGTAGAGGTGCTACAAGCGATGTTCGTCAGCGTGTAAACACCCGAACCATTGGTCGTGGTACTTGAACTGCCGAATGCGACGGACGCTCCGGAGATGGTCGCGTTTGTTGCGGCATTGAACACCGTGCCGGTCAGCGTTCCGGTGTTCGGAGTCATGAACAGGTTTTGAGTGCTCGTGCCGGGGCAGGTGGGCGGAGTGTAGCTGATCGAGATGTTCTGATATCCACTCTTCCCCACGATCAGCGTGGAGGTGGTACAAGCGATGTTCGTCAGCGTGTAGGCACCCGAACTATTGGTTGTGGTACTGGAACTGCCGAACGCCACGGACGCTCCGGAGATTGTCGCGTGGGTCGCCGCATCGAATACCGTGCCGGTTAGCGTACCGGAGGCAAGCACCGGCAGCGCCGAAGAGATCAGAATCGTCGATAGGAGTGCACGGCGGAATCTCTGCATGACAGTCATTCGAATCTCCGGGACTAAATGAGGAGTAGAGCAAGAGGCTCGTACTCCGGTAAGCAATTCAACACCAGCCGAATGCCTGAATTCCGCCCGTTGGCGATCTAGCCAAGGAGAATCTCTCGTAGTTGCTTGTGTTGCTCTTCTAACAACGGCGCTTGAGAGAACACGGCATCTTTTTTCGATCTCTCCAGCTCAAGTTCCCAGAACGCGGCGTTCGAGATGTAAAGGCTTGGTGATCGGCTCGACAAAGGTGAGCGGCCGTTCCGAAATTGAATGGCGACCGGCGCGCTAGCTAACTAACTCTCCGTTCATCGTCCGCTGGGCACGGCGGGCTGTCCGAACATTGCGTCGCTCGACTGGGAAATTGAAAATACGGGCGACGTCTCGTTCGTCGCATCCCACAGCAATTCCTACAACTTGTGTCGGCTTCCGGCCTTTCGCGATTGAAAGCCGGGCGAGGAATGGCTCGGAGAGTGCCGGAAATGCCGCGTGAGCGCCGACCGGCAAGATTCTGGAGGTTTGGGAGCTTTGGGCGCGGCGCGCGACGCTGTAGCAGCCACCGATGCTTCTAGGGCGGCGACATGGTCTCTATCATCGTGTTCGTGCGGACGAGCGTCCGTCCCTCCTCTTCGCTTATTTCGATGAGTCGGGCGCGGTTGCTCGTCGCCGTGGGACGCATGCCTGCGCGGACGAAACAAGCCTTGTCTGGACCGCACATCAGGGTGATGTTTTCTTGGCTCGTCGCGTTGAACAGTGAGACGGTGTGACTTCCCGGCGGGAGAACAGTCGCAAGGAAGGCTTCCGCCGGCAGGCTCCCGATGATGCGGCCATCGATGGAGACTTGATACAGAACGGCCAAACCGAAACTGGACGGTCGGACAACGTACAACTTCGCTTTTCCGGGCGGCACCGTAAACGCCTTCGCCTCGGCCTCGATGTCTGGCCGTGCTCTTGGTGCAGAAACGCATGCAAACAGCCCGATGAGTGCCATCACGAACCCCAGCGTTAGCCAAACCCGAAGAGAGAAACGCATGATGGTGAGTCTCCTTGGAAACGCACTCTTCACAGCGCTGTTCGCGTGAAGGCCGTTGTCTTTTCGAGATCTGTCTGAGAGGTTGCGCGCACTTTCGTGGCCGTCACGGTGAAGACGAGCGTGTATTCGCGAATGGCTCCGCCGATCTCGATCGGCAGTAGTACACGCAGTTCCTTTCCAACAAGTCGCGATGCAACCCTCGCATCGACAATCTCCGGCGTCATTCCCGGAGCGAGCACGGCCCGTCCGGAGGTTTGATCGAACGTCTCCTCCAGCGGAAACAAGGGGATGTGTATCCATCGGCCGCGCAACTGAACGATCGCGTCGGAAGGCATCACCACCTGCGTAACGCGGCTCCGCCCGGCGATGACCGTCGGAAGCTGCGGCTTCGAACGCTCCGCGAACTCCACGCCGGAGTGCGTCACGCGATTCGCCACACCTTTATCGACGTAGCTTGCCTCGTCCCACACGATCCTCGCGGAGGCGTCGGTCTTGTTCGCGACTTCGACGTTTGCCTCGTTGCCATGAGCCGGCAAGCTCCCTCCCACCTCCACGAATTCATCAGCGAACATCCCGCCGTCGCTGATCGGGAGCGGCACGGCTGGTGCCGTATCTCCTCGGTTCGTCCGCAACACGGCTCCGAGTTTGGTTTCCCACTCGATGAAGTAAATCGGCGACTGCTGCATGGCGCGCAGTTCCGATTCCTTCACCTTTTGCCAGCCCTTGTCCACGAGGCACTGATTCGTGTCCGAGGCGATCGAGAAGATGTTTCCCTTCATCCCCCAGTTCGCCGCGTTCTGAGCCGCTTTCTGCTGGCACTCGTTGTAGTCGCGCTGGAATTCGCCTTCTTGCTTGGTCGGATGCACCCATACGGCTCGGCTGAGGCCCCACGCGAACGCGCAAGGTGCGACTAGGCCAAATGCCACTCCGATAACCCAACGCCCCCCACGATGCGTCCTCATGCTTCTCCTCCTACCTGAGTGACACCGGACGCGCGCGAAAGTAGCGGCCCGCATCCACAGACAATTCCAAAATAGGTTAGCAGAAACATTCCATCTTGGGTTTGCTATCGCACGATCCGTACGCTCCGGTGACGACTGCCGGATGCGCAAATCAGCACGCCAAAACAAGGACTACCGCACGTTCGTTGACCTTCTCATCGAAGCGCGGACGCAGGTCGGGCTGAGTCAATCGGCGCTGGGGACTCGGCTCGATCGGCCTCAGAGTTTCGTCAGCAAGTACGAGACGATTGAACGGCGGCTCGATTTTGTTGAAGCGGTTCACGTCGCCGAGGCGATCGGATTAACCGCTGAGGAGTTGCTACGGCGCTTTCGCCGCCGGCGCGGAGAGCACGAACGCCGGACACCGCGTTCCTCAAGAATTCGAACATAGGATGCCGTGAAGCCATGAAAAGCACGGTGAGGTAGGGAATTCTTCTCCGCCGTCACTCCTACAGTAGTCGGTCGGACGACAGAGAGAAGGATTTGCCCCTGATGAATAGAATCGCCGCACTGCTGCTCCTGTTGTGGCCGTCCGTCGCGAGCGCCGCCACGCGCGTTGTTGTCCCGGTCGCCACGGCCAAGTACAAGGATCGCGTCTACTCCACTACGGTTGCATTCAAGAACATGAGTAGCGTCCCGGTGACGTGCAACATGCAGCACACGCCGGTCAATCGGCGGGACCCACTGGTGTCCCGAGTGGATGTGCAGGCGAGGCAGACGCTCGTCCTCGAAGACTTCCTGAAGGCCGTTGGAGCGATCGGGAGCGCGTCCATCGATTGCGAGGGAGATGTTCTTGTTGCCGCTCGTATTCAGGACTCGTTCGATGAGGGAAAGTCCTTCCGAGCAGGCCACGTCTACGCCGGCCTCACCGCCGACCGTACGATCACCGCAGAAGCGCCGCAGACGATCACAACGCAGTCAGACGTCGCGCTGGTTGACGTCTCGGGAACGCACTCGGCACTTCACGTTCGCGTGCGGGACAACGCCGGCGCGCTCGTCGGCGTGAGAACGTACGACATGCCCCCTCGCGCGCTTCAGATCGTGAACGTCGAGGAACTGATCGGACGCGGCGATCTTCGCGTCGAAGTCACCGTCGACGGTCCCGGAAGGATCGCGTATGAGCGCGCTACGGATGACGCTGTGCTCGCAGGGATGGCGGTGCGAATGCCTGACGCGAGCCGGCCGGCTGCCGAGGCGCACTTCGACCGACAGGAGCGACTGCGAGCGCATGCTGAAGCCGCAGCGTTACAAGGCTCCGCCTCCATCGGCGGCAGCGTGATCGCGCCGCTCGCGTCGTTCAAGGCCGCTCCATTCCAAGAGCCAATGACCGGACTGATTCTCATGAGGCGCCGTTGGTACGACCCGAGAACCGGGACGTTCCTGACGCCGGACCCAATGGGCTACCACGACTCCCCGAACCTCTACTCATACACAAAAGGTGATCCGGTCAACAACTCCGACCCGACCGGCGAATTGATCAAGCTGACCGGACATGACCCGTGGGGGGACCTGTTCTGGATTCGGCGCGGTCTGAGCAACCCGGCAGCGGCGAACATGCTCACCGTGCAGGGAGACGAGAAGAAGGGATATTGGCTTGGTCTGGCGCCCGGCCGAACGATCAAGGACTTCATCGCCGCTGGCCTACCCGATCCCAAAGGGTATCGACAGCAGATGATCGCACGTGGCTTTCCAATGTCTCGTGATCAACGGATGATCGAAGAGAAGATCGCCGATATGATCACAAGCATGCAGATCGTCGAGTTCCGGTCTGATCAGAAGAATGTCTCGATGTTCGGAGCTTGGCCGTTCAAAGGGCCGTTCTCACAGCCGACCACGATATGGGGCGGCGGAGTGACAATCGAGCCGCACGAATCGCTGACGGGCAACACACAGGTCTACATCGATCCGACCGCAATCATCGGCGGCAGCGCGCACATGGCGGAGATGGCGTTCAACATCGCGTACGACGATCCTGGGCTCGTCACGATGCACGAATTCGGTCATGCGCTCGCATACGTCGATCGAAATCGGCCGTGTTTCCAGATGTGGTCTGTGTTCCTTGAGAATCAGGTACGCGCGCGCCGGGGCGAAACGACGTTCAGGCTGTCAGAAGGTCTACTCAACAAGCAGCCGAAGACGCTCATTTGCGAGCCGGGCCAGTAGGATGCTTCGGGACGTTGTCGCGGCGGCGCTCATTGCGATTGCGACGATCGCCGTCGCGTGGCAACTCGACCGCCACAATCTCGTGGTTGCAGTTGCCGTCGCAGTCATCGCGATCATCGCCGGAAACGCCGTCAGCGGGAACACCTGCGCCCCTTCTGCGGCGCTCACGATGGCGGGGGGGATCGTAGGCGTCGCAATCGGGCCGCTTGTTCGAGGCGGAGCCAGTGGGTACTTATCGATGCCTGCCGTGCTCGTGGCGGGTGTGATGCTCGTCGCCGCGATGGCATCGCCACGCTTCATTACGCGTGTCCTCGCCGGCGTGATCGCGGTAAATCTGTACCCGATGTCCGACACAATCCCCTTCCGCATGTGGCCGCCGTTTCTGATCCAGTTTCTCATCCTCACCCTGCCGGCCCTACGTAACGCGATCAGGGATGCACGCTGGTCGCGATGGACGCGATTGGGGACGGACGTGGCGGAACCGCTCCTTCTCTCGCTCGTGACTTGGTTGCTGATCGTACCGATGCTGAAGGAGCGCGGCGACGCTCTTCCATTGCTCACCAACTACTACCTGCCGGTGTTCGGAGTGCCTGCGGCCTTTGCAGCAGCGGCCGTCGCGCTGTCGCGCAAGAGCGCTGGACGCGAGACCGCAGGGTGAGCTCGCCAACGGCGAATCGTTCTCATCCCTGCGGCGGAAACAAGTCGGCTTCCGTGATGGAGTCGTCCTCAGCGAGTTGACGCACCACCTTCAAGATTTCCTCGCGGAGCGCGCGTCGAGCAGGGGCGATGCCGCGTTGAAGCCTGTTGATCCGCATCCGATTCAATCCAGTGAGTCGGGCGACGGTCAGCGGCTTGATGCCGTACCTGATGAACGCGGCCTCAAGAAGCGTGCGAGGTTTCTTATCTTGGACTGTCATCGTCGTCCAGCGTAAACAGGTCGTTCGCTTTGATGGAGGGATCATTCGTCAGGAGGCGGGCGGCCTTCACGTATCGAGGGACAGCCTTGGCCGTAGGTTCCGCCTCACCGAAACGAACACGGCGCACCTGTTGCGAGCTGTAGCCGGTCGCTTTGGCGAACGCTAACCGTCCGATCCCCTTCGCCGCCAAGAAGCGGTCGAGGCGTGTATCACCTTCAGTTCGCGGATTCTTCTTATTCATCGTCAAGAGGGAAGAGATCGTTTGCTTTGATTTGCCTATCGCCCGTGAGTTCTCGGAGACCGTGAAGGAGCTTGCGCACGTTCGCAAGCATCGGCGAGTCCTCATCGATGCACCATCGACGGAGGCGCTGCCGGGGGATGCCCGTGGCCCTTGCCACGTCAAGCTGATACAACCCGCGCGCACGAATGAACGCCTCCAGCCTCGTTTGCGCTGGCTTGCCGCCTCGGAAGTTCTTACGTATTCGGTTCACGACCATGCGACGTGTTTTTCCTTCTCGCCCTGAAGTCGAAATCCAGATCGAACACCTCGGCGACTTGGACCTTGCGCCCGACGACGCGCGACGCGCCGAGCGCGATCTTCTTTGCGATCCTGATCCGCACGTCCGTTCTCGCGTACCGCGCGCGCGTCACGTGCTGGCGGCTCACCTCTGCCGCGTCCGCGAGCTTGGGCGTCGTGATGTTGTTGGCGATGCAGAAGGCATCCAGCATCGACACGGCTGCGCGGTCTTTGCTCATTCCGTCCAGTTCCTCTCGGGATAGAATCCTGTGTCGCGAGCGGGCGCGAAACGACTAACGCGCGGAAGGGTGCCCCCAACGTATTCACGACTGCTCGCGAGCAAAAAGTCAGGCGCGGCGCACCGCTTCGTCCCCCGTCGGCGAGGCGGCGCGTCGTTGCCGTTGACTCAGGATCGTATCAGCCGACTTTAACGATCGCAACACAATCGTTAAACAACGATGGCTCTTGCTTTACTGAACGTACTTCCGTAGATTAACGAGCCATGCCGCTACCGAACTTCGGAGGGTTGATCCGTCAGCTCCGCGACCAACGCGGATGGACGCAGGAGCACCTCGCGCGGGAGGCCGGGATCACGATCACGTGCCTCTCCAACTTGGAACGCGGCGCGACGAAAGAGCCGAACACCGAAACGATCTCCGGCCTCGCCGCCGCGTTTGGCCTTCAGCCGAGTGAGCTTGATTCCCGCCGCCTCGCCGAGGAAGTGGCGGAGATGGCGCGGACGTTCGCGCAGCGTCAGGCGATCACGCGGCTGCTCGCGTTGCCTGACCGTGACGTGGAGGCAGTCATCAGTTTCCTCGACGAACGTTCCAACAAGCGGAAGAGGGTGCGGTGACCGACAAAGACACGTGCCCGCTCCGCGTGACCTTGCTCAACATGATCGTCGCGGGCGAGCACTCGCCGCACCTAGATGTCTGTGAGGAGTGCGCGGCCTTCGTCGCAGCCGCCACCGACGCGGTGACCGCGTTCACTGATCGCGAGGACGTTGAGCGCGCAGTGGAGGCCAGAATCGACGCGGTTCTCGGCGATACTCCGGCGCGGCACTGGAGTTCCGTCATCGTTGCGACACCTGAGTTGCGCCGATCAATCGTCATCCGCGACTTGCTGCGTCGCGCGGATGAGTTCTACGGCCGCGACTCACGCGCCGCTCTCGACCTCACGACCGCCGCCGTCACGGTCTCCGACGTGATGGTCGCGAGCGGCGAGTCGCCTTCGATGGAACTGCGGTTCTTGGCGCTGAAAGAGCACGCGACCGCGCTTCACCGCATGGGCAAATTTGACGAGTCAATCGCCGTGCTTGGGCGCGCGTGGCCGATCGCATCACGGACGAAGGACAGCGAACGGGATCGCGCCGTCCTCTCGCTTTGCGCCGCGATCGTGTACGCAGAGCCGGACATCGCGGACTTCGATGCGGCGATGGAGTTCGCCGAAACCGCCGCGTCCGTGCTGGAGGTTTGCGGCGACGAACGAAGGGCCATCGTCGCGCGGCAGACGAAGGCGTACGTGCTTCTCGTCATGCACCGTTTCGCTGAAGCGTTGCCGCTGCTCCAAAGCGTGGCGACTGATCTCGACGAGGCTACCGGAGAGTCCCGCGACGCGGCGCTGGCGCACGCCAACCTTGCGGAATGCCTCGTGGAACTCGGAGCGCACGATGAAGCGGCAGAGCACGCGAGCACGGCCGAACGGCTACACGCGATGTGCGGCGGCGTAGTGGACTTGGCGCGCGCCGCGCACATCCGCGCTCGCGCCGTTTCCGCGCTCGGGCAGTTCGCCGACGTTCAATTCGAATTCACCCACGCGGCTGACGTGATGTTCGAAGCGAAGCAGTTCAACACGTGGGCGATCATGCGTCTCGAATACGTCGCCGCCGCTCTCGCCGACGACGAAGGCGCGGATGTGCGCGCCGAGTTGGAATCGGTGATGCGCGTCTGCATGACGCTCAACGCGAAGGAGTCAACGCAGCGGCAGGCGTTCGCGGCGGAAGCGTTGGACTATCTGCGCCAGCTCGCGATTCGCGACGCGCTTACCTGCGAGGCCGTGGATCGCGTTCGCGCGTTCGTCATACGCAACAACTCTCAGGCCCCGGTGAAGTTCGCTCGCCCGCCCGGCGCGTTCCTCATGTAGAAGCGATCCGGTCCGTGGCAGGCGCCCGTCACGCCTGCCACGGATCGAAAAGGCTCAGGGCTTTGGCGGACCCGAAACGATGTCCTCCAGCGCCCGCACGATCCGCGCGATGCGGCCGAAGAAACCTCGCTGACCGATGGAATCGTCGTTGCGCTGTGCGGCCATCGCCGGAGCCGCGAGCACCACCAAAAGGAAAAAGACCGACAGGTTCTTTCGCATGCAAATCCTCCGTTGTCGCGGAGGGTGTCCCGTCGCTCATTCTGCGCCCGCCGGGAACGATTTCTTTACCGATCGTGAGAGCTGCTACCCGAGCGGATCGAGGTCCCAGCGCGCGTCCGTTTATTCCCCTGTAACGTCTCTCTCCTTTTAGAGGTCCGGGCTGCGCCTCGACCGGTCACAAATTGGCTCTTTTTCGCAGTACGCGGATCGGCGTTCCATCGGCATAACTTACCGGAAGTCTTACAGTTGCGCCTCTCGCGCGCTGTCACCGGACCTGTCACATTGGGAACGGCTCCGGGAACGGCTTCGGTCTGATTTTTCACGCCCGCGCGACATCTCCAATTCTTCTTCTGTATTCGTAGGAGAGAGGCGTTACAGGGGGAGAATTGGAACGCGCCTAATTACAGGAGATTGGGGGAGTGCGACCCCGAGCCGGTTGCTGCCGTCGAGCAGCGTCTGTGATTTCTCAGACCGCCCCGGTCATCGGTTCCCGTCTCGACCTTGTTTCTTTGAAAGGGGGACAGATGATGAAAATACCATCTCCGCTTTACCGGCGTGTCGTGGCAATTCTCAAGCGTGACGGTCGGCGTTAAGGGTTCGTGGCGAGCAGGAGAATCTTCTGCTCGCCGTGTCTCAACCGACCGGCCCCGGCGTGGTCACGTGGTCCCGTCCAGACGCGCGTCGCCGGGAAGAATAGAAACCACCGTCGCTGATCCGAAACAGCTGAGAACAGGTGCCATATCGCCACATGGCTTTCTTCCGCTTGGAAGTTTGACGGCGAGAAACAGACAGCCCCAAACCAAATACAGGAGAAAAAGTGGACAACGCCGGTCACTTCTTGGTGATCGCCATCGCGAGTTGCTTCCGACGCGCGCAGATCGTCGATTTTTTGTAGCCGGTCTTGGCGATGATTTCGG
Source organism: Acidobacteriota bacterium (assembly GCA_019247495.1). Lineage (GTDB taxonomy): Bacteria > Acidobacteriota > Thermoanaerobaculia > Gp7-AA8 > Gp7-AA8 > JADGNZ01. The sequence continues at coordinate 23,746 of JAFAOU010000145.1, forward strand.
GCGTCGCGGAGCCAGCGCGAATCAATTCGTCAAGCGCTGTACGGCCGGCCTGACGCTTGGCGCGCTGAGCATTCTTCTTGGCTTCGCGCTGAGCAGCGAGCCGAGGGGGGACGGTTGAGCGAAGGCCGAGCGCGAGGACCTCGGCCTCGGTCACATCGAGCATTTTTGCGACGGTCACGTTCGTATGTCGCAGCTTGGTACTCGCATCGGCTCGACACAGGCTCCGCACGTCGTAGTTTTCGAGTGGAACCGGGAACGTCGCGTTGATCTTGTTCGCGGCATCCATCGCCTGTTGCAGCGCGACGAACGCCGGTACGCCTTCCTTCCGAAGCAACCGCCGCAGATCGGTTGTGTAGCAGAGGAGGAAATTGTGCCGATGGCCTTCTGAGATGCCTCCGCGAAGTTCCGCCAGCTGCGCAAGCTCTTTAAGACGACACTTTTCGGGCCGGGCCGGATCGAACTTTCCAGATGGCGCGCGGCGGCGAGTAGATGGCTGCGAATTCGGAGCAGGCTTCATCTCGGCAACAGGCAGGGCAACTTCGAGATCATCCAGCGTCCAATACCGAATGTCCGAAACGTCGGCGACGACGGCGACGTGGCCGGGTCGCGGTCTTTTCCCGGTGCTTTGAAGGCATGAGCCGGTGTCACAGTGCTCTTCTCGTCGCATGCGAGATCGGCTGTGACCTTCGCGAGCGCGGCGGCGATGCGCCGCCACCGCGTCTGTGCCTGTGCGCCATTCGGAATTGGCGTGCGTGTCACCTGATCGTTCGCGGCGAGAAGATAGATCAGGTAGACGCCACGCCCGGATTCCGCGATGAGCGAGGGCGAGGGCAGGGAGCCGCCGGCAACGAGCTGCCGCAACCTCACGATCGCTTCGTCGGCAGTCATGTTGGCGCCGGCCCGCTCGCCGTCGTCGCGTCCGACGTCCAGATCGACCACGATCGAACACAACTCAGATAGCGCCGCCGTCTTAGGCGAAAAGAAAATCGGGCTACCCGACCATTCCGGGGACTTGCCGCTGCGCCGGCCGAGACAAGTCGGCGAGAACAGTTGCAGAAACCAATACCGACGCCCTTCGATGGAGTCGATGATTCCTCGCAGCTCATGCAGTCGCGCGACCGGAAGGGGCGCATACCAATGAAGATACGGGGCCGGTCGCGCGCGTCCCGCACGAATCGACTCCAGACCGATGATGCTCTGAGTAGCGGCGCCCGCGAAGATCGCTCGCGCCGCCTCTTCCAGCGATATTGGAAGTAGCGGGAGGATGTCCGGTGCGATCCTCCGCTCCGCGTTCCCGCGCGTCGGGTTTGTCATCGAACGGAGCCTCTCGTGGGGGAGGCTTACGAACGACGGCGAGCAGTGGCTGGACGACGCTCGACCGACGAGAGATAGGCGTGAAGGTGTTCAGGCGAGTACAGAACTCGGCCACCGATGCAGTAATAGCCGATCGCTCCCGTCCGCCGGAGGCGGAACAGTGAGACGCGGCTGATCCCGAGAGTGCGTGCGGCTTCCTTCTCGCTGAGGTTTTCGTTAACTGCCAGTTGAGGGGCTGCTGATGTCATCTCCGTGCTCCTTGCCGAAAGCCGTGGATACTTTCAGCTCACGCGAGACACAATAGGAACAGCTCAGATGACAAGAAAAGGGGGGCCTCGTGTCATCCGCGCTGGGCGCTTTCAGGGCTTGATGGTTTTCACCGCGTCGTCGTACAGCCGCTGAAGCGTCCGAATGCTCCCGCTGAGCCCCATCACGTTCGCCGCGAAGCGCAGGCCGAGCTTCTTCGGCTGAATCTCAACGCCCGTGATTCGTTGATGCCGAAGTGCCTTCAGAACATCCTCCGCCGCCGCTCGTTCTCGCCGGTCTGAGAGTCGGGCGCGAAGCTCTCCCGCTACGGCCGTCAGTACGTCGCCTTCCAACGGACGGCGCACTGCGCCGAATAGTGCGCGACCGATGTCACTGAGCCGGACGAACTCCGCCGCCTCTTCGGGCAACGGCGGCTGCGACCTTGGGCGTCCGACGGTCAACCACTTGCCCAGCATCTTCGATGCATGCTCGATGGGGAACTCGCGGGCCTCGCGCCGCGTCTGCGGGCCGAAGGAGTCCGGCATGCGATCCATCGCCGCAGCCGCCAAAAACTCTCCGGTCATCTCGATTGCTTCACGCATCAACGGCTCGAACGCTTCACGCGTGAGCTGTCGGAGTTCCCGCCGCGCGCGTTGAAAAGCATGGTCAGCGTGCCGGCGCAACACACGTTTGAGCTCGTCCGCAGACATGTTCTCTTCCGATGCCTTCTGCGCGACAAACTTATCGGCTAGTGGACCCTTCGCCGCCTCTACGAGCGCGCGGATGTTATCGAGCGCCGATTCAACAACTGCTTCAACGTCGTACTGCACGCGCGCGACGCGCCACCACTCGGGAGTAGCGCCATCCTCCGCGATCAGAAAAACGTCTATGTCGAACTGCCGCAGGCGACCTCGGTCCCCCGCTTTCGCCCGCGCTTCGGCGGCTCTGCTCTTCGGGCTCAATTCGCTACGTCCGAAGCGCCGTCGCTGACGAACACTTCGGCATTGAGGCCATCGAGGATCAGCGCACCTCGGCGCGCTGTCTCTGCGTCTGCGTTGACGTAGCGATACGTCGTCGAGGGCTGAACGTGACCGAGGATTCGCCCGACCTGCGGCAGCGGCAGCCCCTGACAGAGCCGCGTCGCGGCCGTGTGCCGGAGGTCGTGGAAGCGAACTTCCGGGATGCCGGCCTCCGTGCGAGAGGCGACGAAGGACCGCTTCACATTCGTCATCACTCCGAACACCAGCTCCTCGTGAACGCGATTGGTCGAAAGGAGGAGCATTTCGCGCTGAAGCCGTTCCGTCATCGCAATCGTGCGCTCGCGCAGCGTCTTCGAATTCATCGCGCGGATGAGGATCGTTTTCTCGAAAAGGTCAACGTCGTCCCACCGCAGTTTCACGATCTCTCCGAACCGCATCCCTGTATCGAGAGCGCAGATAAGGATCGGGCGCAGGTGACGCCGTCGCGGATGATCGGCAGCCGCCAGCAAGCGTGTTTCCTCTTCTCGCGTGATGATCCGTTCGCGTTGTTTTTCGTCAGCGTGGGAAATCAGCCCCTTTGCCGCGACGAATGGATTCACGGTGATCCATCCCTCGCGTAGCGCGAACGAGAACATCGCTCGCATCATCTCCAGTTCGCGATGAACCGCAGCGATCGAGCGCTCGCGTCCTCGAGTCGTCGGAACCTTCAATCGCGTCTCTTTGAAATGCGTCAGGTCGCCGAACGTGATGGAACGAAGTTGACGTGCGCCGAAGTTCGCGCGCAACGTCGCGAGCCGGTTCTTTGCAGCGGCGAGGCCACGCAACCCGGCGATCTTCCGGCCGGCATGGTACTCGGCAGGCCGGACATGCCGCTTCGCATACTCGTCTGCCAAGTCGTCAAACGTCGCCCGTTCCCGGTTGGCACTCCTACCGTTCGTCAGCGACAGGTCACGGACGAGCCTCGCGCCGATGTCGGCAGCCTCGCTTCGAGTCCGCGCCGCCCGCGTCAGCTCCCGGCGCTTCCCGGTTGCCGGGTCATCGAACACCACGCGCGCCCACCAGCATCCGCGCCGCTTGACCACGAACGATGTTGCCTGTTTCATCCGCCTACCCCCGTGATTAACCCCGTAACGGGGTTAGCAAAGAGATATTCGCAGAAACATGGAGAAAAGGGAAGATAGTCACAACTATCAGTGGCTCAGTCGTTTGCGTTCACCATGAAACAGCCTGAAACAACATAGCCAGATAGTAAATTTGGACTCATAACCCAAAGGTCGCGGGTTCAAATCCCGCCCCCGCAACCAATTCAAGTATCTTGGGAGAACGGACTTAGCCGACCGAGGGGTCTGTCGTCGCGTGCTTGTGCTTGGGACGCCGCGGCGCTGTCCGTCGCAAAGAATCCGCTTTCCGTCGCAACGCGGCGCCGCAACGCGATTCGGCCGTATCCTCACTCACGATGTCCGCTCTGGCTAAGGCTTCGCGACGCCTTGCAGTCGCGCTGGCGATTTCGACCGGCGGAGCTCTTCTTCTCATGCACGGGTGGAGGGATCCGGGCGCCCTGTTTCTTCGCACCACAATCGTCGGTCTCGTAGCCGCGGGCGCGTTCACGTTCTTCGAAGTCCGGCCTCGCACGTTGCCGCCGTGGTTCCAGCGATGGGTACTGCAGGTCGCCGCGGTCGGATTGTGTATCCCCATCACCACTCTGATGATGTACGTCCTCTCCACTCCCCGCGGTGGTGTTCCATTCTGGGCAGACACGAGCCGCATGAATGGCTGGATGATGGTCACATTCCTCGGCCTCCTCATCGCGCCGTGGACCGCATTGGCCGCGATCGTGCGCCAGAAGGAAGCATTCGCGCGCGAACAGAAGCTCGCCTTCGCACTCGAACGCAGTGAGCTCGAGCGCGAAGCGCTCGATGGGCGTCTTCATCTGCTACAGGCCCAGGTCGCGCCGCACTTCCTCTTCAACACGCTTGCGAACGTGCAGGAGCTCGTGGATTCCGGATCGCCGCATGCGTCGGCCGTTCTGCGTAGCCTGGTCGTGTACCTGCGCGCCGCCGTGCCACTCCTCAACGAGCCGGCGGCGACGATCGAGCGCGAACTGCAGCTCGTGCGACCGTATCTGGAACTGATGCAGATGCGCATGCCGGATCGCCTGCAGTACGCGATGAAGGTCGATCCGCGGGCAGTGACCACTCGCTGTCCGCCGACGACTCTACTCACTTTGGTCGAGAATGCGATCCGCCATGGAATCGATCCGAGTGAAGAGGGAGGCCGTATCGACATCGAGATCGAACACCGCGGCGTTCATTGCCTCGTCCGCGTCATCGACACCGGCGCCGGACTTCGCGAGTCGGTGCATGGACTCGGCACGGGACTGACGACGCTGCGGGAGCGGCTGCGGATGATTTATGGCGATGAAGCGCAGCTGCGCCTCACGAACGCGGCGCCCCACGGCGTCAGTGTCGAAGTCGAACTGCCGATACGCACATGAGCGATCGACCGACAGCGTTGATCGCGGAGGACGAGCCGCTGCTGCGCGCCAGTCTTCGGCGCCAGCTCGCCGTTGTGTGGCCGGAAATCGAGGTCGTGGCCGAGGCACGGAACGGTCGCGAAGCGGTGCAGTTCTTTGATGAGCATCATCCCGATGTTTGCTTCCTCGACGTGCATATGCCCGGGCTCTCCGGCGTGGATGCCGCGCAACACATCGGACGTCGCGCGCACGTCGTTTTCGTGACAGCGTACGACCACTACGCGGTGCAGGCGTTCGCAGAGGGCGCGCTCGATTACCTCCTCAAGCCGGTGGAACAGGACCGGCTCGCCGAAACGGTGAGCCGGCTCAAGGAGCGCATGCAGTCGTCGCGACCTGCTGTCGACAGCCAGCGGCTTCTGCACGATCTCGCAGCCCAGCTCGTGCACCTGCAGGGCGGCCGCCGGCCCGAAACGCTGCGCTGGATCCGGGCGCAGGTGGGGAAGACCCTGCGCCTCATCGCCGTCGATGACGTCGATTACCTCCGGTCGGATGCGAAATACACCGTCGTCGGCTGGCGTGATGGATCAAAGCCTGCCGAAGCGGTGGTGCGGACGCCCATCAAGGAACTCCTCGAACAGCTCGATCCCGACCAATTCGTGCAAGTCCACCGCTCGGTGGTGGTGAATTTCCGCGCCATCAGCCACGTGCAACGACATGACAACGAGACGGCGGAGATCCACCTCAAGGGCCGTAGTGACGTGCTGCCGGTGAGCCGCAACTTCGTCCACCTCTTCCGGCAGATGTGACGCGCGACCGCCGTTCGTCTCATGCCTTCCGCCGTCCGTCGCAATCCGCTGGAGCGAACCGGACGACTGGGCGATCGTGGAGAACATGACAACACCGCTCGCGTCCACCCACCACCTTCACGACCAGGCAGCCGGCGAGGTCCAGCCGCGACCGGCGACCTGTGCCAACCCGCGCCTCACTGCACGCCTTACCGGCATCCTCTTCCTCTTGACGATCCTCGGCGGCATCTTCGCGCAAGCGTTCGTCAGCAACCGGCTGATATCGTTTTCCGACGCATCGCTCACCGCCAACAATATTCTCGCGAACCGGGCGCTCTTCGAAGCGGGGTTCACGGTGTACCTGATCGAGATGGCGTGCGCGGTCGCCTCGGTCGCGCTTTTTTACCGGCTCGTGCGCGTGGTCAACACGGACATCGCGCTCGCGGCAGCGTTTCTGGCGCTCACCGGCAACGTGATCAAGACGCTGAGCCGTGTCTTCTTCATCGCGCCACTCTTCGTCCTGACAGGCACGAAGGCGTTGAACGCGTTCAACCCGGACCAGCTTCGCGCGCTGGCGTTGCTGCTACTTAAGATCAATGACCGAGGAGCAGGGCTGGCGCTGGCGTTCTTTGGTGTGAGCGGAGTGCTCAATGGTTATCTCCTCTTCCGCTCCGGTTTCTTCCCTCGCATCCTCGGCATTCTGGCGATGATCGGCAGCGCGGGGTGGCTGCGCTTCTTCATTCCATCGCTCCGCTTCCCATCGTTCATGTTCATCGTTGTATTCGCCCTCTTCTCCGCGGCGCTGCAGATCTTCTGGCTGATCGTCTACGGGGTCGATGAAGTTGCCTGGAAGAAAGCGTCGGGAGACCAGCGATAGCTCGCGTCAGCGCCTTCGCCGTAAATGAAAAGGAAAGTCAATGAACCGACTGATTGCGATCCTCTGCGTAACCTTATCCATCCACGCCGCTGAGCCGAAGAAGACGCAGGAAACTTACGAACTCGGGCGGGCTGCCATGGCACACGGCGACCACGTCAGGGCAGTCGAATACTTCGAGCAGTCGACCGCGCTCAGCCCGCGAAACGCCCTGTACCAGCTGCAGCTCGGTCGCGCCTACAGCATGTCCGCGATGGCGAGCGGCATGTTCAGCGCCATGTCCCTGGCGAAGAAGGCCAAGTCGGCATTCGAACGCGCGGTCGAGCTCGACCCGAAGTTCGTCCCTGCCCGTCTGTCGCTGCTCGAGTTCCTTATCGGCGCTCCCGCGATCCTCGGCGGAAGCGACTCAGCGGCACTTGAACAGGCGAAGGCCATCCGCGAGATCGATCCCATCGAAGGACACGACGCGTTCGCGCGCATCCATATCGCGGCCAAGAGGGCCGATCTGGCGCGCGGCGAGTACGCCACGATGGTCAAGACGTTCCCACGATCCGCACAAGCTCATTACCTCTACGGCGTCTATCTCCTGACGACAGAGAAGAATTACAAGAGCGCGGCGGACCAATTCGAGTCGGCCGTGAGCATCGATCCTAATCACATGGCGTCCTACTTCCGCATCGGGCATACCGCAGCAGTCGGATCAGCGAACTTTGCGCGCGGCGAAGAGGCCTTGAAAAAGTACATCTCGTATCGACCGAGCGAGGAAGAGCCCGGAACCTCTCGCGCATGGTTCTGGCTCGGCGCAATCTATGAGAAGGAGGGCCGGCCTGCCGACGCAAAATCGTGTTACGCCACGTCGCTGAAACTGAATCCCACACAAAAAGACGTCATTGAGGCGCTTAAGCGCGTCTCATGAAACGTCCCCGTCCGCATCAGCGCTACGTTATCTCTCCGCCTACCGTAACCTTTCCAACATTTGCGCGACGCGGTCGCGGCGCTCGTCGATGCTCATGCGATGCAGCGTGGCCTGCATGCTTTCTTTGATCATGGTGCGGGTCGGCGGGTCGGCTTGGCGGTATTTGGCGGTGATGACGTAGGAGACCAGGGAGACCTTCGTCGCCGGAAGGCTGGCCAGGTCGGGAAGATCCTTCAGCAGGCGTTCGATGGGACGGCCTTCGAGATCTTTGACGAATCCCTCCATTTCCGTGAAGGTCGTGGCATCGATTGCTTTCATGACGACGGATGACGCGGGAGGGAGTGCCATGTCCGGATCGTTCTTGCCCGCCATCGGTCAGTTTTCCTTTTTTTCCGTGTGCCTCGCGGTGACGCCCGGGACGCCGTCGATGGCCATGAGACTGAAGAGCTGCTCCCAGCCGGCGACGGCGATGGTCCTGCCGTCTCGCGAAATGCCGAACGATTCGGTGGCGCGCTCCGGGTCGAACGCTGCAAGTTTCCTGCGTGTGGAGCTCGTGTCCTTGTCGGCGATGAAGTCCTGCTGGAAGATGCCGTTGACACCATGCTCGTCGACGTAGAGAAAGGCGATCGACTTGCCGTCCGGCAACCAGCGCATGCGTCCCAGGATTGCTGTCGTATGCGGAGGCGCCGGAACGGGGATGATGAAGTGCGTCATCGCGCCATCGGCAATGCGGACAACGCGCACGGTCGCCCTCGTCGTCCGGCCATCGGCGAGGTAGGCGACGTACTTGCCGTCGGGCGAGACGTCGGGGACAACATCGCGGCCGGCGACGACGGACGAGGCGCCGGTTCCGTCCGGATGGACTCGCCAGATGCCGAGGTGTTTTTGGTTGAACGAGTTGTAAAGGATCCACTGGCCGTCGGCAGTGGCCGTCGGATTCTCGGCATCGACGCCGTCATGCGAGACTTGGTGCGCCTCGCTGCCGTCGGCGTTCGCCATCCAGATCTCGAGGTTGCCGGTTCGCCCCGAACTCCAGACGATTTTCTTGCCGTCCGGTGTGAAGGCCGGATCCCAGTCTTCGGCGGCATCGTCGGTGATCTTGCGGACGGATCCGCCGGCGAGGTTCATCTGCCAGAGATCGAGGTTGCCGCTCCGGTTGGAGGAGAAGAGGATCGACTGCCCATCCGACGAATACACCGGCTGGCGATCGCTGCTGTTGCCTCGGGTTATCCAACGCTCGACCGGCGCAGTCGAAGGCGTATTCGCGCCGGAACCACTCGGACGCGCCAGAGCGATTTCCCGCAGATTATCGCGTGGCGAACGGACATCGAGAATGATGCGTCCATCCCCCAGAACGTCAACCAGCGTTCCGTTGTGCGAGCTCCATCCGATCACTTGTGTCGTGTCGCTGGCCACGTCGTGACGAATGATCTGCGCGGTCGAGCCGACGACGGCTTCCACGGATGCGGCACGAACGTAGATGAGAGCGCGGCTGTCCGCCGTCCAGACCGGGACCGAAACCTCGCCTGACTTCGGCGGCGTCGCGAGCGTTTTCGCAACCTTCGTGTCCGGATCGAGGATGACGATGGTCTGCGCGACGCGGCCCGAGGCGCCGATGAGCGCGATCCGTTTCTGATCGGGCGACCAGCGCGGCTGCGAAAGCGCGACGATGTCGGATCGAAACAGCTCGTGAGCGCCGGTGCCGTTGGCGTTCGCCGCAAGAATGACGCTCGTTACGCGACCGGTGGCATCGACGTCATTCCTGCTGAACGCCAGCTGTTTGCCGTCGGGCGAAAACTCGCCTGTCGTCGCGCCTTCGAGAATGCGCCGCGCTTCACCGCCCACCACCGGAATGCGGTAGAGCGACGAGGAGCCGTCCGGCAGGATGTGGACGTAGAGCACCGAGGCGCCATCGGGTGAGAAGCGCGGAAAATCATCCGAACCTTCACTGAGCGCAACTTCGCTCCCGCCGTCGATCTGTTTGAGCCAGATACGCTGCCTGCCGTCCCGGCGCGAGCTGAAGGCGACCAGCTTCCCGTCGGGCGACACCGCCGGCGAGAAGTCGTTGCCCGAATAGGTGAGGTATTGCTCGGAGGTGATCGTCGGCGGCGGCGAACGATGCAGCCATGTCGTCAGTAGCGCGCCGATGAGCAGCGCAACGAGAGCGGTTGCCGCGAGCAGCGGCCAGCGGCGGCGCGAGACGACTGCAACCGCCGCCGCCTCTTTCTCCCCTTCCCGCACGGGCTGTATCCCCGCCTCGGACAAATGATCACGCAGATGTTGAAGGTCGCGCGCCACATCGCGGGTCGAGGCGTAGCGCTCATCCGGATCCTTGGCCAGGCAACGTTCGACGATCCAGCGCAGCAGCGCAGGAACGTGCGGCGCAACCTGCGACAGCGCAACCGGCTCGTCGCGGATGACCATGAACATCGTCTCGACCGCGCTCGCTCCTGCGAACGCGGGGCTGCCGGTGAGCATCTCGTACAGGATGGAGCCGAACGAAAACTGGTCCGAGCGATAGTCGACGTGCTCGGCACGCGCCTGCTCGGGCGACATGTAGCCGAACGTTCCGACGATGGTGCCGGGGTCGGTCTTCCGCTGGCTGGTTCCTGCGTCGCCGGACGCAACGCTTCGCGCCAGGCCGAAGTCGAGAATCTTTACGACCCCTTCGCGCGTCAGCATGATGTTTTCGGGCTTCAGGTCGCGGTGCACGAGGCCGCGCTTGTGCGCCGCGGCCAGACCATCGGCGATCTGCGACGCGATCTGCAGCGTCTTGCGGATCGGGATCGGACCTCCCGCCATCGCGTCCCGCAGCGTCTGGCCATCGATGTACTCCATGCCGATGAAGGCGCTGCCGTCGTGCTGGCCGATTTCGTAGATCGTGATGATGTTGGGGTGATTCAGCGAGGAGGCAGTGCGGGCCTCCTGCTTCAGCCGCGCCAGATGCTCGTCGTCGCCGGCTAGATGATGCGGCAGGAGCTTGATGGCGATGGAGCGGTCGAGCTCGTCGTCGTGCGCCAGGAAGACGACCCCCATTCCTCCTTCGCCCAGCTTGCGGATGGTCTTGTACGGCCCAATGTTTTCGTCCACAAGTGCCGCGGTCATGGAGTGCCTTGTTACGGATCGTAGCGAAAGCTGTTTCCGGCGTTGCAACATACCTGCAAGTGTTGGGAGCGCTGACTTACATCGCTTTGCTGATCGCGTTCGCTGGGCGTGATGACGGTTCGTCGTTGCACTAGTGAAAGGAGCGCGGGCCTCACGCCGCGACTACCACGCAACCGACCCCGCAACTCGACGTACGCGCGCGTTCGGACTTACCCTCTCCTCGCAAATGACACTGCGCCGTCTGCGTCTGCTGACGTTCGTCACGCCTGTCGTGATCGTCCTCACCCTCGAGGTGTTGCGGATCCTGACGGTCGGCGAGACGTCGTTTCGGACGCGATTGATCCTCGACGGCATCGTCGCGGTCGCGTTCATCGTCTTCGGCGCGGTGATGGTCAGGGCGATCAGCCAGGCCAGCAAACGGCAGCGTCGTCAGAACGCGGAGTTGCTCGCGCTTCACGGCGCGGGTGTTGACGTAACGGCGGAGCTTTCGCTCGATGCCGTGCTGAACAAAGTGGTGGATCGGGCACGTACGCTTGTCGGCGCGCGCTACGGGGCGCTGTCGGTCGTCAACGACGATGGCTCGATCCAGGCGTTTCTCACGTCGGGAGTGACGCCCGAACAGCGCGCGAAAATCGGTCCGCCTCCCGTCGGTCACGGCCTCCTCGGCGTGGTCCTTCACAAAGGCGAGCGGCTGCGGCTTCCCGACATCGGCACCGATCCTCGCTCGCACGGTTTCCCGCCCAACCATCCGGTCATGCACTCGCTGCTGGCCGTCCCGGTCACCTGCAAGGGGCCGTTCGTCGGCAACCTCTACCTCAGCGAAAAACTGCACGGCGGCGCATTCACCACAGACGACGAAGAGACGCTGGAGCGCTTCGCCGTACAGGCCGCCATCGCCATCGACAATGCCCACCTGCATCGCCAGGTTGCCGATCTGGCCGTGGCCCAGGAACGCCTCCGCATCGCGCACGAGATGCACGACGGCATCGCCCAGGTCCTCGGTTACGTCAACACAAAGGTTCAGGCGGCCACCGAATACATCCGCCGCGGCAACACCGACGAGGGCCTTGATCAGTTGCGGCAATTAGCCGAGGCCGCGCGCGAGGCGTATAGCGACGTGCGCGAGTCGATCGTCGATCTGCGCGCGCTGCCGGGACCGGCCAGGTCGTTCCGCGACGTACTCGAGGAGTACATCGATCGCTGGCAGGAACAGACCGGCATCACGTCGCAGCTCTCTGTAGATCCTGACATCACGCTTGCGCCAGGCAATGAGCTGCAACTCGTCCGCATCATTCAGGAATCGTTGACGAACGTTCGCAAGCATTCGCGTGCGACCTCCGTCTCGGTCGGCATTCGCAAGCGCGACGGAAAGCTGCGCGTGGCCGTCACCGACAACGGCATCGGCTTCTCGGAGGGGACGCTCAGCCGCGGCGTCTTTCCGCGCTTCGGCCTTTCGACGATGCGCGAACGGGCCGAGTCGATGGGAGCGGCGTTCACAGTGGAAAGCGCGCCGGCCGGCGGCACGTCCGTGTTCGTCGACATCCCCCTTACGTGATCGCGATTAAACTTTCGTCGTGCGCGTCCTGATCGCCGACGATCATCCGCTCTTCCGCGACGGCCTCCGCAGCCTGCTGCAGGCACAAGGCCACGAAGTCGTGGGCGAGGCGCACAACGGCCGCGAGGCAGTCGAACTGGCGCGCAAGCTCCGGCCCGAATTCGTGCTCATGGACGTCTCGATGCCGGAGCTGGACGGCGTCTCCGCCACGCGGCTGATCGCAGCGGAAATGCCCGAAGTGAAAGTCGTCATCCTCACCGCCTCGGATCAGGACGAGACGCTCTTCGAAGCGATCAAAGCCGGTGCGCAGGGCTACCTCCTCAAGAATCTCGAAGCCGGCGACTTCTTCGCCCTCCTCGATCGCGCCGCCGCGGGCGAACCGGCATTGACGCCGCTGCTCGCGCGCAAGCTGATGCAGGAATTCGCCAAGCCGCACGAGCAGCCGAAGACCTCTGAAACCGATCCCGACTCCCTCACGGCCCGCGAGCTCGAAGTCCTGCAACTGATGGTCGAAGGCGTCACGTCAAACCGCAAACTGGCCAAACGCCTCGACCTGAGCGAAAACACCGTCAAGTTCCACGTCCGCAACATCCTCGACAAGTTGCGGCTGCACAACCGCGCGGAGGTGGTGGGCTACGCGCTGCGGAAGAAGATCAAGGGATAGGCCCCTCGGTTCGCTGGTCGTGATTGCTGCGTTCGATAGAATCGCGCGCCAGTGTTCGTTCCGAAGTCGGTGGTCTGTTTCCGGGAAGGCTATACACGTGAAGCGCTGACGCGCGACGTCATCGCCGGCCTCGTCGTAGGAATCGTGGCGCTCCCGCTTGCGCTGGCCTTTGCCATTGCTTCCGGAGTGCAGCCCGAACGCGGTCTCTACACCGCCATCATCGCCGGATTCATCATTTCCGCCTTCGGCGGCAGCCGCGTCCAGATCGGCGGTCCTACCGGCGCCTTCGTTGTCATCGTCTACGGCATCGTCACGAAGTACGGCTACGAAGGTCTGGTCCTCTCCACAATGCTCGCCGGCGTCATCCTCATCGTGATGGGACTGGCGCGTATGGGCGCGCTGATCAAATTCATCCCATACCCCGTCATCACCGGCTTCACCTCGGGCATCGCCGTCATCATTTTCTCGAGTCAGGTGAAGGACTTCCTCGGGCTGAAGATGGGCGCCGTGCCGCCCGACTTCGTCGCGAAGTGGACTGCGTTCGCGGAACACATCGGCACCATCAACTGGACGGCCGGCGGCGTTGCGGTGGGCACGCTCATCGTGCTCATCGTCTGGCCGAAGATTTCGAGGATGGTTCCCGCGCCATTCGTGGCGATGATCCTGGCGACGCTGGCAGTACAGATCTTCGCGCTGCCGGTCGAGACGATCGGATCCCGTTTCGGCGCTGTACCGTCGTCACTGCGGGCGCCGCATCTGCCGAACATCCCGTGGCAGAACATGCGCGAACTAATCTCGCCATCGATCACCATCGCGCTGCTGGCCGCGATCGAGTCTCTCCTTTCCGCGGTCGTCGCGGACGGCATGATCGGGACGCGCCACAAGTCGAACATGGAGCTGGTCGCGCAAGGCGTCGCCAACATCGCCTCGCCGGTTTTCGGCGGCATCCCCGCGACTGGCGCGATCGCGCGCACGGCGACGAACATCCGCAGCGGCGGACGCACACCTCTCGCGGGAATGGTCCACGCCTTGACGCTGATGCTGATCCTCGTTTTCGCCGGACAGTGGGCCGCGAAGGTGCCGCTGGCGGCGCTTGCAGCGATTCTCGTCCTGGTCGCGTACCACATGAGCGAGTGGCGCTCGTTCGCCGGACTACTGCGCGCACCGAAGAGCGACGTCTTCGTTCTCGTCGTTACGTTCGCGCTGACGCTGTTCGTCGACCTCACCGTTGCCGTGCAGGTTGGCGTCGTGGCGGCGTCGCTGTTGTTCATGAGGCGGATGGCCGAGGTGACGAACATCGAAGGGGTGAGCGGAGAGTTGAGCGACACGAGCGCGATCGACGACCCCGAGTCGATCACGCAAGTCCGCAAGCGCAAACGGACCCTATCCGGCCGCGTGATTCCGAAAGATGTCGAGATCTACGAAGTCAACGGACCGTTTTTCTTCGGCGCAGCGGACAAGATTCGCGAAGTCGTCAGCGAGATCGAAAAGCCGCCGCGGGTGTTGATCCTCCGGATGCGCAACGTCCCCGCCATCGACGCCACCGGCATCCACGCGCTCGGTCAGCTCGCGCTGAAGTGCAAGTCCCAGTCGACGCTGCTGATCCTCTCCGAAGTGCGCGAGCAACCGCGCTCTGCTCTGGCGCGTTCGAAGAACGTGGAACTCTTCGCGAACCGCGTAACGACGCTCGACGACGCCCTCGACCGCGCTGCAGCCGTGGAATCCACCGCGAACGGCCTTCCGAGCTAACTTTCCGCGCTGCGCCTCAGTCGTTCGTACCGGAGAAGGACGACTCCGTTCCCGAACGTTCGCGTCTCTGCGAGACGCAGCAGCACCTTCTCCTTCGAAGGAGGAAAAAGGCGCTTTCCCTCCCCGATCTGGATCGGGTGAACGTAGATGCGGTACTCGTCGATCAGGTCCTGCTCCATGAAGGCCGCTCCCAAGTCCCCTCCTCCAACCACGAGATCCCCTCGGGCCTGAAGCTTGAGCTCCTCAACCTCTTCCCGCACGACGTTCCTCGCGATCGTGGTGTTCCACCCCGCTGAAGTGAGCGTCTTCGAATAAACCACCTTGGGCATGTCGCGCCAGATCCGCGCGAACTCTTTCACGGGAGGAGTGCTCGCGGGGTCAGCGTCGGCCGTCGGCCAGTATCCGGCCATGAGCTCCCAGGTGACTCGGCCGCTCAGAAAGGCTCCCATTGACTTGAGCTCCTCGTTGACATGAGCGTGAAGCTCATCATCGACCATGTGCCAGTCGATCTCCTTCTTCGGCCCTTCGAAGAAGCCGTCCAGCGAAATCTGGACGAAGAGGATCACCTTTCTCATCGCGAGTTTCCGCTCATCGCGGCTTCATTCCGCGCAGCCTCCCGGTAAATCTCCCACCGCTCAGCCGGAGTGAGGATTCCGCAGAAAGGATCGTTCTGACGCAGGCGTCTTCCTTCCTCGGAATCATCTAGCAGAATGCTTCGAATCTCGGGCCAGGGGCGCTGCAGGATCGCCAGCCATTCTTTCGCCGGGACGTTCCCCTTCTGAACCCATCGCGCACAAACCTCCCGAGCATGCGCGAGCCCTCCGCGGTTCGGATCGCTGTCGATCTTCGCCGCGATACGACGAGACATCATGAGGCTGCGACGGTCGATACCTGCGTGGGTCTTCACGACCTCGGATTCTATAGAACGAATGCGTGCTTCGGTAAGCGTCCGGCCCGACTGCGACGTTTATGTCAACGGCGATTTCTCAGTACGCGATGCGCCGCGAGGGTGGCGCGGGGACGATTCGCTCTACGCGAATCCGGGCGTCGAGGGCGATGGCTCCGTGTTCGAGCACTTTTAGCGGGTTGATGTCGAGGTCGCGGATTTCGGGGCAGATCGTAATCAGTGCCGACAGACGGAGGATCGCTTCGCGCAGCGCGGGGACGTCGCTCGGGGCGGCGCCGCGGACTCCGGTCAGGAGTTTGGCGACGCGGGGTTGCTGGATGATGTCGTCCGCGTCGGTTTCCGTGAGCGGATGGATGCGGAACGCGACGTCCGCGAGGAGCTCGACGAGGGTGCCGCCGGCGCCGAAGGCCATCACGTGGCCGAAGGTGGGGTCATCCGTCGCGCCGAGCATCACTTCGATGCCGCCGGGGATCATCGGCTGGACGTAGGCGGCGGTCATGTCGTCGCCGAGGCGCGACTTCATTTCGAGGAAGGCGTCGCGGGCGTCGCATTCGGTTTCGAGTCCGAGGCGGACGCCGCCGCGGTCGCTCTTGTGAAGCAGGTTGGGGCCGATCGCTTTCAGCGCCACCGGTTGGCCGACGCACATGGCTGCTGCAACGGCTTCGACGGCGTCTATGGCGATCACGCCGCGGGGCGTTTTGATGCCGGCGGCGTTGAGCAGGCGATCGACTTCGGCGGGATCGAGCCAGCCGCCGCCGCGCTCGATCGCGTTCTCGACGACATTGCGCAGCTTTCTTTCGTCGACGGTCAGCGGCGCGCTTTCCTTCTCGGGACGGCGGCGCCACTCGGCGTAGTTCGCGGCGCGGGCCAGGGCGCCGACGGCGCGCTCGGGGAAGGCGAACGACGGCACCGGCGCGAGCGGCTCGGGGACGCCGTGCGCACTCATGAACGTGGCCAGGATGGTCTTGCCGTCAGCATGCGCGGCGATGTCGCGGATCGCCCCGGCAACCTCGGGGGCATCCGTCGGCTGCACGGGGATGTAGATGACGAGCACGTCGTCGATCGAGTCGTCGTCGATGAGCGCTTCGAGCGATCGGCGATAGTGCTCGGGCGATGCCGAGGCGATCATGTCGACCGGATTGCCAACGCTGGCCGCGGCGGGGAGGAACGAGCGCAGGCGCTCGACGGTCGCATCGCCGAGGGGCGCGAGCGTCAGCCCGTGCGCTTCGCAGGCGTCGGCGGCGAGGATGCCGGGGCCGCCGGCGTTGGTGAGGATCGCCACGCGGCGTCCTCGCGGAAGCGGCTGATTGGCGAGCAGCGAGGCGACGTCGAACAGCTCTTCGAGCGTGTCGGTGCGGATCACGCCGGCCTGGCGGAGAAGATCGGCGACGATGACGTCGCTCGACGCCAGCGCACCGGTGTGCGACGCGGCGGCGCGTGCGCCCGAAGCCGAGCGGCCGGCTTTCACGAGGACGATCGGCTTCGACTTGCCGACGCGGCGCGCGATTTCGGCGAACTTGCGCGGGTTTCCGAAGCTCTCCAGGTACAGCAGGATGACGTCGGTGCGCTGGTCCTCGGCCCAGTATTGAATGAGGTCGTTGCCGGAAACGTCGGCCTTGTTGCCGACGGAGAGGAAGGTGGAGAAGCCGATGTTGAGCGAGCGCGCGTAATCGAGAATGGCTACGCCGAGGGCGCCGCTCTGGCTGGACATCGCCACGTTGCCGGCCGGCGGATAGGTCGCGGCAAACGTGCCGTGCATGCGAACGGCTGGATCGGTGTTGATGACGCCCATGCAGTTCGGGCCAACCATGCGCATTCCGGCAGCGCGGACTTTGTCGAGCAGCCGGCGTTCGGCGTCGCGTCCGGCCTGGCCGGTCTCGGCAAAGCCCGCGGTAATGACGACCACGCCGCGAACGCCTTTCGTCACGCAATCATCGATGACGCGTTCCACTTCGTGCGCTGGCACGACGAGGATGGCCAGATCGACCGCGACCGGGATTTCGGTCAGCGACGGATACGAGCGCACGCCGTCGATTTCTTTCGCGTGAGGGTTGACAGCGAAGAGCTCGCCGTTGAAGCCGGAGCGCCGCAGATTCGAAAGGATCTCGTGACCCAACTGTCCCGAACGCCGGCCCACGCCAACGACTGCGATCGAGTGCGGCGCGAAGATCGGCTTCATCGATTCGTGCGCGGCGTGTTGTGCGCGGCTCGCGGTGTGAGAGCGCGACGCCGGCGTCGATCCGATGGCGAACGAAACGTGAATGGTTCCTTCATCGGAGCGGCGGAGGACGTCGAAGCCGGACGACAAGAACACGTCAAGCATCCGCGCGTTTTCGGCGAGCAGTTCGGCCTCGAAGCGCTCGATGTGGTTCATGCGCCCCGCCGCTGCGAGTTTTTCCAGGAGCAGCGTCCCGATCCCACATCCCTGCTGGTCGTCTGCGATCGCAAACGCGACCTCGGCGACGCTGGGATGGCGCGGCGAAGCGAAGTAATGCGCGACGGCAACGATGCGATCGCCCACTTCACCGACTACGCCGAATTCGTGGACGTAGTCGACGGACGCCGGCGCGTAGAGCAGCGCCTGATCGGCCGTACACATGGCGAAGAAACGCGCGTGCAAGGTTTCCGGCGAGAGCGTCATGAAGAACGCGCGCAGGCGCTCCTGGTCGTCGGCGCGTACGGGACGGATGCGCAGCGTGCGGCCGTTACGGAGAACGACGTCGGCTTCGAGGTGGACGGGATACGCGACTTCGTGTTCGGCGATGGTCATGGCAGGATCAGGCGACGATGAGAGAACGTCCGGTCAGCTCGGTGAAGAAGCCCGCGAGCTCTTCGTTGGAGAAGTCGTCCCAGCCGCGGCAGGAGTCGTGCTCTTTCTGCTGCACGTCGCACGCGAGCGGAAGCTCGTCGACGATCTGCCGGGCGAGCTGCCAACGGTTGGCGAGGTCTTCGAGCTCCTCGCGCGACATGCCGGGCCGGCGCTTGTCGAGCCAGGAGTAGCAGCGGCGCAGGCCGCCGTCGCTGTTGCGATGGAATCCCTTGCAGAAGATGCCGCGCTCCGATGCGACCTTGCAGATGGAGTTGTCGTCGTCGGTCAGCTTCACGAGCTCGGCGCGGAGAAGAGCGATCATTTCGGTCCGCGGAATGGCTTCCTGTTTCGGCAATATGCGGGACATGGGCAACCTCCCACGACAGGATCGCGCCGCGGCTCAATGGAAGCCGTGGGGGTGCTCACAGGAGGGTGTGTCGTGTGTCACAGTCGGCACGGCCGATGGCGGTGGTTGCCTAAGGCTCGGCCACCACTAGCGAGTCAATCAGCGGCGCCGCAGGCTGATTGGAAGGCTCAATGTTGAATGTTCAATGTTGAATGGGGAGTCGAAGGAGGTTGTCGACTGCGGCAATCAGTCATTCAACATTCAACATTCAACATTGAACATTCAACATTCAACATATCGGCTAACCCTTCCTGTGATTTTCGCGCCGCCGCCGCGCACGCCGGCCGTCACACACTCGTGTGACGCGAATCATGGGATGCGACTTCCCTCGCGCCTCTAATCAGCCGATGCTGAAACCCGTAGAGCTCGAGATCGAACTTTTCTGCCGCGGGATGCGCATCGCCGAGTCGTGTCACACCGCCGAGGATGGGCGGCGCATCAGCCGCACGCGGGCCGGACTCGGCTCCGGACTCGAGATCGTCATCCCGGCGCCGAAGCCGATCTGGGTGAACGTTCCGGTCGTCGAGCCGTTTGCGTTGCGCTCGCCCTTTGTTCTCGACATCTCGGCCGGGCGCTACTTCGTGAACGACACTCGCGACGGTGCTGACTACGACGTGACAATTCCGCCCGAGCCGGCTTGGTACTCGCGCAATACGAGCGCCGACGTCCCGATGAGCCGCGTCGGCGTCCTCCAGGGCAACTACCTCGGCATCTACATTTCGAACCGCTGTCTGTACTGGAGCTGGTCGCCGTCGCTGGCGTGCAAGTTCTGCACGACCGGGAAAAACGTCGGCGCCGCCGAGGAGTCGCGCAAGCGGATCACCGACGTCGTCGAGGTGGCCATGGCTGCACGCGACGAATCGAACTGCATCTTCACGCACTTCAATACCGGCTATCACTACGAAGACAAGGCAGACCGCGAAGTCATTCACGGCCTGCGTCAGGCGCAACCGTTCGTGCGCGCCGTGCGCACGCACGTCGGCGGTTTCATCGGCGTTCAGGCTGTTCCCGTTCCGCGAAACAGCTATTACGAATACGACGAGCTGATCGCCGCCGGGACGGATCATTTTTCGTTCTGCTACGAGTTCGAGGATCCCGAGGTCTTCGCACGGCTCTGCCCCGGCAAAGCGCAGACGGTCGGACAGCACGCGTTCTTCGAGGCGATGGAGTACACGTCGCGCAAGTTGGGACGTGGGCGCGTGTCCGGCGAGATCATCGCGGGCGTGGAGCCGATCGAAGCGACCAAGCGTGGCATCGATCGGATCGTCAACGCCGGCGCATTTCCGACGGTCTGCATCTTCCGGCCGACATTGGGAAGCGAGATGGAAGAGGTCGCGCCGCCCGATCCCGACGCGATGAAAGAGGTCTTCACGCATCTCCACCAGACCTGCCGCCGCGCCGGTCTGCCGGTGGGCATCCTGCCGATCGAAGTCTCACTCGTGGTGCAACCCGAAGAGACGGCGGACCTGATGTCGCCGAACATCGCCAGCGATCTGTACGCGCTCAAGAACAGCGCTCTGCGCCAGCTCGCGCGTCCGTACGTCGCCTGGAAACGGCGTCCGCGCGGCTCGCGGGCTGCGGCGATGGCGTAAATCCCTCCGCGTCTCCGCGGCTCCGCGTGAAACCCTTCTCACGCGGAGCCGCGAAGCTCTAAAACTTCACGCGGTAGCTGACCTTCAGCGTCCGTCCGGGCTCAGGCCGGAAGAAGGTGGCGTTGGAGAACTCGGCGTAGAGCTGGTTCGTCAGGTTCTCGGCCCAGAGCGACACTTCATTGGAGACGCCGGCCGTTTCAAAGAGCCGAACTCCTACGCCGGCGCCGTGAACTGTAAATGACGGAAGCGTGCGGCCTACCGGCGGCACGGGCTCGTTCGGAGCGATATTCGCGTCCGCGGCGCCATTGTGGCGAACGTGGTACTCGACCCAATAGCGTGTTGTCTGCGGCTCGTAGCGCGCATAGGCGTAAATCTTGTTTGAATAGCTGTCGCCCGTGGGCGGATTGATCGAATCGATGCGGTTACCGTCGATCCACGTGTAATTGCCGCCCACTGTAATGCCGCGATGCGAGTGCCAGCCGAGGGCCAGCTCGACGCCTTGATAACGGAGACGCTCCGTATTGCGGTCCTGCACGGTGAATTGCGCGCCGCTGGCTTTGATGGCGGCCTGCGTTGCCGGGTCAAGCTGCGCGATTTCGCTCGGTGACAGATAGGCTTGAATGATTCCGCCGCTGATGTCATTGCGGAATGCGACGGCCTCCATGAACGCGTCCCAGCGGCGATATTTCACGCCGAGGTCGAAATTGTTGCTAGTTTCGGACTTGAGGGCGGGATTGAGAAGCTGATAGCCGCTGCCTTCCGGCGTCGGCCCATTGAAGAGACGCTCGATGATATTGGGCGCGCGGAATCCGCGGCCGTACGACGCGAGCAGGTTCATGTAGTCGGTGACCTGGTACGTCGTCGTCAACGCGCCGACGACATTGTGATCGGCAAATCCGAGTCCGGCCACATTCCAGCCGGGAGTGGCAATGGCCTCTGTCTTGACATTGTGATAGCGCAGGCCCCCGGTCACTTTGAATTTCGCCGTCAGTGATATCTCGTCCTGGCCGAACACGCCATAACTGAGGTTTGTGGCGTTCGGCGCATTGGCGAGCGTGTCTGGCGAAATGTCGACGAAATTGCCGTGCGGCGTGCGGATCGTTGTCGTCGTCAGCGAGGAATCCGTATTGTCGCTATGGTCGCGCGTTCCCTCAGCGCCATACGTGATGATGTGGCGGCCATTGCCGAAAATCTTCACTGCGTCGGAGCGGAATCCGATCGTGCGCACGTCGGAATGATTGAGCGTATCGGCGTGCACCGTGGAATGCGGAAATCCCGGACCGACCGGACCGATATCGATGTCGATGTCATTGGCAAGCTGACGGGCATTGCGCTGGTAATAGACCTGAACGTTGGTGGAGTCGGCCCACGCGCGGTCCAGTGGCGAGCCCAAATACGACAGCATGTAACGATCGAAATCCTGGCTGGGATAGGTGATGCGGATCTTGGCGTCTTCCGTGACGCCGTACAGATTCGCCGGCACATAGCCGAATCCGGCCTGACCGGCGCGGTAGCGATTGAAGCGGAAACCGATCTTGTCGCGATCGCTGGCGGCGTACGAGAGATTGCCCCACACGGTGGAATCGTGCACGCCGGAATCGAGAACGGTTGCGCTGTTCTGCAGGCGAATCGCTCCGAAGGTTCCGGACGGAGCGTCGTACTCATCGACTTGCCGTTTCGTTCCGCCGAGTTGCATCGTCAGTGCGCCGAAACGCGCATTGACGCCCGCGCTGCCGCTGGCCAGGCTGCCGCTGTTCGAATAACGCCCTTCGACGAAGCCGGTGAAATTCGTGTTCGTTGGGAACGACGGATCCTTGCTCACGAGGTTGAGCACGCCGCCGATGGCGTCGGTGCCGTAGAGGACGGACGCCGGTCCGCGCACGACTTCGATCGTCGCGACGCTGTTGAGATCGACGAGGCCTGTGACTTCGCCGAAGTCGGTCTGGCGGCGCGGGTTGTTGAGGCGCAGGCCGTTTTCGAGGAACAGGACGCGGAGTCCGCGCTGGCCGCGGATGACCGGCCGTCCCTGATTCGGTCCGACGCCGTTGATGTCCACGCCCGGCTGTTCGCGCAGCAATTCAGCCGCGTTCTGCGGCGATTTCTGCTCGATCGTCTCCTCGCGGATGACGGTGACCGGCGTAGCGATCTCGAAGACGTCGCGCTTCGAGCCGGTGGCAGTGACGGTGGTTTCGGCAAAGAACGACGGCATCGGCGTTTCTGCTTTGGGTGTGTCCGCTGCATTCGTTTCCGCTGGCTTCGTGGGCGTGTCGTCTGCCATCGCAGCGAGTGGAAGGAGAAGGAGCAGCGCAACGAGCGCGCTCCGAAGAAGTTTATTAGTCATTGATCAGTCCTCATTCGTATCGGAAAGTGTCGCGAGTGGGCACCTAGAACGAAGGAGGAGCGCGGCCGGCCTGAAACGGATCGAGGCGCAGCGTCACGAACGCGATCGGTGCGGCGCGGCGAAGCATCGAAGCCGGCCACGGTGCGTGCCGCGCGTCTGCGTTCGTACCGAGAACGATGAGCGCCGGCAACGTGGCAATGAGGAACGCCGCGTTGTTGACGCTGCCACCCGCCGGAACGGCGAGGTGCAGAACCGCGACGAGCAGCCAGAAGATGATGACGACCCGGCGGCCGGAGAAAAATCTCCGGGCAATGAATGCGGTGGCCAACAAGGCGATCGCGAACGCCCATCGTCCGAGAACCATCGGCCGCGTGATCGACGCATCGCCGAAGCGGCGCAGCAACAGCGCGCCGTGAAACGCGGCCAGGAATACGACCGGCACGCTGAAAGCGATCCAGCGTAGCCGCGCCGATGCTGTTCCCGTCCTCATGCCGGTCAGGTTAGGGCGCGGTCGCGAATGCGCCGGTACACGTGATCACGCCGGGTGGTGATGACTGTCACCCGAGGCGTAGTGCGGGCGTCCCGCCTGCATCCTATGGGCGTCCTCGCCCAGCGGTGGTTTCTGGGATTCAACTGCAGATTGGTATTCATCACGGAAACCCCCGTCGAGCGAGACGCCACGCCGGATGCGGGCGAGGACGCCCACACTACGCTTCCCACCTCGGCATGTTTGCCGTCCTACCCCGCGGGGTGGGGCGCGCGTCACGCCGCGGAGTGATAGTGCTCACAACGCGGCGGTGATGATCCCGCCGCATGGAGGAAACGATGCGGACCCCTTACAACGTTGACACTCAGAACAACTGCACGACTTGCACGTTCCGCACGGAACGCCAGTTCTGCAACATGGCCACGCCGGCAGTGAAAGCACTCGACACGATCAAGTTCACCGCTGTCTATCCGAAAGGATCCGTGCTCTTCGTTGAAGGGGAACAACCGCGGGGCGTCTTCATCGTCTGCAGCGGGCGCGTGAAGCTGACCACGTCGTCGTCCGAGGGGAAGACGCTCATCGTCAAGATCGCGGAAGCGGGAGAAGTCCTCGGACTCAGCGGGACGATCCTGGCCAATGCGTTTGAAGTTTCGGCGGAGACGCTGGAGCCGTCGCAGATCAATTTCATTCGCCGCGAGGATTTCGTCCACTTCCTCAATGCGCATCCCGAGGCCTGCATGCACACTGCGCAGCAACTGAGCGAGAAGTACCACTCGGCGCAGCGCGAAATTCGCAGCCTCGGACTTTCGCAGAGTACATCTGAAAAACTGGCTCGCCTCTTCCTCGACTGGTGCGCGCGCAGCGGCGACGAAACGCCGAAGGGAACGAGGCTGAAGGTTCTCCTGACGCACGAAGAGATCGCCCAGATGATCGGCACGACGCGCGAAACGATTACGCGCCTGCTCAGCGATTTCAAACGCCGCAAGATGATCGAGATCAAAGGCTCGAGCATGTTCGTGCAGACTGCGTCGCTCGAAGCGCTGGTGACGATCTGAGTCACCGTTTCGCGTAGTGCTCATCACAGCATCACTTCGGGTGCACCGCCTACTGTGCATGCCGAGGTGACCTGTGATTACCGAACTCGCAACTCGGCGCCCGTCTGCGGACGCTTGCCTGACCGAGCGTGAGACGCTGCAGCATCGGCCGGCAGGCACCATCCTCTTCAATGAAGGCGAGCAGCCTCGCGGCATCTACCTCATCCACTCAGGAACGATCGAATTGCTGATGCGGGCACGCAACGGCGACTGGAAGCGCATGCGCACTGCGTCGTCCGGCGACATCCTCGGACTCGAATCGGTCGTCTCCCTGCGCGCCAACGACGCCACCGCACGCGCGATCACATCGTGCGACCTCGGTTTCATCGAACGCGAGTCGTTCCTCCGCGTTCTGGATGAAAGTCCCGCCATCTGGTTCAGCGTCCTCCGGCTGCTCAGCCAGGGAGTGAACGCGTCCTACGACTCGCTGCGGAATGTGGCGCAGGCGAGGGCGTAGGAGCGAAAGTCGTAGCGCCGGCGGCCCGCCGGCTCGGCGGCAGTCCCGTTCGCACACTCGCCAGCGAGCCGCTGGCGGTCCAGCCGACGAGCCGTCGGCGCTACGACGACAGTGATCACCCATTCAAATCGCTCAACTCCCGCCGCGCGGCGGCGACGCGCAACGCGTTGAGCACCGCGAGGACGTCGATCACTTCCTGCGCGACCGCGCCGGGGACGGGTGCGAGCCAGCCGGCCGCCGCGGCGAGCATGCCGATCATGCTCAGGGTCATGCCTCCGACGGCGCTCTGCAGGGCGATGCGGCGCATGCGGCGGCCGATGTGAATCAACTCGTCGACGGACGCGAGTGATTGATCGAGGACGACCGCATCCGCCGCTTCCGCGGTGATATCGCTGTTGTGTCCGAACGCGACGCCGACGGTTGCGGCCTCCATCGCCGGCGCGTCGTTGATTCCGTCGCCGAGAAAGAGCGTCGATCCTTTCGCGGCCTCGGCGCGGACGATCGCCAGCTTCTCCTCGGGACTCGCGCCCGATCGCACGTTCTCGATGCCGACAAGCCCGGCCAGATGCTGCACCTCGGCATCGCGATCGCCGGACAGCAGCATCACGCTTCCGACCTGATGGTGCGGGAGGAGATGGTGGACGAACGAGCGGCTCTCCGCGCGCGGCACGTCCTGAAAGCGCAGCGTGGCCGCGTACTCGCCGTTGCGGAGGATGACGCACTCCATACCGGCGGCCGGCGGCGGAAGTTGCGACGCGATCCGCGGCGCCACGTTCTTCCGCCCCGTGATCTCGACAATGTCGCCGCCGACGTGCCCGCGCAGTCCTTCGCCCGGGCGTTCGCTGATGTCTGCGACGTCGGCGGCCGCAACACCTTCGGCACGCGCCGCGTCAAGGATGCTGATCGCCAGCGGATGCCGCGAGTACTGCTCGAGACTGACCGCCAGCCGCAGCGCGATCTCGCGCGTCACGCCGCTCGCGCAAAGAACGTCTGTCAGCGACGGCTTTCCGTACGTCAGCGTCCCGGTCTTGTCGAAAATGATCGTCCGGCAGCGATCGATCTGCTCGAGCATCGCGGGGTTCTTGATGATGATGCCGCGTGTCGCCGCCAACGAAATCGCGCCGATGATCGCCACCGGAATTGCCAGCAGCAGCGGACACGGAGTGGCAATCACGAGCACCGCCAGAAATCGCCGCGGCTCACCGCCGATGATCCATCCCGCGACCGCGATGGCCAGCGCCAGCAATGTGTACCAGCCGCCGAGGCGGTCCGCGATTCTGCGTAGGCGCGGCCTCTGCGCCTCGGCCTGCTCCATGACCTGCACGATCTTCGCGTAGCGCGAATCGACCGGCAGCTTCGTGACGACGATGGTCATCGCCGCCTCGCCGTTGATCGCGCCGGACAGCACCTCCGATCCGGGCGCCTTGGCGATTTGAAACGGTTCGCCGGTCAGGTACGACTCATCCATCGTTCCGCGTCCTTCGACGACCGCGCCATCGACGGGACAGATTTCATGCGGCAGAACGACAAGGCGGTCATCGATGCGGACGTCGGCCATGACCACGTCGATGATGCCTGCGTCGGTCAGCCGGTGCGCGCTGTTCGGAACGCGCTTCGCGAGCGCCGACAAAACCGAGGATGCTCTCCGCGTCGCATACAACTCGAGCGCCGTTCCGCCGGACAGCATGAGCACGATGATCGCGCCCGCCAGATATTCGCCGAGGATCGCCGAGGTGATGATGGAGATGCCGGCCAGAGCATCGGATCCGACCTCGAACGCGGCCAGCTTCTTCAGGAGATCGAACAGAAGCGGAACGCCTCCTAGGAGCACAGCGATCAACGCCCATTCGGCGAACCGCGCATGCAACGCGAACCGCGCGATGAGGTAAATCGCGATTCCGAGGAGCGACGCGATCGCGATCCACGTTTCTTTAGAGATCTCGCGCGTTTTCATCTGCGGAGATCTGCGTAATCTGCGGATGAACGTCCGATCGGCGTCAAGGCGTGATCACAACCTTCATCACGCCGTCGCGCCGTTCGGCGAAGAGTTTGTAGGCGTCGTTGATTTCGGCGAGTTTGAAGCGGTGCGTCAGGAGCGGACGGAGATCGAGTTTGCCGCGGCGCACCATCTCGATGAGCCGGCGCATCCGTTCCTTGCCGCCGGGGCAGAGCGTGGTGACGATGCGGTGATCGCCGAGGCCGGCGGCGAAGGCGTCGTACGGAACCTGCAGCTTGCCGGAGTAGACGCCGAGCGACGACAGCGTGCCGCCGGGGCGAAGGGCGCGCAGCGCGGTCTCGAAGGTTTGTTGCGTTCCAAGTGCTTCGATGGCGACATCGACGCCCGTTCCGCCGGTGAGCCGCTTGATCTCTTCGACGACGTCGACGACGCGGTAGTCGAGGACGACGTCCACTCCCATCCTCCGCGCCATGACGATGCGGTCGTCGTCGCCGTCGACTCCGATGACCATCGACGCGCCCATCAATTTCGCGCCGAGCGATGCGCAGAGACCGATCGGACCTTGCGCGAAGACGGCGACCGTGTCGCCGATTTTTACGCCGCCGGATTCCGCGCCGCCGATGCCGGTCGACGCGATGTCGGCGAGAAGGACGACTTCCTCATCCCGAACGCTGTCGGGAATCTTCGCAAGGTTCGCCTGCGCATTCGGAACGAGCAGGTATTCAGCCTGCGCACCATTGATCGTGTTGCCGAAGCGCCAGCCGCCGATGGCCTCGTAGCCCGAACCGTGGCCGCATTGCGAGAGCTTGCCGGAGAGGCAGGCGTTGCATTGGCCGCAGGGAGTGATGGCTCCGACGAGCACACGGTCGCCGATGTTGTAGCCGGTGACGCCGAGGCCGAGTTGGTCGATGACTCCGACCGGCTCGTGACCAATGACCAGGCCCGGCTTGACCGGATACTCGCCGCGCATGATGTGTACGTCCGTGCCGCAGATGGTGGTCATCGTCACGCGGATCACGGCTTCGCCCGGTCCGGCGTGTGGGCGCGGGACGTCTTCGACGCGGATATCATCAACACCGTGAAACACCGCGGCGCGCATCGTTGTGCTGTGTGTGGACGGCATCAGCTTTTCCTGGACTGCGAACGTTGTCGACATGATGAATTCCCCTCTCACGCCTCGGCGGTTCCGAGAGCTTCCGGCAGCGGCATGACCACACCCGGTTCGTAGGCGCAGAGCGGATCGCCGGCGAACACATTGCCGTCGACGGCCCAGGCGCGGGCGCGGGAGCCGCCGCAGATGTGGCGGAACTCGCAGCGGCCGCACTTGCCCTGCAGGTTGTTGGGGTCGCGCAGCGCCACGAAAAGATCGCTGCTGCGGTAGATGGCATCGAGCGGCCGATAGCGAAGGTTGCCGGCGCTCAACGGAAGAAACTCACTGGCGCGGACGTCGCCCGCGTGCGAGATGAAGACGAAGCCGCGCGCGCCATCCAGCGCGGAGTCCATCAGATCGCCGCCGTTGTGATTTTCGTAGCCGCTGAAATCGGCCCAGGAATCGACGTTCTCCAGGCGCGCATCGAGGTCGCGCTGCATGCGGAAGCGGCGGTAGTGCGGCGCCTCGACGACACGCACGGCGAACGCCTCCCGGCCACGAATCGCGTCGATGGTGGCGAAGACCTCCTCGGCCTGGTCCGTACGCAGCATCTCCGCACGCGACGATGCGAGCACGGGCACGAGGAAGTAAAGGTTCCAGCGTGCGATGCGCATCGCCCGGATGAGGTCCGCGATTGCAGTCAGATCGCCGATTTTTTGCCGCGTGATGAGCGTGTTGATCTCGATCTTCAGTCCGACCACTTCCGCGATTCGAATCGCGCGCAGCGTCTTCGCAAATGTCCCGGCCGCTCCGCGCACGCCTTCGTGCAATCCGGCGGTCGAGCCGTCGAGACTGAAGATGATCCGCGTCAGATCATTGCGCACCAACCGTTCCATGGCTGCCCCGGTCAGTTGCGAGGTCGCACTGGCCATGAACGCGGGATCGAGACCGCGGCGACGGGCATAGTTGACGATCTGGACGACGTCGTCGCGCTCCAATGGATCGCCGCCGGTGAGGATGAATTCACGCGGCGCAAGGGCAGAGATCTGGTCGATCGTCTTGTACGCCTCGTACGTCGATAGCTCGTTGGCGCCGCGGGCTTCGGTCGCGCCGATCGTGCAGTTGCTGCAATGCAGATCGCACGCGCGCGTCAGCTCCCACATCACCGTCGGATGCGCTTCGAAAGTCGTCATGATCGCCTCACTTCGTCGCGCACGCGAGCAGCAGCGCTTCCTGTTCGAGCGCACGCGCGGCAGCTCTCGCGGCGAGCTCGTTGACGGTGAGCACCGGACATTCGCTGTGTTGCACGAGCCGCGCGGCGAACGTGCCGCGAATGACATCCGAAGTTCTGCGGCCGGCCGGCTCGGCAACGGCGATGAGATCGGCGTGCGCGGTTTTGGCCAGACCTTCGATCTGATTGCCGGCATGCTCGTCGCCGAGGAGCTTCAGCTCACAACGCGGCGCCAGCGCCTCGGGGATCGCCTCACGCATCGCGAAGAGATCGGCCGCTGCCTGCTCGTCATCATCAGTCAGCGCTGCGCGGATGACGATGAATCTCGCGTCCGGCGGCGCGATCCGCGCCGCAAAGGTGAGCGTCTCGATGCTGCTTTCACCGATGATTGGGCAAACGATCGTCCGAATGGAAGCCGGCGTGACGGCATGCGGCGGGACCGCAATCACCGGCACCTTGGCGTAGCGCATCACGGCCTCGGTGACGGAGCCGATGATGAGCCGCCGGAATCCGGTGCGGCCATGCGTCCCCATGACGATCAGGTCCGCTTCCGTCGCCCGCGCCTCGGCGAGAATCCCGTCGAGCGGCGGATCGACGCGGATGGCGATGTCATAAGGAACAGACGGATCAACATTCGCCTCCGCATCAGCGCGCAGGTGATCCTGAGCGCGCGCCTGCAGGCTGACGAACGAGAACTCGTCCCACGCGCCGACCGTTGCCGTGAAGTCGATCGGCGGCACGAACGGATCAGCGTACACGATGGTGAGCTTGGCGCCCAACGCGCGAGCGAGACCGCTCGCATACCGCATCGCCTGGTCCGCCGTTTCGCTGAAGTCAGTGGGAACAAGAATGCGGTTGATTTTCCTGGCGGTCATGGCGTGCCTCCCGAATGGACGATAGGTTCGGGACGCGCCGGCAGCGATGACTGGGGTCATTCGGGGGTGTGATGTTTGTCACGAGGTTGTGGATCGCGATCGGCAAGTGCCTCTGCGCGCTCGCCGGCGAAGCCGGCGTAAGGACCGTAGCCCACGCTTTCAAGCGTGGGTCAGCGGATCGTGTCGAATTGTGAGCCCGCCTTGGCGGGCGAGAGAACGCTTTCTTTCGCCCGTTAAAACGGGCTCATGAATCAATGCGCGTTCGCTACCCACGCTTGAAAGCGTGGGCTACGGTTCTTGCGACGGCTACGCCGCCGGTTCAGGCGCCAAACCACCGCTTCTCACGCCGTGCGCACGTAAATCTCGCGGCCGATTTCGTCGTCGATTGCGATCGAGCTCGCGCCGCAGGCGACCACGCAACTCGGATTTCGGGCGATGAGGCGGATTTCGCTACCCGGCACGATTCCGAATGCCGCCAGGCGGTCGATACGCGAGAGTGTTTTCGGGGCGATGTAGGCGATCGATGCCGTCGATCCCACGGGCAACTCGGTGACGCGGCGGATCAGCGGCTCGACGCGCGTCGAATAGACGCGGCAACATTCGCCGGCCGGAACGGGCTTGCCGTGTGGACATGCCGGCGGATGTCCGAGGAATGCGCAGACGCGATCGACGACGGCCTCGGAGAGCATGTGCTCCATCTCGCACGCGGAGATCTCGGCGTCGTGCAGGTTCGTGCCGAGGGCCTGAACGAAGAGGACTTCGGCGAGGCGGTGCCGCCGCACGATGCCGCGCGCGCGCGCCGCGCCCGAAGCGGAAAGTGTGAAGCCCGTGCCTTGATCGACGCAGCCGCTTGCGATCAGCGTGTCGAGCGCCGTGCGCAGTTCGGCGTCGCTGATGTCCATCCGAAAATCGCCGAACGCTGCCGGCGTCCGCGCTTCCTCGGTCGCGTACCAGAGGCGTTCCAGCACTTCATCCGTTGCCGCGTGAATCATGAGTCACCCTCCGAAACAACTTCGTGAGCAGTCCGGCGATCCGTCCGCCGCCGACGAATTCATAGCCGCAGCGCGGGCAGCGCGTCATCTCGCATCCGCGCGAGAGCGGGCACGACGAGTGGCATCCGGCCGCGGCGAAATCGGTGCCGCACATCGGGCACTCGAAGCAATCGGCGTCCTTCATAGCGACACTCCGAAAAAGCGGAAGGCCACGTTCATCAGCGCACCGATCCCGAACGAGTAGACGACGATGAAGCCCGCGATCGCCCATCCCATCCGCGCGCCGCGCTCCTTCAGCATCACCAGCAGATTGGCGATGCACGGAATGAAGAGCGTGATCACGGTCAGCGCGATGACGACCTGATTGGGATCGAGGTGTCCGGCCCGCTGCATTGCGTAGAGGCCTGCCGCGCCGTAGTCGCGCCGCAGGAAGCCGATCACGAACGCGTTCGTGGCTTCAGCCGGCAATCCGAGTCCGCCGATGATGAGCGGGCCGAGCGCGCGCTGCACGAATCGCAACGCGCCGGTGGCATCGAGCGCGTACAGCAGCAGCGTGCCGACGATGAAGAGCGGCACGGCTTCTTTGAGGTACCACTCGGTCCGCGCGGCGACTTTGATGATGATGTTCGACAGCCGCGGCACGCGCATCGGCGGAATCTCGAGGACGAAGTCGCCCGGCTCTCCCGGCATGACGCGCGAGGCTGCCCATCCCGCCAGCACGATCGTGAAGAGCGTGACGCCGAGCCAGATCAACGTCGCCCACAGGCCGAGCGGGGCGAGCATGGCCAGGATCACGCCGAGCTGCGCGGAGCACGGGACGCCGAGCGCAAGAAGGAGCGTGACGATGGCCGCTTCTTTTTTCGAGTCGAGGATGCGCGTGGTGAGCGTGGCCATCGTGTCGCAGCCGAGACCGAGCACCATCGGCAGGACGGCCTTGCCGTTCAGGCCGATCTTGCGGAAGCCGCGATTGAGAATGACCGCCAGCCGCGGCAGGTATCCGGAGTCTTCCAGCAGTCCGAAAAACGTGAAGAACGTGATCACCACCGGCAGCACGATGGCGATGGCGTAAGTGATGGCCATCGTCACGACGCCATACGGTCCGACGAAGAGATCGTGCGCGGTCTGCGCGAAGCGGCCGACAGCGCTAACGGCGTGGCCTGAGTACGCGGAGGTCATCACGCCGTCGGCGATGACGTGTTGATGCGGGAACGGCGCGATGGCGTCGATGCCGCGGATCGTCCACGGATTGATAAAACGCTCGAACACCTGCCGCTGCATGAGATCGACGAGCGTTCCCGCACCGATCTTTCCAACCAGCAGCCACGCCAAGGCCAGCACGCCGATGAGGATGGGGATGCCGAAGACCGGGTGCATGCAGATCCGTCCGATGCGGTCGCGGAAGCCGTCCTCGCGAAATGCCGAGGACTGGCGGAGCGAGGCCAGAAGCTCGTCGATCGCGGCGACGCGGCAATGCGAGATGAGAACGCTGATCGGACGCGCCAGGCCCCGCTGTGCAATGGCGCGGATGTCGTCGAGCTGCTCGAGAACGTTGGCTGGACACGATTCTTTCAGGAACGGTTTCAACGTTGCGTCGCCCGACAGGATGGCCAGCGCGATTCCGCGGCTTGCGAGCTCCGGTTTCAGCAATGCCTGAATCGCGGTGACGCCGGCTTCGATCGCGGCGGTATAGGTCACGCGCATCGTCGCTTGCGTGGCGCGGGCGAGGTCCTTTTTCAGCTTGCTGAAGTTCCATCCGCGCAGCGCGGAGACGGAGACGACCGGAACGCCGATGGCGCGCGAGAGCGCAGCGACGTCGGGACCATCGTCGACGGAGCGCAGCTCGTCCGCCATGTTCAGCGCGACGATGAACGGCACGGCGTATTCGCTGAGCTGCAGCGTGAGAAGCAGCGTGCGGCGAAGGTTGGCGATGTCACCGACCTGCATGACATCGATATTGGGTTCTCTGATCAGCAGGTCGCGCGCGACGATCTCGTCCTGCGACTGCGGCAAGAGGCTATTGATGCCCGGCGTGTCGATGATGGAGCGCCGCTCGTCGCCGATTATCGCCGTGGCGGTCGTCATCTCGACGGTGGTGCCGGGATAATTGGAAACGGTGACGTAGCGATTGGTCAGGCGGGTAAAAAGGAGCGACTTGCCAACGTTGGGATTACCGACCAGCAACAGCGGCCGCGCCTCCGATTCGTCGATGAACTGCGCGTTGTTCGCAAGTTGAGACATGGTCTCAGTGAAGGTACGCGCGGGATGGACATGGGGTCGTGATGATTGTCACCCGCGTATGTGACGTGGGCGCGAGATGGAAAAGGAAGAAGGCCAGGATTGGGAGCGCCGTGTGATGCGAATCACGCGCGCTCGTGATCAACGGCATCGGTGAGTGTGCCGCGCCCGGGCGATCCTTCGCAGCGTCATGCGAGGAGAAACCAAATGCACGATTTGACCTTTGCGTT
>JAFAOU010000056.1 GCA_019247495.1 Acidobacteriota bacterium
GAAGCCTAGCGTGCGAACGAAACGGTCCGCGAGACGCATCGGCACAAGCGCGACCGCCGCGTAACTGGCGGGATCGTGCAGAAACTGCCACTCGACCT
Organism: Acidobacteriota bacterium; assembly: GCA_019247495.1. GTDB lineage: Bacteria > Acidobacteriota > Thermoanaerobaculia > Gp7-AA8 > Gp7-AA8 > JADGNZ01. Next base: position 99 of record JAFAOU010000056.1, read on the forward strand.
GCGCAGCGTGAGCCAAGGTCAGACCGAGCGCCGACAGCAACAGGAGAACCCGGCGCCATGCCTCGGTACCCCCACACCAAAACAGGATCAACGGCACGAACGGCAGGGCCGGGATGGCGACGTCGATGGTCCAGATGCTGACCGAGGCAGCGGCGCACGTGAGAACGATCCAGCCAGCGCCACCGCCCTGCATGTAGCGCAGGCTGCAGCCGATGGCCAGCAGCAGCATGAAGGCGCTGATGTTGTAACCGATCGCGGTGAGGTTGTTAGTCAGGTAGTCGCTGGTCGCCGTGAGGGTCAGGCAGATCGCCAGGAACCGCGTAAGACGCTTACCCGGCATCAGCAGCCGGCAGATCCAGCCGGCGGCAAGGGCCTGCCCGAGCCAGACCGCGCCGAAGAGCAGATGCATCGTCCAGATGGGTTGAGGCGTAGCCAGCGCCAGGCGGCATGGCAGAGAGTAGAGACGCCGCGACGGAGTGACCACCGGCGTAAACGCGGCCAGAAAACCATGGCCCTGAAAGTCGCGTGCTCGCCGCAGCAGCAGAGTGTCGTCCTGCCACAGGCCGCGTTTTGGCACGGTCAGCCCCCAAACCAGAAGGAGCAGGACAACGTAGAACGTGCCGTCGCTGGCCAGCCCGGCGCCGAGCCGGCGGCCTCGTACTGCAGGAGTCTCCGTCAAACGCAGCCGCCGACATCCATTTTTTAACTCACTGCTCGCTGAGGTATTCGGTGAAGAGGCGAACGAAGGGGCCGTTCGGGCCGGTCATGTAGGCAGCGGCGCGGAGAGTTACAGATTCGTGGGCGGAGAGATTGCCGCCTTGGGCGTTGGCCCAGAGCGAGAGCGGGATGGTCTTCTCCTGGCCGGGTGCGAGGTCGACGTTGATCGGCGTCGAGGTCGGGCGGATCGTGTACGCGCCCGAGCTGACCGTGCGGATCTCGATGCGCGTCAATGTCACCGGATCCTTGGTCCGGTTCGTGACGGAGAGCACGTAACGCACATTTACCAAGCCGCCGTAGAGGTAGGCATTCGGTGCGGAGTCTTCTTGCGCGATGTGAAGCGAGACGTTCGGAGCGTTCGCGTCATCCGGCGTCGCCGAGGCGCAGCCGGCGAGCAGGAACAGGAGAAGCAGGGGGGTGAGGCAGGGACGAGGGAGGTGAACCAGGGACGAGGGACGAGGTGACGCCAGGGATGAGACCCTAAATCCCTCGTCTCTCATCCCTGCCTCATCTCCCTGCTCCATCTCCCTGCCTCACGAAGCGATCGCGGGTAGTCCCGTCACCTGCTCAAGGTCCGCTTCCTCGGCGATCCATTCGCTCGTGCGGAAGGCGCCTTCCCATCGCGCGACAACGACTGTGGCCAGGCAGTTGCCGATGACGTTGACGCAGGTGCGGGCCATGTCCATCAACTCGTCCACACCGAGAATCACGATGACGCCCTCGGCGGGAAGATTGAACGAGGCGAGCGTGCCGAGAAGGATCACCAGCGATGCGCGCGGAACGCCGGCCACACCTTTGGACGTCAGCATGAGCGTCAGCATCATGACGATCTGTTGCGTCCAGCTCAGGTGCACACCCGCGGCCTGCGCGACGAAGATCGAGGCCAGCGCGAGGTAGAGCGTCGTGCCGTCGAGGTTGAAGCTGTAGCCGGTTGGGAGGACAAAGCCGACGATGCGGCGCGGAACGCCGAGGCGTTCCATGTTCTCCATCGCCTTCGGGAGCGCGGACTCCGACGAGGTCGTGGCAAACGCGATCGTCGCGGGCACTTTCACAGCGCGGAAAAAGTCGCGCAAGGGGACGCGGAAGAGCAGCGCCACCGGCAGCAGAACGAAAAGCAGGAAGACCACGAGCGCGCCGTAGAGCGTCAGCACGAGCATGCCGAGGTTGCGGAGCACGCCGAGGCCGGAGTGGCCGATGGTGTTGGCCATGGCCGCGCCGACGCCGACCGGCGCGAACTTCATCACGAACTCGGTGAAGCGAAACATGATGTCGGCCAGCGACTCGCACCACTGCACGACCGGCCGCGCTTTCTCGCCGATGGACGTGACGGCGAGTGCGAAGAGCACACTGAAGACGACGATCTGCAGCACGTCGCCCTCCGCCATCGCTTTCAAAATCGAGGCGGGCGCGAGGTGAGCGATGATGTCGCCGAATTTCTGCGGCTTGGCGGGCGGGTCGGGCGCGGTCAGCCCCTTCCCTACCGCGTCGGCCGCCTGCGACGCTTTCGCGGCAGCGGTGGCGCTGTCGCCGCGCGCGGCAGCCTCTAACGATTCTTTCGACAGCTTCGTTGCGCGGTCCGCGAGAACGGCTTTGTTCTCCTCGGTGTGCACGCCCGCGAGCGAGACACCGACGCCGGGCTTGGTCAGGTTCACTGCGCCGAGGCCGATGAAGAGCGCGAATGTGGTCACGATCTCGAAGTAGAGGAGCGATTTGAATCCGATGCGGCCGACCTGGCGGATGTCGCCGGTGCCGGCGATTCCGATCACGAGCGTCGCGAAAATCAGCGGCGCGATGATCGATTTGATCAGGTTCAGAAAGAGCAGCGAGAGCGGCCGCATCATCGTTCCGTACGCTGGCCAGAGCCAGCCGACGAGCACACCGATCGCGAGACCGATGAAGATCTTCTGCGTGAGGGAGACTTTCGGAAGTGCCATGTGCGCGGAAGTGTAGGGGACGAATGGCACGAGTACAATCGCCGCGTTCGCCACAATCATGAAGCGTGGATGTCTGGTCAGCCTCCTGATCCTGGCCGCCTGTTTCGGCTGTTACTGGTACGTGTTGCACGGCCACGTCGAGCCGCCCGCGTTCTGGTGGGCGACCGGCGTGGCCAGCTTCTTCATGTGGATCTCGGTGTCGTCGCTGCAAGGCGCGGTCACGTCGGCGCGCGATGCGATGCGCGTGTCGAGCGAGTCATCGTTCGGAGGCTTTGGCGGCGAGCAGTTCGAGGACGATGCGACCGCCACGGTGGTTGGCCACATCCGCGCGATCGGCTCGAGTCTGCGCGCGCCATTCAGCGGAAACGCCGCGGTCCTCTACAACTACGACATCGATCACATCTCGCACAGCAATGACGGATCGAGCGAGATCAAGGACTACTCCGGCTTCGCGCTCGCTCCCTGCGCCATCGATTCTCCGCACGGTTCCGTGCGCATCCTCGGCTTTCCGATGCTGGAAGGATTTCCGAAGAAGTCGTACAGCACCGATGAAGGACGAAGGAACGCGGCGGCGTATCTCGAGGCGACCGCGCTGAAGGACATGCAGGGCTTTCATCCCGGCACGATCATTCACGAGATCAAAGAGCTGCTGACGGATGACGATGGCCAGTTCCGCAAGGACTGGAAGATGACGGAGGATCGCGATCTTTCGGACAAACAGCTGCGCGAGCAGATGGTGGCGCCGGGCGATCAGGTCTGCGCGATCGGCCGGTGGTCGGCCGCCAAACACGGACTCATTCCGCCAGCCGGCGGCGTGATCCGGCTGTTGCAAGGCGATCCGCAGAAGATCGTGAGCGGACTTTGGCGCAAAACGATTAGCAACTTGGTCGGAGCGCTGATCGTCGCCGCGATCGTCAACGGCGCGGTCTACATGCTGCTGCAGATCTCGGCCGGTAAATCGACGCTCTTCGCGGGGACGCCGGTGGCGAAGCACTCGATCCATGCTGACGAAATGGTCGACGCGGTGAGCAACGGCAATCAGGCGGCGGCGCAGAAACTGTTCGAGAACGGCACAGGTGTCGACGTCCGCGACAGCGGCGGCCGCACGACGCTTGCGGTCGCACAGGACGCGGCAATGGCGCGATGGCTGATCGAGCACGGCGCGGACGTGAACGCCACCGACGGCGACGGACAGACGGTGCTGATGCAACAGGCCAGCGCCGGGCGCACCGAGGTCGTCCGCGCGCTGGTCAACGCGGGGGCGAAGCTCGACACGCTCAGTACGAAATGGCACTCGACGGCGCTGACACAGGCGCTCGATGCCGAGAAGATGGATGTGGTGCGCGTCCTCCGCGACGCCGGCGCGAAGGACGACACGGTCACGGAGTCGCGCGGTCAGCTGGTGCGCGAAAGCGATCCGCCGGTGAAGACGTGCTTCGCCTGGCTCGATGCGATCCAGCGGGAAGATCTCGAGGCCATGAAGGCCGCGTCCGTTTTCAAATCGTTCGATGACGTCGACTTCAAACTGTGGAAGTCGATCCGGCCGGTACAACCGAAGCTGGTGCAGGGTTATGCAACCGCGGATGCCGCGACGGTAGAAATCCGCGGCCAGATTTCCTCGGGCACCTACGGAACGTGGACGTATCAACTCATCCGCGACGGCGAGAGCTGGCGCGTGAAAAACGAACGGTGGGAGACAAGGTTGAATAGTCGGGAGCCGTGAGTTTTGGGAGAGGGGAACGGGTCACGCGGAGACGCGGAGGGGCGGAGAAAACCAGAGATCACACCGCGATCGCGGTTGTATCTCCATTGGTGGCCAAGGTCACCTCGCCCGAGGCGACTACCTCTGCGAGTGATTGCCGGATGCGATGGACCAGCGTCTCGGGATCGCGGCTATCGGCATCGAGGACACCGACGGTGCGATTGCGGCCGGCGTGTTTGGCGGCGTAGAGGCAGGTGTCGGCGACGTCGAGGACTTCCTGCCATCCGATGCGGGTGCGGTCGAGCGTCAGGAACGGGAAGGCGGCGAAGCCGATCGAGCAGGTCAGGCGCAGTGAGGTGGTGCGCCGTCCGACGATGAACGCATGACCGGCGATGGCGCTGCGAATCCGTTCCGCGATGGCCGCGGCTTCGTGACGTGACGAGTTGCGCGCGACGAGCAGAAACTCTTCACCGCCCCAGCGCACAAGCGTGTCGGTGTCGCGCATCGTCGTCTTCAGCAGTTCGTGAATGTCGACGAGGACGCGATCGCCGGCAGCGTGGCCGAAGCGGTCGTTGATTTCCTTGAAGCGATCGAGGTCGAGCAGGAAGAACAGCAGGTCGGCGTTTTCGCGCGTCGGATCGACGCCCGTGCGCAACGACGACTCATGGCGCCGGAGCGCGTCGGCCATGTACTCGGGCATGCAGAGATCGAGATAGCGGCGGTTCTTCATGCCGGTCAGCGCATCGGTGACGCTGAGATCGAGCAGGCGCGTATTGACGTCGGCCAGTTCGTGTGTCCTTTGGGCGACGAGCGCTTCGAGCTCGCGATTGCGGCGGCGCAGCAGCGCGACGCGCGCGCGATGCGCGAGGACGATCAGCGCGAGCATTGCCACGATCGCCAGCACGCGCGCCCACCACGTCTGCCACCACGCCGGCGCGATCGTGAACGGCACCGATACGGGAGCGCTCCACACGCCTTGACGCAGCCGCGCGCGAGCGTCGAATCGATACTGCCCTGGCGCGAGCATGGCGTAGCGCACATCGCGCGAAACTGCGGGGCGCCATTCGTCTTCCAGCCCGACCAGTCGAACCTGATACTCGATCAGATCCTGCTTGAGATACGTCAGCGCGGCGAACGACGCGGAGAAATCGTGCTTCGCGCCGATGGCCGACGACGTGATGAGTACAGGCGGCGGTTCCACGCGTGGCGCATCGGCGCGCGGAATGTAGTGGCTGAACCCGGAGCTCGTGCCGAGGAAGACTTCGCCGTCCGGTTGTGCGAGGAAGGCCATGGCGTCGATGTCGTCGCCGGCCAGACCATCGGCCATGCCGAGGTGTTCGATGAGCGGACCATTCACGAGGTCGACGCCGACTCCGGTGCCGACCCATAAACGATGACTTGCGTCTTCGCCGATCAGAAAAATCTTGTTGGTTGAGAGTCCGCGGCGGGAGTCGAGGCGATCGACGATGTGCATCGCGGCGCCGCCGTCGATCGAGAAGCGGACCAGCCCGAGCGGCTCAAAGTACGTTGCCAGAAAATCGCCCGAGGCCGTCTCGACGATGTACGCGGCGTGGTTGTGCGCGAGGCCGTCGCGCGTCGTGTAGCGCCGCCAGATGCCGCGATCGAGACAGGCGATGCCGTGCTCGCCGGCGGCCCAGAGGCGTCCGCGCGAATCGATCATCAGCCAGCGGAAGGTTTCGTCCGAGGTGCCGTTCGGAACCGCGACGCGTGTGAAGCGATCCTCATTGGTTGTTTTGCGCAGCAGACCACCGCCGCGCGTGGCGGCCCACAGCGCGCCGTCGTTGTCGCAAACGAGTTTGAGGATCGTGCGACCGGCCACCGGAAAGGCGCGAGTGTCGCCGCCGACGCGCAGGACTACGGCGGGACTTCCAGCCGTCCAGAGAGTGCCATCGGCTTGCTCGATGACCGATCGAATCTGATGTCCGGCCGTGCCTGGAACCGTTTCCCATCCCGTCGGCGTTGAGCGCGCGAGGCCGAGGTCCGTGCCGACGAGGAGCCGGCCGGCGCGATCCCACAGGAAGCACCAGATCACGGCGTTCGGCAGGCCGGAACGGCGGTCGTACGTTGTCAACTCGCCGCGGCCGAGCATGCGGTGTACGCCGAGGCTGGCGATCCAAATGGAGCCTTCACGATCCTCCAGAACGTCGCGCGCCCACTCGACCGGCAAGCCCTCCGCCGCACCGATGACACTCCAGCCGCTGTCATTGTGCGTCGCGACGCCGCGGTCGGTCGGAACCCAGAGATTGCCGCGGCGATCGACGTCGAGATAGCCACTGGTGCTGGTCGCCGGAAGCGCGCGGCTCTCGTCGTGAAAGGCGGGTTCGTTCTCCCCTTTCGACCAGAGATGCGCGGCCGATCGCGCCCAGATCGTGCGCTGGCGATCGACGACGATGGCGTCGATCCGTTCGTTGCCGGGATTCGGCCAGAAGGTCCATCCGCCATTCGCCAAACGCCCGATGTGATTCGCGGAAGCCGCCCACGTTGCGGGCGTGAGTTTGTCGAACCACACTGCGGTCGCCTCTTCATTCGGCCATCCATCGATCTTCGCAAACGGCTTCTTCGCAGCACCGCGAAGAACTCCGCGCTGCGTCGCGATCCAGACGTTATTCGCGTCGTCGATCGAAATCGCACTCGGTTGCGGCGCGGCGACGGCGTTGAATCGCCGTCCATCGAAACGCGCCAGCCCGCCGTACGTGATCACCCACACCGATCCGTCCGGCGCGGCCTGCACGTTCGGCACGTAACTCGAAGGCAGACCCTCGCCGAGTCCGAACCGAACGAAGCGATTGCCGTCGTAGCGATAGATGCCGTCCTGCGTGGCCACCCACAGAAATCCGGCGGTGTCCTGCGCCATCCGCATCGCCGCCAGATTCCCCAACCCCGCCTCGGTGCCATACGTGCGAAACGGGCGAATGCCCGCCGGCAGAACCCGCGCCGCCGCCGGCAGGGCGGTCAGCAACACGAGCAGCGCAGCGCGGCGAAGGGACATGGGACGCGGATGATGGTAGCGCCGATTGGGAGGAGCGTTACGATGTACATGTGAAGGAGCTGCGATGACGGTTCAGCCTCACCTGCAGATAGATATCGATCAAAGCGCTATCTCTGTTTTTTGTCAGAAGTGGCGAGTTTCCGAACTGGCTCTGTTCGGATCGATCCTTCGTGACGATTTCAATGCCGACAGCGATGTAGACGTCCTGATTACCTTCAATGAGTCAGCAAAATGGACTCTCTGGGACTGGCAGTCGATGACGGAGGATCTCGAACAGATTTTCCATCGGCCCGTTGATCTCGTCTCGAAGAAAGCCGTAGAGCGGAGCGAAAACTACATTCGGCGCAGACACATCCTCGAACATCAAGAGACGATCTATGTCTCGTGATGACGCATACGTGCTGGACATGCTTACGGCTGCGAAACGCGTTCGCGGTTATGCAGCGGGCCTGACGCGAGCGATGTTCGACGCCAGCGATCGCGATCAGGACGCGATCGTCCGGAGACTGGAAGTCATCGGCGAAGCGGCGCGCCAGGTGTCGAAGGCTTTTCAGCAAGAGCACCCCGAAATCCCGTGGCCGACCATCATCGGAATGCGCCACCGGCTCGCGCACGACTACCGAAATGTCGACTTCGATGTCGTTTGGGAGACTGTTCAACAAAAGATCCCGGCACTCATCGTGGAACTTGAACGTTTCGTGATTCCGGACACGCCCGAGCGACCGTTGACGGGTTAGTTGACTTCAATCGCGTGCCGGCGCAGTACGATTCCGCGATGCGCAGAGCACTCCTCATCGCGATCGCCATCCTCCTCGCCACCGCCGCCCTGCACGCGCAGTGCGCCGACGTCGCCGGAATCGTCGGGCAACTCGATGCGGCGCGGATGAAGCAGACGGTCGACAAGCTCGTCTCGTTCGGAACGCGGCACACGCTGTCGGACACGACGTCCGATACGCGCGGCATCGGGGCCGCGCGGCGTTGGATTTTCGACGAGCTTTCACGCGTCGCGGCGGCAAGCAATGCGCGGATGACGGTCGCGTATCAGTCATCGATGCAGCAGGCGGCGCGGACGAAAAACGTGCCGGTGGAGATGATCAACGTGGTCGCCACGATCCGCGGAACGGCCGATCCCGATCGTATCTACATCGCCACCGGCCACTACGACTCCATCAACTCCGACGTCATGAATGCCACGCTCGATGCTCCCGGCGCGGACGACGATGCGTCGGGCGTCGCCGTGATCATGGAGGTCGCACGCGTGCTCTCGCAGCATCCGCTCGAAGCCACCGTGATGCTCGTCGCCGTCCAAGGCGAAGAGCAAGGACTCCTCGGATCGCGCGGACTGGCCGAAGAAGCTGCGGCGAAGAAGTGGAACGTGGAGGGGATGATCACGAACGACATCGTCGGCGGCACGGTCGGCGGCGAAGGCGACGTCGACAACCGCACCATCCGCATCTTCTCCGCGAATCCGAAAGGTGCCGGGGAAGGATCAGCGCGGCATTGG